>JBILTM010000102.1:0-18049 GCA_044371545.1 Burkholderiaceae bacterium
GGCGACTACGATCGGATCAGCTACTCCCTGCTGCCGGACGGCGCCGGGCAGGTGCTCGAGATCTCCCCGATCGAGAAGGCGTGGGGACCGAACTTCCTGCGCTTCGGGTTGAGCGCGGCGGCCGACTCCAACTCCAACGGCCTCTTCAACGTGCTGTTGGGCTACCGCCGCCCCGCGATCAACACCTGGGGCGGCGAGTTCAAGAGCGAGTTCCAGTTCGGCAGCACCCGCCGCTTCGTGGCCGAGCTGTTCCAGCCGGTCAACCAGGGTCTGGTGCGCGGCTTCGTCAGCCCGCAGCTGCTGGCCGAGGAGGTCCCGGTCTGGCTCTTCAGCGGCCGCGACCGGGTCGCCGAGTACGGCGTGAGCACCGTGCAGGCGGGCCTGGACGTCGGCGTGCAGGGCGTCTACGGCGAGGCCCGGATCGGCGCGTTCGTGGGCTCGCGCAAGACCTTCGTGCGGACCGGCGGCCCGCTGCTCGTGGGGGAGGACGCGGACTACGTCGGCGTGCAGCTGTCGCTGCTCGCCGACCACCTCGACGCGACCGACTTCCCGCGCGACGGCTACCTGCTGGGGCTGACCGTGCGCGGCGAGGACGTCACCAGCAACCTCATGGGACGCGAGAACTCGTATCGCGCGCAGCTGGTCGGCAAGAAGGTCGAGAGCTGGGGCGACCACACGTTCGCTGCCTCGTTCCGGCTCGGCGAGGGCAACGACGGCATGGCGCTGAACCAGGCGTTCAGCCTGGGCGGCTTCATGAACCTGTCGGGGCTGCAGATCAACCAGATCATCGGCAGCTCGGTGCGCTACGGCAGCCTGAGCTACCAGAACCAGATCATGACGCTGCCCAACCCGCTCGGGCGCGGCGTGTACGCCGGCCTGGCGCTCGAGGCCGGGAAGATCGGGTCGCCGTTGCTGCCAGACGCCACGTCGGGCTGGATCGCCGGCGCGACGGCGTTCCTCGGCGCGCACACCGGCATCGGCCCGGTCTACCTCGGCTACGGCCTGGCCCAGGGCAACAACAAGCTCGTCTATCTCTTCCTCGGGCGCCCCGGGCTCTGACGCGGCGCGCCGCGCGAACCGCGTATCCTTCGCTCCCATGCTCGAGACGATCCGCTCCGCCGCCGTCACCGCCTTCCACGACGCCTGCCACGCCCGCTCCGAGTGGCCCGCCGACGACGCGCCGGCGCGCGCGGTGCTGCAGGGCGGCGCGCTCGCCGACGCCTGGTCGTGGGTGCTGGTCAACCACCGCTTCAACTGCTCGCTGTGGAACGAGGAGGACCTCGCGCGGCGCACGCAGGCGGCCGACGCCGAGATCGCCGCGAACAAGCGCCACATCGACCGGTTCAACCAGGCGCGCAACGACGCGATGGAGCGCATCGACGACGCGCTGCTGCGCGCGACCGCGGACTGGCCGCGCGCCGACGACGCGCGCCTGTCGAGCGAGACCGCGGGCGCGATGATCGACCGGATGTCGATCCTGTCGCTCAAGATCCACCACATGAGGCTGCAGACCGTGCGGACCGACGTCGACGAGGCACACCGCGCCTCGACGCGGGCGAAGCTCGAGCAGCTGCGCCGCCAGCGCGACGACCTCGCGTCGTGCTACGACCGGCTGCTCGACGAGCTGCGCGCGGGTACCGGCTGCTTCCGGATCTACCGCCAGTTCAAGATGTACAACGACCCGACGCTGAACCCCGCTCTGGTCGCGGAGCGGCAGGGCCGGCGCTGACGACGGCGCGCGGCGCGCCGTGAAGGTGCTCGTCGTCAAGATGTCGTCGATGGGCGACATCGTGCACGCGCAGCCGGTGGTCGCGGACCTGCTCGCGCACGCGCCGGGCGCGACGATCGACTGGGTCGCCGAGGCGCCGTTCGCATCGATCCCCGCAATGAATCCCGGCGTCGCCGATGTGATCCCGATCGCCTGGCGCAAGTGGCGCCGCACGCTGCGCGAGCCGGCGACGCGCGCCGCCATGCGCACGTTCCGCGAGCGGCTGCGCGAGACGCGCTACGACTGGATCGTCGACTGCCAGGGGCTGCTGAAGAGCGCCGCGGTCGCGCGGCTCGCGCGCGGTGCGCATCGCGCGGGGCCGTCGTGGTCCTCGGCGCGCGAGCCGCTCGCCTCGCTCGCCTACGACCGGCGCGCCGAAGTGCCGTGGTCGCTGCACGTGGTCGCGCGCAACCGTGCGATCGCAGCGGCCGCGCTCGGCTACCGCGTCGACGGCCCCGCGCGCTTCGGGCTCGAGGTGCCGCGCTTCGAGCCGCCGTGGCTCGACCGCTCGCGCCCGGTCGCGGTGCTGATCCCCGGGGCGAGCCGTCCCGAGAAGCTCTGGCCCGAGGAGCGCTGGATCGGGATCGGCCGACTGCTCGTCGGGCGCGGACTGCGGCTCGCGTGGCTGTGGGGCAGCCCCGACGAGCGTGAGCGCGTCGTGCGGCTCGCCGCAGCCTGCGGCGGCGACGTCGTCGACGCGACGCTGGGGCCGCAGGCCGTAAGGAGCGACCCGGTGGACGCGACGTCCTTCCTGCCGCCGTTCCTGTCGGTCGCCGACGCGGCGGGGCTCGTGGCCGCCGCGCGCGTGGTCGTCGGGCTCGATACCGGCTTCACGCACCTGGCGGGCGCGCTCGGTCGGCCCACGGTCGGTATCTTCTGCGACTTCGACGCGACGCAGTGCGCGGTCAGCGGCGACGGCCCGTGCGAGAGCTTCGGCGGCATCGGGCAGGTGCCGCCGGTCGCCGATGTGGCCGGCGCGGTGACACGCATGCTCGACGCGGACCCGCCGCGCGCCTGAAGGACACCGACCCGACGATGGACCCGATCCGATTCTCCTGGCTGCTCGCGCGGCGCGACTGGCGAGCCGGCGAGCTGCGCCTGCTCGCGGCCGCGCTGGTGGTCGCGGTCGCCGCGATCTCGAGCGTCGGCTTCTTCGTCGATCGCATGAAGACCGCGCTGAACCAGCAGGCGCGCCAGCTCCTCGGCGCGGACCTGGTGATCGGCTCCGACGGGCCGATCGCCGAGCCGCTCGCCGCGCGCGCGCTCGCCGACGGGCTGCGCGTCGCGCGCACCGTCGTGTTCCCGAGCATGGCGCTCGCCGAGACCGCGCCCGGGGCGACCGCGCCGCCGGCCTCGCTGCTCGCGTCGGTGAAGGCGGTGTCGGACGGCTACCCGCTGCGCGGCGAGGTGCGCGTCGCGCCCGCGCCCGGCGCGCCCGACGCCGCCGCGGCCGGCGTGCCCGCGCGGGGCACCGTCTGGGTCGACCCCGCGATCGCGACCGGCTTGGGTCTCGCGGTCGGCGGCACGCTGCAGCTCGGCGACGCGAGTTTCCGCATCGAGCGGCTGATCGCGATCGAGCCCGACCGCGGCGCCGGTTTCGTCAACTTCGCACCGCGCGCGATGATCGCGCTCGACGACCTCGCGGCGACGAAGCTCGTGCAACCGGCGAGCCGCGTGTCCTGGCGGCTGCTGGTCGCAGGCGACGCGCCGCGCGTCGCCGCCTACGAGGCCTGGGCCCGCGGCGCGCTGCCGCGCGGCGTGCGGATCGAGACGCTCGAGGCGGGGCGCCCGGAGCTGCGTGCGACGCTCGACCGCGCCCAGCAGTTCCTCGCGCTGGTCTCGCTGCTGTCGGCGCTGATCGCCGCGGTCGCGATCGCGGTCGCCGCGCGGCGCTTCGCGCAGCGCCACCTCGACGGCTGCGCGGTGATGCGTGCGATCGGCCTCACGCAGGGGCGGCTGCTGGCCGCGCTGCTGCTGGAGATGCTGTGGCTCGGGCTGGGCGCGGGCGCAGTGGGCGCCGCGATCGGCTGGCTCGGGCACCTCGCGCTGATCGGCGTCGCCGCGCCGGTGCTCACGCTGCAGCTGCCGCCGTCGTCGCCGCTGCCCGGGCTGCAGGCGATCCTCGCCGGCCTGCTGCTGGTGCTCGGCTTCGCGGCGGTGCCGCTCGCGCGACTCGCCGGCGTGCCGCCGCTGCGCGTGCTGCGCCGTGACCTCGGCGCGCCGCCCGTGTCGGCCTGGGTCGCCGCACTCGCGGCGCTCGTCGCGTTCTCGGTGCTGCTGCTGTGGTTCGCCGGCGACCGCCGGCTCGCGGCCTACGCGATCGGCGGCTTCGCGGCCGGCGCGGTCATCTTCGTCGGCGTCGCGTGGCTCGCGATCCGCGCGGTCTCGCCGCTGCGCCACCTGGTGGGCGGCGGCGGCAACGCGGCGCTGCGCGTCGCGCTCGCGTCGTGGACCCGCCGGCAGGGCGCCTCGATCGCGCAGACCGCGGCGCTCTCGGTCGGGCTGATGGCGCTGCTGCTGCTGACCGTGACCCGCGGCGACCTGCTCGACAGCTGGCAGCGCGCGAGCCCGCCCGACGCACCCAACCGCTTCGTGATCAACATCCAGCCCGATCAGCGCGAGGAGGTCGAGCGGATGCTGCGCGAGGCGGGGGTCGGGCCGATGGCGCTCTACCCGATGATCCGCGGCCGCCTCGTCGAGGTGAACGGTGCGCCGATGGATCCGGCGAAGTTCGACGACGACCGCGCGAAGCGCATGCTCGAGCGCGAGTTCAACCTGTCGTACATGGACCGGATGCAGCCGTACAACGAGCTGGTCGCCGGCCGCTGGCTCGACCCCGCGAAGCCCGAGGTGTCGATCGAGGCGGGCATCATGAAGACGCTCGGCCTCGCGGTCGGCGACACGCTGACCTTCGACATCGCGGGCGAGCCGGTCACCGCGACCGCGGTCGGCGTGCGTCGTGTCGCCTGGGACTCGATGCAGGTCAACTTCTTCATGGTGCTGAGCACGAAGGCGCTCGGCGACCGGCCGCAGACCTGGATCACCTCGTTCCACCTGCCCGACTCGAAGGCGGCGCTCGGCAACGCGCTGCTCGCGCGCTTCCCGAACCTGACGGTGTTCGACACGACCGCGATCGTACGGCAGGTGCGCGCCATCCTCGACCACGTGGTCCGCGCGGTGCAGTTCCTGTTCGTCTTCACGCTCGCGGCGGGTGTCGTCGTGCTGTACGCGGCGCTCGCGAGCTCGCGCGACGAGCGCGTGCGCGAGGCGGGGCTGATGCGTGCGCTCGGCGCCTCGCGCCGCCAGCTGCACCGCGCGCAGCTGATCGAGCTCGGTGCGACCGGCGCGCTCGCCGGGCTGCTCGCCGCGCTCGGGGCGATCGCGATCGGCGCGGTGCTCGCCGAGCAGGTGTTCCGCTTCGACTTCGAGCCGCGCTGGCTCGCGGTGCCGGCCGCGGTCGCCGCGGGGGCCGCGCTGTCGATCGTGGCGGGCTGGTTCTCGCTCAGGAAGGTGGTCGACAGCCCGCCGCTCGCGACGCTGCGCGACGCGGCGTCGTAGCGGGGCTCGCGGGCGCTGCGCGAGCCGGGCCCGCCGCCGGCCTCAGCGCCGGCAGCCGGCGAACACGTCGCGCTGCGCCTTGTAGCGCGGCGTCTCGATCTCGAGCAACCCGACCAGCGAGTGATACAGGTCGTCGTGGCCCGAGGGCTTGCCCGCCCGGTCGCGCAGGCAGCCGAGGTCGACGCGCAGGCCGCGCGCAGAGTCCTCGGGCATCCACCAGAACATCGGCACCTCGACCTGCTCGCGCGGCGCGAACGCGTAGGGCACGCCGTGCAGGAAGAGACCGTGCTCGCCGAGCGACTCGCCGTGGTCCGACACGTAGGTCATCGCGACGTCGAAGCGCTCGCGCTGGCCCTCGAGGAACGCGATCGTGCGCGCCAGGAACCGGTCGGTGTAGAGGATCGCGTTGTCGTACGCGTTGACGATCTCTTCGCGACTGCAGTCGCGCAGCTCGTTGCGGTCGCAGGTCGGCGTGAAACGGCGGAATGCCTGCGGGTTACGGCGGAAGTAGGCCGGGCCGTGGTTGCCGAGCTGGTGCAGCACGACCAGCAGGTCACCCTTCGCGTCGCGCACCACCGCTTCGAGCCCGTGCAGCAGGATCTCGTCGAAGCAGCGGTCGTCCTCGCACAGCCCCGGCACCGTCGCGCGGCTCACGTTCTCCTCGGGGAGCCCGCTGCACACGCCCTTGCAGCCCGCCTGGTTGTCGCGCCACAGCACCTGCACGCCGGCACGTGCGATCACGTGCAGCGCCGAGTCGGTCAGGCGGATCCGCGATTCGTCGTAGTCGGCGCGGCCGTAGGGCGAGAACATGCAGGGCACCGAGACTTCGGTCGAGGTGCCGCAGGCCGTGGCCTTCGTGAAGTGGGTCACGTCGGTGCGGGCGGCGAGTTCGGGCGTCGTCGCGCGCGCATAGCCGTTCGCCTGCCAGTTCGCGGCGCGCACCGTCTCGCCGACCATCACGACGAGCAGCGCGGGACGGCGCCCCTCGCGCGCGACGCGCGTCGCCGGATCGGGCGGCTCGCGCTTCGCGACGCCGCCGGCCGCGGCCGACGCCGCGACCGAGCCCAGCGACCAGACGACGTTGGCCGGCGTGATCGCGTAGCGCAGCGACTTCTGGTTGCGCATCGTCGAGGCGAAGTCCTGGAACACCGCGAACAGCGCGCCGACGCCGACCACGAGCGCGAGCGCGATCGCGCCGACGCGGATCGGCAACCCGCGCCGCCAGCCCCGCGCACGCGGCCGGCACCACCAGACCGCGGCGATCGGCAGTGCGCCGTACAGCAGCGCGTGCACCACCAGGTCGACGCTCAGCAGTTCGCCGGCCTCGCGCGTGTCGGTCGCCAGCACGTTGCGGATCATCGACGGGTCGATCAGCGTGCCGTAGCGCTGGGCGTAGAAGCTCGCCGAGGCGGCGAAGACGATCAGCAGCGTCGCGACCGGGCGCACGGTGCGTCGCGTCGACACCAGCGCGGGCAGCGCGAAGTGGATCGCGAGCACCATCGCACCGACGGCGACGACGAAGCCCCAGGTGGCGGGCGCGGCGAGGTCGCGCCCCTGCAGCAGCGTGGTCCAAAAGCGGCCGTTGGCGGTCGCGAGCAGGAAGACAGACAGGACGAGGAGCAGTGCCTCGATCGATGGGGTGGGGCGTGCGGTGCGCAGTGGGGTCATGCGGAGCGGGTCAGCGAGGCCGGCGTCGCCGCGCACGTCGCGGCGGGAAGGCGATCGCGAAGACCAGCGCCGCGGCGGCCCAGGCGACGGCGGCCGACCACAGATTGTGGCTCAGGAAGTGGGCGCCCTGCACGATCCGCACCGCGCCGAAGGCAGTGCCGGCGGCCAGGCCGAGAAACAGGCCCGCCCAGCGAAGTCGCGCCGCGCCGAGCGCAGCCCCTGCGAAGTAGAGCGCCAACAGCGCGTACCCGCCGGATGCGTGGCCCGAAGGGAAGCAGCGCCCCGCCTGCGCCGGCCGAACGAACAGCGCGTCCGAAGGCGGCCACTGCCCGCCGAACTCGACCAGGTCCCAGGGACAGCGCGGTCCGGTCACCCCCTTCAGCACGGACACCAGCAGCGGCCCGAGGGCGATCGCGGCAGCGGTCGCCCACAGGACCCGCCGGTACGGGGCGAGCGCGGCGACCCGGTGCGACGCGATCGCCGCGCCGAGCACGATGAACCACGCGATCCAGACCGCGGACTTGGCGAGTCGATGCCCGACCAGCTCGAGCATCGCCGAGGCCCGAGCGGGAAACGCGCCGGTTGCCGGGTCGAAGGCCGCGCGGGCGATCGTGTCGTCGAAGCCGCAGACCGCGCTGCCGAGCGCGAGCGCGACGAGCACGCCCGCGACGAGCAGGTGCAACGCGTGGGGCAGGGCGGGACGGTCGGCCATCGGCGCGCAGTGTGCGTGGCTGGCCGTCGAATCGCCGTCGAGCCGGCGTCGAATTTCCGTCGAATCGCGGACGAACCGCTCACCGCTCCGCGGCACCCGGGAAGGCCAGCACGAAGCGCAGCCCACCGCTCGGGCGCGCCTCGGCGAGAAGCGACCAGCCGTTCAGTTCGGCGATCTGCCGCGCGATCGCGAGCCCGAGGCCCCGCCCGCCCTCGTCGGGTGCATCGGGGCGATCGGCGCGCGGACCGCGCCACGCGCGGTCGAAGACGAAGGGCAGCTCGTGCGGGGCGAGGCCAGGCCCGTCGTCCTCGACGACGAGCCCGGTCGCGTCGCCGGACACCGTGCACCGGGCGGGCGCGGCGTGCTCGGCGGCGTTGCGCAGCAGGTTGCGCAGGATGGTCAGCAGCGCGTGCCGGTCGGCGACGACGGTCCGGCCGGCCTCCACCCGGTTACTGAACTCGAGGCCGAGGGATTGAGCGGCCGGTTCGAGCGTCAGCCACGCGTCCTCGACGCAGCCGGCGAGGTCGACCGGCTCGGGTCGCGCCGGGGCGCGCCGCGTCAGCGCCCCGGCGGCCTCGAAGGCGCCGCCGAGCGCGTCGACCGCCCGGGTCATCCGCTCGACGCGGGAACGCGCCGAAGGCGCCAGGTCCGGTGCGTCGGCCAGCAGCTCGAGGTCCGTGCGCAGCGCGGCGAGCGGGGTGCGCAGCTCGTGGCGAAGGTTCGCACCGAACTCGCGCTCGTGCGCGATCGCGTCCTCGAACCGTGACTGCACGCGTCCGAACGCCTCGAGCAGCCGCGCCTCCTCGTCGGAGGCGACCGCGGTCGCGCCGGCCTCGCCTGGCACCCACGCGGACAGCCGGCCGGTCAGCCGATCGAGCGGCTCGACGACGATCCGGGCGAGATGGCGCGCGGTCCCGACCGCCGCGGCGATGCAGAGCGCGCCGAGTCCGAGCAGGTAGAGCCCGTACTGCCGGACCTGCTGCTCGGTGCGCTCGGCGTCGTACGCGACCACCAGGCGCCCGGCCGGCGTCGCCATCGCGACGACATGCAGGTGCCGGCTGCCGTCGCGCGCGCGGTGCGGCCCGTCGGGCAGGGCCGACAGCACCGCCGGCACCGGCTCCGGGATCTCCTCGCCGTCGCGGCGGACCAGCCACGCCTCGAGGTCGCCGCCGCGCTCAAGGATGTCCGCCGCGCGCGGACCGTCGAGGTCCCCGCGCTCGGCGTAGGTCGCGAGCTGGCGCGCTTCGGCGAGCACCAGCTCGTCGGCGATCCGGTCTTCCTGCTCCTCGAGAGACAGGTAGGCGAGCACGCCCTGCGCGACGACGAACAGCGCCACCAGCGACGCGAGCGCGGTCCAGACCCGGCGCTGCAGCGTCATCGTGGCGGGTCCGGGACGGGCGCGGCAATGCGCCAGCCGACGCCGTGCACCGTCTCCAGGCCGGCGAAGCCCGCCGCCACCAGCGCGCGTCGCAGCAGGTGCACCTGGCCCCGCAGCGCGTCGCCCTCGGGCGGATCGTCGGGCCACAGCGCGGCCTCGAGTTCGCCGCGCGGCACGACGCGGCCCGGGTCGCGCAGCAGTCGCTCGAGCAGTCGCATCGACATCGGACCGAGCCGCAGCGCGGTGCCGTCGACGCTCGCCTAGTGCGTGCGCCGGTCGAGCCGAAGCGTGCCGGCCGCGAGCACCTCGTCGACCGCCGCGCCGCGTGCGCGCCGGTGCAGCGCCGCGATGCGCGCCGCGACTTCGGCCATCGCGAACGGCTTGACCAGGTAGTCGTCGGCGCCGAGCCCGAACGCGTCGAGCTTGTCGCCGAGCGTGTCGCGCGCGGTCAGCACCAGCACCGGCGTCGCGATGCGCAGCGTGCGCCGCAGCCGCTCGAGCACCTCGCCGCCCGCGATGCGGGGCAGCCCGAGGTCGAGCACGACCACGTCGAAGGTCTCGGCGCCGAGCCGCGCGATCGCGGCCGCGCCGTCGTGCGCGAGGTCGACCACGAAGCCGCGGGCCGACAGGTATTCGTGCAGGTTGGCCGCGATCGTGCGCTCGTCCTCGACGACGAGCACGCGGCAGCCGTCGCCCGGCGCACCCGGGCGGCCGTGTCCCGCACCGTCGTGGCGACGGTCGTGGACATCCGACGGATCCGCTCCCATGGGCGGCGAGCTTATCGCGTCCGGGCGGGCCTCGCGACTCGCCTAGAATGGCGCGATGACCGACCGCGACGACACCGGCGCCGAGGCCGCGGCGCCCTCGGCCTTCGAGGCGATCGGCGGCGAGGCGCGCGTGCGCCTGCTCGTCGACCGGTTCTACGACCTGATGGCGATCGACGAGCGCTTCGCCGGCATCCGCGCGCTCCACCCGCCGATGCTCGACGCCTCGCGCGACAAGCTGTTCTGGTTCCTGTGCGGCTGGATGGGCGGGCCCGACCACTACATCGAGCGCTTCGGCCATCCGCGGCTGCGTGCGCGGCACCTGCCGTTCCCGATCGCCTCGGCCGAGCGCGACCAGTGGCTGCTGTGCATGGCCGAGGCGATGGCCGATGTCGGCGTGCCGCAGCCGCTCTTCGACCGGCTGCTCGAGTCGTTCGCGGGCACCGCGGACTGGATGCGCAACCGTGCCGGCTGACGCGCCCCGATGACGCTGCTCGAGGGGCTGCTCGCGGCGATCGCGCTGGGCGTCGCGGCGGCGATCGTGCTGCTCGCGCTGCTGCTCGCGCGCCGCCCGGCCGACGCGGCCGAGTCGCGCGACGCGTTCGACGCGCTCGAGCGTGCGCAGCGCGACGCCGCGGACCGGCTCGCGCGCGAGCTGCGCGCCGAGGTGCTCGAGCAGGCCCGCGGCAACCGTGGCGAGATGGCCGAGTCGATCGGCCGCTTCGCGCGGCAGGTGACCGCGCAGGCCGCGTCGGTCGCGAAGATCCAGAACGCGCAGATCGACGGGTTCGCGCAGCAGCTCGCCCGGCTCGCCGAGTCGAACGAGCGCAGGCTCGCCGAGATCCGCGCGACGCTCGAGGACAAGCTGCGCGAGCTGCAGACCGACAACGCCGCCAGGCTCGAGCAGATGCGCGCGACCGTCGACGAGAAGCTGCACGCGACGCTCGAGCAGCGGCTCGGCGAGAGCTTCCGGATGGTGTCCGACCGGCTCGAGCAGGTGCACCGCGGCCTGGGCGAGATGCAGGCGCTCGCCTCCGACGTCGGCGACCTCAAGCGCGTGCTCGCGAACGTGAAGACGCGCGGCATCTGGGGCGAGGTGCAGCTCTCGGCGCTGCTCGAGCAGATGCTCGCGCCCGGGCAGTACGCGGCCAACGTCGCGACCGTCCCCGGCTCGACCGAGCGGGTCGAGTACGCGATCCGGCTGCCGGGGCGCGACACCGCCGTCTGGCTGCCGGTCGACGCGAAGTTCCCGCGCGAGGACTGGGAGCGGCTGCAGCAGGCGCACGACCGCGCCGATGCGGCCGCCGCCGACGAAGCGGGGCGCGCGCTGGAGACGCGGATCCGCACCGAGGCGCGCCGCATCCGCGACAAGTACCTCGCGCCGCCGGCGACCACCGACTTCGCGCTGATGTTCCTGCCGATCGAGGGGCTCTACGCCGAGGTGGTGCGCCGCGCGGGCCTCGTCGACGAGCTGCAGCGCGAGCACCGGATCGTGGTGGCCGGGCCGACCACGCTGTGCGCGCTGCTGAACAGCCTGCAGATGGGCTTCCGCTCGCTCGCGGTCGAGCAGCGCACCAGCGAGGTCTGGGCGGTGCTCGGCGCGGTCAAGACCGAGTTCGGCAAGTTCGGCGACGTGCTCGCGAAGGCGCGCCAGCAGCTGCTGACCGTCGGCAATTCGCTGGACACCGCGGAGGTGCGGTCGCGGGCGATCGTGAGGCGGTTGCGGGACGTGCAGGAGCTGCCGGCGTCGCAGGCAGGCGCACTGCTGCCGGAGGACGGCGAGGCGCCGCCGCCCTGAGCGGGTGGGATGTTCAGCGCCCGGCGGCGAGCGCCCGGATCGGCAGCGACGCGCGCGCGGCGGCTGCGATCGCGCTGCGCAGCTCGCCGTCCGAGCCGTGCTCGCGCAGCCACGCGCGCACCAGCAGGCGCTCGCTCAGCAGCTCGAAATAGACCGCATCCGCGGCGTCCAGGCGCAGCTCGAGGTGCCTGACCAGCGAGTACGCGAGCAGGCGAAAGCGCAGCGCTTCCGCTTCGACGTCCATGCGCCGACTGTACGACCGCCACGGCGGCGCTTCACTCGGGGCAATCCACGAGGCCGGCCCGACCGACGGTCGGCGTGCAACTTCGGGCCCGCCGCCGCGTCGGGTTCGGCATGGACTCAGCACCGAGCACCGCTTCGCCATCCGTCGCGACGGGCGACCCCGATGGAGTCGCCTGCCCCGCCGACGGCACGGCGCTGACCGTCTACTACGACGGGGCCTGCCCCGTCTGCACGCGCGAGATCGGCCTGTACCGCGGCCAGCGCGGGGCGGAGTCGGTCCGGTGGGTCGACGCGTCGACCTGCGACGCCGACGCGCTCGGCCCCGGCCTGGATCGCCCGCGCGCGCTCGCCCGGCTGCACGTGCGTCGCCCCGACGGCACGCTCGTCGACGGCGCGGGCGCGTTCGCGGCGATGTGGCGGGCGCTGCCCGCGTGGTCGGTGCTCGGCCGCCTGGCCGGCGTGGCGCCGGTGCGCCGGGTGCTCGACCTCGCGTACGACGGCTTCCTGCGCGTGCGCCCGATGTGGCGAGCGGCGCCCTCGGCGCTGCCCGCTGTGCTGGTCGCCGACCTGCGCACCGATCACGCCGGCGAGACCGGCGCGGTGCGGATCTACCGCGGCGTGCTCGCGGTCTCGCGCGATCCGGCGGTGCGGGCGTTCGCCGAGCGCCACCTCGAGACCGAGGCGCGGCACCTGCGCGAGATCGAGGCGGTGCTGCCGCCCGGGCGTCGCAGCCGGCTGCTGCCCGCCTGGCGCGCGGCCGGCTGGCTGACCGGCGCGCTGCCGGCGCTGTTCGGCGCGCGCGCGGTGCACGCGACGATCGAGGCGGTCGAGACCTTCGTCGACCGGCACTACGCCGAGCAGCTCGCCCGGATCGACGCGCTCGACCCCGCCGGCGCCGACGCGCGGCTGCAGTCGCTGCGCACGCTGCTCGACGCGTGCCGGCGCGACGAGGTCGAGCACCGCGACGAGGCGGCCGACGCGTTCGCGCGCGCGGGGCGCGGTGCGGGTCCGCTGCTGCGCCTGTGGGCCCGCACCGTCGGCGCGGGCTCGGTTGCCGCGGTCGCCGTCTGCCGCCGCGTCTGAGGCGGTCGCACGCGCGTCAGCGCGCCGCCCAGTTGCCGTGGAAGCCGGCCGGCACGCGGTGTGACAAGGTGGCCAGGCCGATCGGCCCGGCCGCGAGGTCCTGCGCCTCGAACACCGCGAGGTCGCTGCGGTTCTCGGCGCGGCGCCACACCGTCGCGAGCAGCCAGCCGTCGCCCTCCGGCGCCTCGGGCGAGCGCGGCACGAACACCGGCTCGCCGCAGCGATCGCCGCGCGGCGGCATCCAGCGCTGCGAGGTGCCGCGCACCAGGTCGTAGCCGATCAGGCCCTCGGTCGCGTCCTCGCCGCGCCGCACGAACGCCTCGTCGCCCGAGACGATCCAGCCGTGGCGGTAGGACCGCGTGCAGCGCCGCTCGTCGAAGCGCGGGAACTCGCCGGCCCGGTCGTCGAGGCGCGACTCGCGCAAGGTCCGCGCGCGCGGGTCGATCCGCCAGCGGTGCAGCGACGCGGGCGAGGGTGCGTCGCTCGCGGGCCGGCCGTCGGGGCGCGGGAAGAGCGGCGCCACGTCGTAGCGCATCACGTCGACGACGATCGTGCCGTCCTCGTCCTCGAAGTGGTTCATCGGGTGGAACACGTAGCACGGTGGCGCGTCGATCCACGCGATGCGCGGCGCGTCGCCGTGCCGCGGTATCAGCGCGATCCGCGTGCCGAGCTCCGGCTCCCAGGCGAACGGCGGACCGCCGGCCATCGTGCGGTCCATCGAACCGGTCAGCGGGAAGACCGGCAGCACGATCCAGTGTTCGGTCACCGCGAAGTCGTGGATCATGCTCGCGAACGGCAGCTCGACGTCGAGCGTCCGGCGCACGGCGCCGTCGGCCCCGATCGTCGCGACCTGCGCCCAGGGCGAGAAGCGGCCGCGCGTCGAGTAGCCGAACGTGATCGTCTCGCCGGTGGTCGGGTCGAGCTTCGGGTGCGCGGTGAACGGGCCCGCGAGGCGGCCGCCGAAGGTCTCCTCGCCGAGCGGCGCGAGCGTGTCCGCCGCGAGCGCGAACGGCGCGTGCGCTTCTTCCAGCGCGAGCAGCCGCCCGCGGTGCGCGATCACGTTGGTGTTCGCGACCGTCGAGTCGAGCGCGACGATCCGCGGGTCGCTCCACAGCGGATTGCCGAACGCGCCCGACAGGCCTTCGCCGGCTTCGTGCTCGAGGCGCCATTTCGGCGTGCGCACCCAGCGGTTGCGGTACGACACGCGGCCGTCGGCGACGCGGAACGCGTGGACCATGCCGTCGCCGGCGAACCAGTGGTACGGCCCGCGCGGCGCGAACTGCGGGTTCGGTCCGATCCGGTACAGCGTGCCGTCGAGCTCGCGCGGGAAGGCGCCCTCGATCGGCACGTGCGATGCGTCGCCCTCGAGGAGGAGCGGCGCGTGGTAGCCGCGCAGGCGCGGCTCGTCGGCCGGGAAGGGCGCGGGCGCGGGTCGTGCACGGGGCGGGGCGGCCGACCCGGTCGCGTCCGCGCTCGACCCGGCGGCGTTCCCGGCAGCCTCTGCCTGAGCCGAGTCGAACGCCTCGCCGGTGCGCTCGAGCAGCGCCGCGTCGATCAGCCCGCCCGAGTACTTCGCGACCGTGCGCAGCGACAGCCGCATCGCGATCGCCGGCGCGAGCTTGGGCGAGCTCGAGAAGCCCGGCATCAGGCGGTCGAGCACCGCGCGGGTGGCCGGCGTGTCGAGCAGCTCGCCGACCGGCGAGTCGAGGTTCAGGGCCATGGCGCCTCCGGCCCGGGTCGGGCGTCGGACCGACGCGCACCGCCCGCGGATCCCGCCAGCCTGTGCGCAGCCCCGGTCGGTGTCAACCCGGCCGCGCCGCGTGTCCGTCGCACCCCGGGGGCCGCGGATTCCGTTCGCGCGATTCGACGCCGCGGCCCGTGCCGGGCGACACTCGCCGTCCGCCCCCCGGACCGGACGCGACGATGGACTTCGATTTCTCCCCCGAACAGAAGCAGCTGAAGGACCACGTCCGGCGCTTCCTCGCGGACCGCTGCGACAGCGCGGCCGTGCGCCGGATCCTGGACGGCCCGGAGCCGTACGATCGCGAGCTGTGGCGCGGCCTCGGCGAGCTCGGCTACCTCGGCGCCGCGATCCCCGAGGCCTGGGGCGGGCTCGGCGCCGGCTACCTCGAGGCCTGCGTGATCGCCGAGGAGCTCGGGCGCGCGGTCGCGCCGGTGCCCTGGGACTCGTCGATCGCGGTGGCGGCGGAGTGCCTGCTCGACGCCGGCACCGACGCGCAGAAGGCGCGCTGGCTGCCTCGCCTCGCGGCGGGCGAGGCGGTCGCCACGCTCGCGCTCGCAGAGCGCACCGGTCGCGACGCGGACCGCGACGTCCGCACGCGCGCGGCCCGAGGCCCCGGCGGCACGGTCCTCGACGGCACCAAGCCGGCGGTGCCCGACGGCGACGTCGCCGACCTCGTGATCGTCGTCGCCACCGACGACGGCGGCGCGACGCGCTCGCTGTACCTCGTCGAGCCGGCGGCCGGCGGCGTCGCGAGCACGCCGGTGCGCACCGTCGATCCCACCCGCAGCCACGCGACGCTCGCCTTCGCCGGCGCGCCCGCCGAGCCACTCGGCGCGCCCGGTGCGGCCGACGCGATCCTCTCGCGGGTGCTCGACCGCGCCGCGGTACTGGTCGCGTTCGCGCAGCTGGGCGGCGCCGACCGCGCGCTGGAGGCAGGCCGCGACTACGCGCAGCAGCGCTTCGCGTTCGGCCGGCCGATCGGCTCGCTGCAGGCGGTCAAGCACCTGCTCGCCGACATGTACGTGTCGGCGACGCTCGCGCGTTCGAACTGCTACTGGGCCGCCTGGGCGCTGTCGACCGGCTCGCCCGAGCTGCCGGTCGCCGCGGCCAGCGCGCGCGTCGCCGCGACGCAGGCCTACCAGCACTGCGCGCGCGACAACATCCAGGTCCACGGCGGCATGGGCTTCACCTGGGCGTTCGACTGCCACCTGCACTACCGGCGCTCGAACCTGCTCGCCCTGTCGCTCGGCGCGGCCTCGCGCTGGGAGGACCGCCTGGTCGACCTGCTGCGCGAACGCCGCGCCGCCTGAGGCCACGAGGAGACACGGGCGATGAACTTCGACGACACCCCGCAGGAAGCCGCGTTCCGTGCCGAGGCGCGCGCCTGGATCCGCGAGCACGCGCCGCGCGAGCTGCACGACGAGCTCGCCGCGGCCGGCTTCGGGCAGCCCGCGCTGCGCAGCCGCGACCTGATGACCGCCGCGAAGGCGTGGCAGAAGCGAAAGCACGAGGGCGGCTGGGCCTGCCTGCACTGGCCGCGCGAGTACGGCGGGCGCGGCGCCACGCCGATCGAGCGCGTGATCTGGGACCAGGAGGAGGGCGTCTACGCGAAGCTCTCGCGCATCTTCATCATCGGCCACGGCATGTGCGGCCCGACGGTGATGGCCTTCGCCGAGGAGCCGCACAAGCGCCGTCACCTGCCGCCGCTCGCCTCGGGCGAGGAGGTCTGGTGCCAGATGTTCTCCGAGCCGGTCGCGGGCTCCGACCTCGCCGGCCTGCGCACGCGCGCCGTGCGCGACGGCGACCACTGGGTGGTCAACGGCCAGAAGATCTGGACCAGCGGTGCGCACCTGTCGGACTACGGGATCCTGCTGGTGCGCACCGACTTCGAGGTGCCGAAGCACGACGGCCTGACGATGTTCTTCGTCGACATGAAGAGCCCGGGCATCGAGGTGCGGCCGATCCGGCAGGTCAACGGCGAGTCGCACTTCAACGAGGTGTTCTTCACCGACCTGCGGATCCCCGACCACCAGCGGCTCGGCCCGGTCGGCAGCGGCTGGCGCGTGTCGCTGCACACGCTGATGAACGAGCGGCTGTCGATCGGCGCGGGCATGCCCACGGGCTTCCCCGAGCTGCTCGAGCTGTGCTGTCGCCTCGACACCGCCGACGGCCTCGCGATCGACGATGCGGCGGTGCGCGCGCGGCTCGCGACCTGGGCGGTCCGCGCGAGCGGCCTGAAGTACACCGCGTGGCGCAGCATCTCGGCGCTGTCGCGCGGCGAGATGCCCGGCCCGGAGAACTCGATCGGCAAGCTGGTCGCCGGCCGCACGCTGCAGGAGATCGCCGCGTTCGCGATGGACCTGCAGGGCCGCGCGGGCGTGATGGTCGACCCGGCGCTCGCCGAGGCGGGCGGCCTCTTCCAGGCGATGCTGCTGCGCTCGCCGGCCACCCGGATCGAGGGCGGCACCGACGAGATCCTGCGCAACATCATCGCCGAGCGGGTGCTCGGGCTGCCGGCCGACATGCGGGCGGACCGCGGCATGCCGTTCAACGCGATCCCGACGCGCGTCGAGCGCTGAGCCGTCCGGGCGTGCGGGTGTGCGGAATGTCCTCGCGCGGCCGTGCGCGGCCGGCTATACCGGTCGCATCGTGCGCGAAGACCGACCCGTTCCCGACGTCCCGACCCCGGCGGCGCCCGGCATCCGCCGGACGACGCGGGCGTGCGTCGCGTCCGCGGCCGTCGCGGCCGTGCTCGCGGCGGCGCCGCTCGCCGCGCAGCCCCGCGAGCGCGTCGACTCGACGCTGCCGCAGCCGGCGGCCCGCGGCGAGCGCGTGATCGGCACGGCCGCGCAGCGCGAGGCGGGCGAGGCGCGGTTGCGCGAGTCGCTGCTGCGCCAGGCCGAGATCGACGCGCTGTTCAACCCGCACCGCGCCGCCTGGGGCGGCGTGGCGATACCGATCTATCCGGCGGTCGTGCCGCCCTACGGCGCCGCGACGCCCTACGGCCCCGCGATGCCGCACGGCGGTGTGCCGCCCTACGGACCGCCGCCGGTCGTGCTGCCGCCGGGCGCCAAGGTGCCGCTGCCGTGCCCGCCGGGGGCGTGCCCGCCGCCGAAGCCGTCGCCGGCGTCGGCCTGGCGCGTCGACCCTCAGCCCGCGCTGCCCGGCATCCCCGTCCACCCGTACCGCTGACCGGCCGGGCGCGGACCCGGCGCCGCGTTCACTCCGCGGCCGGGAACGCCGTCACCTGCACCAGCCGCTTGCCGATCGCCTCGCCGCGCATCATGCCGACGAGCGCCGACGGCGCGCGCTCGATGCCCTGGACGACGTCCT
>JBILTM010000283.1:0-5243 GCA_044371545.1 Burkholderiaceae bacterium
AAGGCGCCGCCGTCCCAGCCGGACGGGCCGCCGCGGGCGCACGCGGTCGCCGTCGAGGCCGCGGCGGCGCGGCTCGCCGCCGACGGCCTCGCGCCGGCTCCGCTCGCGCTCGCGCTCGGTGCCGCGGGCGCGATGCTCGCGCACGCGACCGGCCTGCAGCCTCGCGACAACCAGTACCGCTGCGCGGCGCACCTGCTCGCGCAGCGCCTGGTCGAGCTCGACACCGGCGAGGGCAAGAGCGTCGCGGTCGCGCTGGCGGCCGGCGTGGCGGCGCTCGCCGGCGCGCCGGTCCACGTGCTGACCGCCAACGGCTACCTGGCCGGCCGCGACGCAGCCGACTTCGCGGGGTACTACCGGGGCCTCGGGCTGTCGGTCGCCGCGGTCGACGAGACGGGCGACGACGACGCGCGCCGCGCCGCGTGGCGCGCCGACGTCGCCTACGCGCCGGCCCGCCTGCTCGGCTTCGATGCGCTGCGTGACGGGCTGGCGACCGGCGCCGGCGCGCCGCCGCTGCTGTCGCGGGGCCTGTGCGTGGCGATCGTCGACGAGGCCGACTCGGTGCTGCTCGACGAGGCCCGCACGCCGCTGGTGATCGCGCAGGCGCGGCCCGATCCGGCGCAGCGCGCCCGCGTGTGGCGGGCGCTCGACCTCGCGCGCCGGCTCGCGCCTGGCTCGCAGGTCGAGATCGACGAGGCCGCGGGCACCGCGCGGATGACCGACGCAGGCCGTGCGGCGCTCGCGCGGACGCTCGAGGCGGAGGGCGCCGGCGACGGGCTCGATGCTCGGCGGCGCGCCGACCTCGTCGACCAGGCGCTGGTCGCGCTGCACGTGCTGCGCCGCGACGTGCACTACGTCGTGGTCGAGCGCGCGATCGTGATCGTCGACGCGACGACCGGGCGACCCTCGCCGGGGCGTCAATGGTCGCGCGACCTGCAGGCGCTGGTCGCGCTCAAGGAGGGCGTGCCCGTGCCGCCGGCCACCGAGGTCTGCGCGAGCGTCACGTACCCGCGGCTGCTGGCACGCTACCACCACCTGTGCGGCACCAGCGGCACCCTGCGCGACGCGGCGCGCGAGCTGCGCACCGCCTACGGGCTTCGGGTCGTGCGGGTCGAGCCGGCGCGGCCCTCGCGCCGGGTGCGCGCACCGACGCGGCTGTTCGCCGAGCGGGACGCCCAGTTCGACGCGGCCGTCGAGCGGGCGAGCAGGCTCGCCGCGACGGGCCGCTGCGTGCTCGCGGCCACCGACTCGGTGGCCGAATCGGCGGCGCTCGAGGCGCGCTTCGCGGCGCGCGGCGTCGCCGTGGCCCGGCTCGACGCGCGCCACGACCGCGACGAGCACCGGCTCGTCGCGCAGGCCGGGGACGCCGGCCGGATCACGATCGCGACCCAGATGGCCGGCCGCGGCACCGACATCCGCCCGACCCCCAGGGCGCTCGCGGCCGGGGGCCTGCACGTGCTCAGCCTGCAGCACAACCGCAGCGCCCGCATCGACCGGCAGGTCGCCGGACGCGCCGCCCGGCAGGGCGAGCCCGGCAGCGTCGAGCACTGGCTGCGCGTCGCAGACTCGGCGTTCGATCCCGCCCGCCTGCCGGTCGGCCTGCGGCTGCTCGCGCGGCTCGCCTCGCGCTGCCCGGGCGGCGCCGGCTGGCGCGGCGCGTTCGTCGCCTGCGCGTGGCGGACCTGCCAGCGCTGGTGGCGGATCGAGGATCGGGTCGCGCGCGTCGAGGCGCTCGGCCACGATCGGCGCTGGTCAAGGAGGCTGCATTTCGCTACGATCCGAGCATCCGAGAAAAGTTGTCAAGAAACGCTTGCACCTCGTTGATTTTCAAGTCGGTTCGGTCTGCGTGCGTCCGGCGTTCCAGCGTGTCGCCGTGCTCGCGCTGGTCCTTGCGGCCGCCTGCCTCGCGCCGACGGCCTGGGCGCAGCCGCGCGACGCCGGCGTCGCGCCCCGCGGCCCGTCCGTACCCGCGCGCCCCGGGTCCGCCGCCGCGCCGCCGACGATCGGCTCGACGCTCGGTTGCGTGATCGAGCCCGCCGCGTCGGCCGAGGTGGCCGCCGCCGCGCCCGGCGTGCTCGAGTCGGTGTCGGTGGAGCGCGGCTCGCCCGTGCGGCGCGGACAGGTGATCGCCACGCTGCAGTCCGAGGTCGAGCGGGCCGCGCTGGAGGCCGCCCGCGCGCGAGCGTCGGCCGAGTCCGAGGTCAACGCGCTCGCCGCCGCGCGCGACCTCGCCAAGCTCAAGCTCAAGCGCATGCACGCGCTCGCCCAGCTCGACTTCGGCGGCCGGCTCGAGCTCGAGAACGCGGCGGCCGAGTTCGAGATCGCCGACCACAAGCTGCAGCAGGGGCGCGAGGCGCTCGCGGTCGCGCAGCGCGACCACGAGCTCGCGAAGCGCCAGCTCGAGCAGCGCCAGATCCGCAGCCCGATCGACGGGGTGATCGCCGACCGGCTGCTGAATCCCGGCGAGCGCGTCGACGGCCGCCCGGTCGTGCGCGTGCTCGCGATCGACCGCCTGCGCGCCGAGGTGGTCGTGCCGGCCGGCCGGTTCGGGCGGATCCGCGAAGGCATGCACGCGAGCGTGAAGGCCGAGGGCGTGGACGCGCCCGAGGTCGCGGCGCGCGTCGTGCAGGTCGACCGCTTCGTCGACGCGGCGAGCGGTACGTTCCGCGCCCGGCTGTCGATGCGCAACGTCGACGGCGCCGTGCCCGCCGGCGTCCGGTGCCAGGTGGTGTTCGACGACGCGGGGGCACCCGCGGTCCGGCCGGCGACGACGGCGCCCCGGGTCCGCCCGTCCCGCGCGGCGAGCCCCGAGACCTGAGCGTCGGCCGGCCCGCGGCCGGCGGGCGGCGTCGCCGCGCATCGACACGGCGTCGCCGTACATGCACCGGGTCTGACCAGATATCGGCGGCCGCGGACGGTGCCCCGGGGTGCCCCCGATACTGCCAAGATGGTTCCGTCCCGCGTCCGCGGCCGCCGGGCGCCCGCGATCGAGGCGCTCGAGCCCAGGCTGCTCCACTCCGGCGACGCCGCCGGCGCGGCGCTGGTCGACGCGGCCTCCTGGTCGCAGGCGGCCGTCTGGTCCGGGGTGCAGGACGGCGCGCCACCGGCCCGCGCCTTCGAGGCGACCCAGGCGTCCGAGGCGAGCGCCTCCCGCCCGCCGGGCGGCGACGGGCAGGTGCAGGCGGCCCCTCGCGAGCTGGCGGTCGTCGACGCCCGGGTGCCCGACGCCGGACGGCTGCTCGCCGACCTCGCCGCGCAGCGGGCCGCGGGCCGCGCGGTCGACGTGCGGGTGCTGGACGAGCACGCCGACGCGGTCGCGACGATCGGCCGCGCGCTGGCCGACGCGACCGCGCCGTACGCGGCCGTCCACCTGTTCGGCCACGGCGATACGGGCGAGCTCAGGCTGGGCGGGGCGCCGCTGGACCTGGCGACGCTGCGGGCGCGCGCGGGCGAGATCGCCGCGTGGTCCGCTGGGCTGACGGCCGACGCGGACCTGCTGCTGTGGGGCTGCGACACCGGCGCGGGCGGCGCGGGCCGGGCGCTGGTCGAAGGGCTCGCCGCGCTCACCGGCGCCGACGTCGCCGCGAGCGACGACGTCACCGGCGGGCTGCGCCACGGCGGCGACTGGACGCTGGAGGTGAGCACCGGCGCGATCGAGGCCGGCGCCCCGATCAGTGCGGCGCTCCAGGCGGCCTTCGCCGGCGCGCTCGGCTTCACGCCGCAGGGCGGCGGCGACACGGCGGTCGTCGGCACGCAGGTCGTGCAGGAGTCCGGCGATGCCGCCAGCACGGCGGGCCGGACCGTCGCGGCCGGCCCCGCGGGCTCGGTGGTGGTCTGGATCGCCCAAAACGGCGCGAACGACCGCAAGGTGATGGCGCAGCGCTACCTTCCCGACGGCACGCAGCTGGGCGTCGCGCTCGACGTCGCCGCGGGCGGCAACATCATCAGGACGATGCCTGCCGTCGCCATGGACGCCGACGGCAACTTCATCGTGGCCTGGGAGCAGGGCGGCAGCGTGCGGGCGCGCTTCTGGAACGCCGAGTCCTCCAATGGTCCGATCGGGTTCGGATCGGCCTTCCGCGTCGACAGCGCCGGCGACATGTCGGCGAAGACGCAGGTGTCGGTGGCGCTGTCCCAGGACGGCACGCACGGCGTGGTCGCGTGGAGCGAGTCGATCAACAACCGCGTCGACGTGAACGCGCGGCGCCTGGTCGTCAACACGGGCGCCGCTGCCGTGTCGGGCAGCGAAGTCCTCGTCACCAATGCGCAGGGCTTCGAGGATACTCACCCCGACGTGGCGGTGCTGAACGACGGCTCGTTCGCGGTGGCCTTCCAGGGCTCGCAGGGCGCCACCGACGGGCGCGGCATCTGGTTGCGCCGATACGGCGCCGGCTCCAACACGCCCCTGGGCACCTCGGAGCTCGGCGCCGGAGAGCGCGTCGTCGCAGCGGCCAACGACACGACGGTCCGCCCGTCGCTGGCGGTGTCCGCCGACGGCGCCGGGCTGGTGGTCTGGCAGGAGGGCAGCGGCTCGGCCTCCTCGATCGTCGCGCGGCGCTTCGACATGGTCACGGGGTTCACGGGCCTGGGCGGGTCGTTCAGGGTCGACACGTCGGCCGGCCTGACGGTGGCCCGGCCCTCCGTGTCCGCCTTCCCGGCCGGTGGCTTCATGGTCGCCTGGGAGGCGTCGGTCGAGCCCGGCGGCGCGGGCTGGGGGATCCAGGCCCGCCACGTCGATGCGACGGGCACCCTGCTGGGCGCCGCGTTCGCGGCCAATGCCGACACCGTCGGCAACCAGCGCGCGCCATCGGTGGCGGCCGCCGCCGACCGGGTCCTGTTCGCATGGGTCGGTGTCGGCGCCGACGCCGACGCCCTCGGTCTGCGCGCCTTGAACGTCACCCCCAACCAGCTGCCCACCGGCGCGGTCGCGATCGTCGGCACGCAGGCCGAGAACCAGACGCTCAGCGCGGACACCAGCGGCATCGGGGACGCCGACGGCCTGGGAGCGTTCACGTACCAGTGGCTGCGCGACGGCGTCGCGGTCGTCGGCGCCACCGGCACCACCTACCTGCTGGGCGACGCCGACGTGGGCGCGCAGATCAGCCTGCAGGTCGCATGGACCGATGGCTGGGGCACCCCGGAGTCGCTGACCAGCGCGCCGACCGCGGCGATCGCCAACGTCAACGACCCGCCGACCGGGTCCGTCCTGATCAGCGGCACGCGGACCGAGAACCAGACGCTCACCG
>JBILTM010000285.1:0-5217 GCA_044371545.1 Burkholderiaceae bacterium
GACGCGGCCGCGCTCGCGCGCTCGCGCTCGGCCGCGGTGCTGCGTCGCGACGACCCCGCCGCCGGCCGACCGTGGCCGTCGTGGCACCTGCCCGACGGCCTGCCGCCGACGTGGCCGGAGATCGAGCTGCCGGTGCTCGCCGGCCGTCACTTCGGGCTGCTGTCGGCGGCGGCGCGCGCCGCGCTGCTCGACACCGAGTGGACGGTCGGCGCGCAGAGCAACCGACAGGGGCTGCGGCTCGAGGGCGCGCCGCTCGACACGCGCGGCCTGCCGCAGCTCGCGAGCGAGCCGGTCGCCTTCGGCACGGTGCAGCTGCCGCCCGCGGGGTTGCCGGTCGTGCTGCTCGTCGAGCACCAGACCACCGGCGGGTATCCTCGCGTGCTCGAGGCCGCGTCGGCCGCCGGGCCGCTGCTCGCTCAGGCCGCGCCGGGGTGCCGCGTGAGGTTCCGGCTCGTCGAGCTCGACGAGGCCGACCGGCTCGCGTACCGCCTCGCGGTCGAGCACCGCCAGCGGGTCGCCGGCGTGCGGACGACCTGCGGCCACCCTTTCGATGGAGACTCCTGAGATGGCCCCTTCGACGATGACGACGATCGACCTGAACGCCGACATGGGAGAGTGCTTCGGCGCGTGGACGATGGGCGACGATGCCGGGCTGATGCCCTGGATCACGTCGGCGAACGTCGCCTGCGGCTTCCACGCGGGCGACCCGGGGACGATCGCCGCGACCACCGCGCTCGCCGCGAAGCACGGCGTCGCGATCGGCGCCCACCCCGGCCTGCCCGACCTGCAGGGCTTCGGGCGACGCACGATGCAGGTCACCGAGCGCGAGGTCCACGACCTGGTGCTGTACCAGGCCGGCGCGGTCCGCGCGTTCGCCCGGGCCGCGGGCTCGCGGCTGCACCACGTGAAGGCCCACGGCGCGCTCTACAACATGGCCGCGAAGGACGAGGCGCTGTCGCGCGGCCTGGCGCGCGCGGTGAAGGCGCTCGGCGACGGCGTGATGATCTACGTGCTCGCCGGCAGCATCATGGAGCGCGTCGCGCGCGACATGGGCCTGGACGTGCGCTGCGAGGTGTTCGCCGACCGGCGCTACATGCCCGACGGCACGCTCGCGCCGCGCACGCGGCCCGATGCGCTGATCGTCGACGAGGCCGAGTCGGTCGCGCAGGTGCTGCGGATGGTCGGCGAAGGCACGCTGGTCGCGGTCGACGGCAGCGTCGTGCCGGTGCGCGCCGACACCGTCTGCATCCACGGCGACAAGCCCACTGCGGTGCCGTTCGTCAAGGCGTTGCGCGAGGCGCTGCGCGGCGCCGACGTGACCGTCGCGGCGGCTGCCTGAGCCGCATCCCACGGGGATCGAGATGACCCGACTGCCCCCGCTGGTGGAGGCCCACCACGCCGAGTTCACCGCGTGGCGCCGCGACCTGCACGCCCACCCCGAGCTCGGCTTCGCCGAGACGCGCACCGCGGCGCTGGTCGCCGAGCGGCTCGAGTCGTTCGGCATCGAAGTGCACCGCGGCGTCGGCCGCACCGGCGTCGTCGGCGTGCTGCGCAACGGCACGTCGACGCGGCGCATCGGGCTGCGCGCGGACATGGACGCGCTGCCGATCGAGGAGGGCAACACCTTCGCGCACCGCTCGACGCACGCCGGCCGGATGCACGCCTGCGGCCATGACGGCCACACTGCGATGCTGCTCGGCGCAGCCAAGGTGCTCGCCGCGACCCGGAGCTTCGACGGCACGGTTCACTTCGTGTTCCAGCCAGCCGAGGAGGGCCTGGGCGGCGCGAAGGCGATGATCGACGACGGGCTCTTCGAGCGCTTCCCGTGCGACGCGATCTTCGGCATGCACAACCGCCCGAAGCTGCCGATCGGCCGCTTCGCCGTCCGCGCCGGCCCGATGATGGCCGGCGGGGCGTTCTTCGACATCGACATCGTCGGCGTGGGCGCGCACGGCGCGCGGCCCGAGACCGGCGTCGATCCGATCATGGTCGGCACGCAGATCGCGTCGGCGCTGCAGACGATCGTCTCGCGCAACGTCGCGCCGGTCGACACCGCGGTGCTGTCGATCACCCAGTTCCACGCGGGCGACGCCTACAACGTGATCCCCCAGACCGCGCGGCTCTCGGGCACGGTGCGCGCGTTCTCGAACGCGACGATGTCGATGATCGGCGAGCGGATGGCGCGCACCGCCGCCGGCGTCGCCGAGGCGATGGGCGCACGTGCGAGCGTCGACTTCCGCGTGAACTTCGCGCCGACCGTCAACGACCCGACCCAGGCCGAGTTCGCCGCGTCGGTGTGCGCCGAGCTGGTCGGAGCGGACAAGGTCCAGCGCGACCCGCCGCTGATCATGGCGAGCGAGGACTTCTCCTTCATGCTCGAGCGCGTGCCTGGCTGCTACCTGTACATCGGCAACGGCGACGGCGAGAGCGGCTGCGAGGTGCACAACCCCGCGTACGACTTCAACGACGCGGCGATCCCGCTCGGGGTCGCGTTCTTCGTGCGCGCGGTCGAGCGCAGGCTCGAGCTCGGCTGAGGGCGGACGGCGAGCGGGCGGCGAGCGGACGGGGGCCGCCCGCGCCGCCCCGTCCCGTGCGTCAGCTCCGGCCCGACGCCGCCTCGCCCGCGGGCGTGTCGAGCACGAGGCGCCCGTCGCGCACCGGGATCCGGTCGGCCGGCGCGTGGTCCATCCGCACCGTGCCCGGCTTGCCCGAGATCGTGTAGCGCACGTCGTAGCCGACGACGCGCTCGACCGGCTTCCCGACCGTGCGGCAGCGCTGCGCCTGCACGACGTAGGTGTCGCGCTCCTGCATGCCCTTCTGCACCTGGTGGCCCGCGTAGCCGCCGCCCACCGCGCCGGCGACCGTCGCGAGGTCCTTGCCGCGTCCGCCGCCGAGCTGGTTCCCGACCACGCCGCCGAGCACTGCGCCGACCGCGGTGCCGACGCACGGCGCCGCGCGGGGGACGGGCGGCGCGCGACGCGTGACGTCGTGCCTCGCGACGTGTCGCGCGTCGTGGCGGCTCGGCCGTGGAGCCGGTCCGTAGAATCGGCAGCTGGCCCACTCCGGCCGGACCCGCCCGATGTCCGCGAGCCTCAGCCTGTCCGTCGACGGCACCGACGTCCTCGTCGAGGGCCGCGGCCGCGACGTCGCCGTGATGATCCACGGCTGGCCCGACACCCGCGCGCTCTGGGACGGCCTCGTCGCGCGGCTCGCGCCGCGACGCTCGTCGTGCACGACTGGGGCGCGTTCTACGGCTACCAGTACGCGATGCGGCACCCGGCGCGCATCGCGCGGATCGTCGGCGTCGACATCGGGGACGTCGGCTCCACCGCGTATCGCCGCTCGCTCGGCGCGAAGGCGGCGGCCGGCGTCGCGGCCTACCAGCTGACGCTCGCGAGCGCGTATGCGATGCCCGCGCCGCTCGGCGACGCGCCGGGCGGCCAGCTGCCCGCGCGCAGCGTCTGCAGCACGCCCACGACCGTGTCGACGTCGCGGGGCGCGATGCCGTGCTCGTCGAGCGTCGCGACGACGTCGGACACCAGTGCCCCGAACTCGCGCTCGCCGGTCGCCGCGCGGACCTCGCGCAGGTCGACGCCCTCGTAGGTCGCCGGTCCGCCGAACCCGGCCGCCAGGTAGTGCACGCACAGGTGCTTGAGCCGCAGCAGGTCGCGGCCGCGCAGCCGCGACGCGAGCAGCGGGTTCGCAGCGTGGCGGTCGAGCGCGGCGGCGACGATCGCCGAGAGACGCCCGGCGCCGCCGAGCCGTTGGTAGAGGGACGTGTCCATGGCTGCTCCTGAAGGGCGGGTCCGCACCGGGCCGGCGCCCGCCGTCCCCGTGGACCGGAGCATCCCCGGTGGGCGTTCCCGGATCGTTCCCGCACCTCGCGTCGATCGGATCGTCCAACCGGCGCCGCGCCGACCCGCCTCGCAGCGGGTACCATCGACCCGACCAACCGCGAAGCCCCATGGAGCCGCGATGACCGAGGAGACCGCCCTGCGGGCCGCGCGCGAGCGCGCCGCGACGATGCCGCTCGACGAGATCGACGTCTCGGACCCCGAGCTGTTCCGCCAGGGTATCGCGCTGCCGTACTTCGCGCGACGCGCCGATCCACTGGCAGCCGGGCGGCTTCCACGGCGCGTTCTGGTCGGTGACCCGGTTCCAGGACATCATGGCCGTCGACACCAACCACGCCGACTTCTCGTCCGACTGGCGGCGCGGCGGGATCACCGTGGGCGACGTCGCCCCGGCGCGGCAGCTGCCGATGTTCATCGCGATGGATCCGCCGCGCCACGACGACGAGCGCAAGGCGGTGGCGCCGATCGTCGCGCCGGCGAACCTCGCGCGGCTGTCGGGCACGATCCGCGAGCGGGTCGTCGACATCCTCGACCACCTGCCGCGCGGCGAGCCCTTCGACTGGGTCGACCGGGTGTCGATCGAGCTGACGACGCGGATGCTGGCGACCCTGTTCGACTTCCCCTTCGAGGATCGCAGGCTGCTGACCCACTGGTCGAACGTCTCGACCTACTCGCCGCCGGAGTCCAAGCCGGAGAGCTGGGCGTGGCGCGACGGCGAGCTGCGCGCCTGCCTCGCGTACTTCACGCGGCTGTGGAACGAGCGTGTCAACGCGCCGCCGCAGCCCGACCTGGTGTCGATGCTCGCGCACTCCCCGGCGACGCGGCACATGACGCCCGAGGAGTACCTCGGCAACCTGACGCTGCTGATCGTCGGTGGCAACGACACGACGCGCAACTCGATCAGCGGCGGGCTGCTGTTCTTCAACCGCAATCCGGGCGAGTGGGCGAAGCTGCGCGCGAACCCCGCGCTGGTGCCGGGCGCGGTCTCGGAGATCATCCGCTACCAGACGCCGCTCGCGCACATGCGGCGCACCGCGGTCCGCGACGTCGAGCTGGGCGGGCACCGGATCCGCGAGGGCGACAAGGTGGTGATGTGGTACGTCTCGGGCAACCGCGACGAGACGGCGATCGAGGAGCCGGACGCGTTCCGGGTCGATCGCGCGCGACCGAGGCAGCACCTGTCGTTCGGGTTCGGCATCCACCGGTGCGTGGGCAACCGGCTCGCGGAGATGCAGCTCGCGATCCTGCTCGAGGAGATGCTGGCGCGCGACCTGAAGGTCGAGGTGATCGGGGAGCCGGAGCGGGTGCCGTCGAGCTTCATCAACGGGTACAAGCATCTGATGGCTCGGATCGTGGGCTGAAT
>JBILTM010000103.1:0-17671 GCA_044371545.1 Burkholderiaceae bacterium
TGCGCAACCGCTGGCGCCGCCAGCAGGTCGACGAGTCGCTGCGCCACGAGATCACGCCGAAGAACATCCTGATGATCGGGCCGACCGGCGTCGGCAAGACCGAGATCGCCCGCCGGCTCGCGCGGCTCGCGCAGGCGCCCTTCATCAAGATCGAGGCGACCAAGTTCACCGAGGTCGGCTACGTCGGCAAGGACGTCGACTCGATCGTGCGCGACCTGGCCGAGATCGGGGTCAAGCAGGCCCGCGAAGCCGAGATGAGGAAGGTCGAGTCGCGCGCCGTCGACGCGGCCGAGGAGCGGGTGCTCGACGTGCTGCTGCCGCCGGCCCGCGGGCTCGGGTTCGGCTCCGGCGCGGACCCGGCGTCCGCCGACTCCGCGACGCGGCAGAAGTTCCGCAAGAAGCTGCGCGAGGGCGAGCTCGACGACAAGGAGATCGAGCTCGAGGTGTCGATGCCGATGCCCGATCTGCCGATGATCGGCGGCGCGGCCGGCATGGAGGAGCTGACCCAGCAGCTGCAGGGGATGTTCCAGGGCATGGGCGGGCGCCGCAAGACCCGCAAGGTGAAGATCCGCGAGGCGATGAAGCTGCTGCGCGACGAGGAGGCGGCCAAGCTGATCAACGACGAGGAGGTCAAGCTGCGCGCGATCGCCAACGTCGAGCAGAACGGCATCGTCTTCCTCGACGAGGTCGACAAGATCGCGACCCGCAGCGAAGTCGGCGGCGCCGACGTCTCGCGCCAGGGCGTGCAGCGCGACCTGCTGCCGCTGGTCGAGGGCACCACCGTCAACACCCGCTATGGCATGGTGAGGACCGACCACGTGCTGTTCATCGCGTCGGGCGCGTTCCACCTGTCCAAGCCGAGCGACCTGATCCCCGAGCTGCAGGGCCGCTTCCCGATCCGCGTGGAGCTGGACTCGCTGACCGCGGCCGACTTCGAGCGGATCCTGACCGAGACCGACGCGAGCCTGGTCAAGCAGTACCAGGCGCTGATGGCGACCGAGGCCGTGACGGTCGAGTTCCTGCCCGACGGCGTGCAGCGGCTCGCCGAGATCGCCTTCTCGGTCAACGAGACGACCGAGAACATCGGGGCGCGGCGGCTGTACACGGTGATGGAGAAGCTGCTCGAGGAGGTGTCGTTCCACGCGACGAAGCACGCCGGCCAGACGGTGCGCGTCGACGCGGCGTTCGTCGACCAGCGGCTCGGGACGCTGTCGCGCGACGAGGACCTCGCGCGCTACGTGCTGTAGCGCCCGCGGCTGCGATCAGCGCTCGACGAGCGTCCAGCCGCCCGGGTCGTGCCGCAGCGCGACGATCTCCCCGTAGGCGACCGGGGTGCCGCCGAAGTTCGTCATCGGCTGGCGCCGCAGGCCGCGCACCAGCGTCTGGATGACGCCCGCGTGCGTGACGACGATCGCGTCGTGCGGGTGGGGCAGGGCGGCGACGAAGTCGATCCCGCGCGCCGCGAGCGATGCGACCGATTCGCCGCCGGGCGGCACGTAGCGCTCGATGTCGTCGCGCCAGGCGTCGATCTCGTCGCGCGGCACCTCCGACCAGGTCCGGCCTTCCCAGCGTCCGAAGTCCATCTCGCGCAGCCGCGGATCGACCGCCGGCGCCGCGAAGCCGGCCGCGTGCAGCCCGAGCGCGAGCCGCAGGCAGCGCGACAGCGGGCTGCTGTAGACCGCGGCGTCGCGCGGCAGCTGCCCGGGCAGCGCGTCGAGCAGCTCGGCGAGGTGCGCGTCGACGATCGGCACGTCCGAGGCGCCGTAGCACAGGCCCACCGGCACGTCGGGCCGCGGGTGGCGCACCAGCCAGAGCCGGCTGCCGACCGGCACGTCGAAGGGCGCGCCGCTCATTGCTCGTCGTCCTCGTCGCCGCCCTCGTCGAACCCGACGTCCACCGTCGCGCCGAGCACCACCAGCATGCCGAGCAGGAAGGTCACCTCGGCGACCTGCTGGACCGCGCCGAGGCAGTCGCCCGTGTAGCCGCCGATCCGGCGCCGGACGATGCGGCGCATCGCGGCGGTGACCAGCAGCGCGAAGGACAGCCCGAGCAGCCCCGGCGAGGCGTCGCCGGTCCATGCGGCGAGCACCAGCGTCGGCGCGATCGCGAGCGCCACGGCGATCCCGACGTCGGCCGGCGACACGCCCTTCGCGACCGGCCTGGCCGTCGCGTCGTCCTCCTCGCGGGCATAGGGCAGGCTCGCCATCACCAGCGTCGCGCAGCCCCGCGAGAACGCCGCCGCGCAGACCAGCGAGGCGACGATCCAGTCGGTGTCGACGTGCGCGAGCGTCTCGAAGCGCAGCAGCAGCAGCAGGCCGACGCCGATCGCACCGTACGCGCCGATCCGCGAGTCGCGCATGATCTCGAGCGTGCGGGCCCGGTCGGTCGTGCCGCCGAACCCGTCGCAGAAGTCGGCCCAGCCGTCCTCGTGGAACATGCCGGTGAGCAGCAGTCCGGCCGCGATCGCGAGCAGCAGCGACACCGGGTGCGGCAGCACCACGCTCGCCGCGACGTAGACGAACGCCTGGCCGAGGGCGACCAGGATGCCGACCAGCGGGAAGTAGCGGGTCGCGCGGCCGAGCCACGCCGGATCCCAGCCCATCCACGCCGCGACGCGACCGGTGACGGGAATCCGCGAGTAGAACTGGAGCGCGACGAGGAAGAGACGGAGTTGCTGGGCCATCGTGGGCACGGCGCGGGGCGCGTGCGCGGCGATGGTACCGCGCCGCCGCGCGGACGAACGTGAGGAATGGAACACGGCGGGCCCGACCGTCGCCCCGCTGCTACCATCGGCCGACCCCGACGCCCGCGGCGCCCCCTGCGCACGCCCGGCCGCCCCCAGGAGACGCCCCGATGAGAGACAACCCCGTCCGCGCCGCGGTGCTGGCCGGCGAGCCGGTCGCCGGCGCGATGGTCTTCGAGTTCCACACCGCGGGCATCGCGACGCTGCTGATGCACGCCGGCTGCCGCTTCGCGATCCACGACATGGAGCACACCGGGCTCGGCTTCGAGACGCTGAAGTGGCTGTGCGCGACGCACCGCGGGCTGCCGATCGAGCCGATGGTGCGCGTGCCGCGCGGCGAGTACGCGTTCATCGCGCGGGCGCTCGACGTCGGTGTCACCGGCGTGATGGTGCCGATGGTCGAGTCGGCCGACGAGGCGCGGCGGATCGTCGAGGCGGCGTGGTACCCGCCGCACGGGCGGCGCGGCGCGGCCTTCGGCTTCGCGCACGACGACTACGAGGGCGGCGCGCCGGCCGACAAGATCGCGCGGCTTCGCGCGCGCACGCTGCTGATCGCGCAGATCGAGACCGAGCGCGGGCTGGAGCAGGTCGAGGCGATCGCCGCGGTCGACGGCATCGACGTGCTGTGGGTCGGCCACTTCGACCTGACCAACTTCATGGGGATCCCGGGCGCGTTCGACGACCCGCGCTTCGAGGCGGCGATGCGTCGCGTCGCAGAGGTCGCGCGCGCGCACGGCAAGGCGGCCGCCTTCATGGCGAGCGACGCGCGCTGGATCGAGCGGGTGCGCGCCTGGGGCTACACGATGATCGGCGTCGGCACCGACCACGGCCTGCTGATGGCCGGCGCGTCGGCGCTGGTCGCGAAGGTGGGAGGCACGCAGTGAACACGAAGACGCTGAAGGTCGGCCTGACCCGCGACCTGCTGACCCCGTCCGGCGAGCCCTCGTTCGGTCGCGGGCCGCTCGAGATCCTCGACGCCGAGCCGTCGATCGACTGGGAGTTCATCCCCGAGCAGGCGGCGCGGATCACGCCCGAGATCGCCGCGCGCTACGACCTGCTGTACGTGAACTCGCTGCCGGTCGACCGCGCGTCGGTGTCCGGGCCGGACCGCCGCGTGCGGCTGGTCGCGCGCCACGGCGTCGGCTACGACTCGGTCGACGTCGCCGCGATGACCGAGGCGGGCGTCGTCGTCACCAACACGCCGGTCGCGATCCGACGGCCGGTCTCGGTCGCGGTGCTGACGATGCTGTTCGCGCTCGCCGGCCGGCTGGTCGCGAAGGACCGGCTGACGCGCGCCGGCCGCTGGAACGAGCGCACCGCGCACATGGGCCTCGGGCTCACGACGCGCACGCTCGGCGTGGTCGGTGTCGGCGGCATCGGGGCCGAGCTGCTGACGCTCGCGAGGCCGTTCGGCTGGCGGATGCTCGCGGCCGACCCGCACGTGCCCGCGGCCACGATCGCCGGCCTCGGCGCGACGCGGCTGCCGCTCGACGAGATGCTGCCGCAGTGCGACTTCGTCGTGACGGTCTGCATCCTGAACGACGAGACCCGGCACCTGATGAACGCGGCGCGCTTCGCGCGGATGAAGCGCGAGGCGTTCTTCGTCAACATCGCCCGCGGGCCGGTCGTCGACGAGGCGGCGCTGATCGACGCGTTGCGCTCGGGGACGATCGCCGGCGCCGGCATCGACGTGTTCGAGCAGGAGCCGGTCGATCCGGCGAATCCGCTGCTCACGATGGACAACGTGCTGGTGACGCCGCACGCGCTGTGCTGGACCGACGAGTGCTTCGACGCGATCGCGCGCGAGGGGCTCGGCTGCGTCGCGGCGTTCGCGCGCGGAGAGCGGCCGGGGTCGGTGGTGAACCCGGCGGCCTGGCGGGGCTGAGCCGGGGTTTCGGCGAGCACCGCTCGCCGCCGGCTCAGGTCGACCCGGCATGCTTGCCGGGTCGAGCCCGGTGCACGCGCTCACCCCCGTCCGCTGACACCGGCCGACTCGAAGGTCGCCATCTCGTCGAGCAGCCGCGCGGCCGCGCGCAGCAGCGGCATCGCGAGCGCCGCGCCGCTCGCCTCGCCGAGCCGCAGGCCGAGGTCGAGCAGCGGCTCGGCGCCGAGCGCCTCCAGCACGCGCGCGTGGCCCGGCTCGACCGAGCGGTGCGCGAAGGTGCAGTGGTCGAGCACCGCGGGCTCCAGCCGCGCGGCGACCAGCACCGCCGCGCTCGCGATGAAGCCGTCGACGACGACCGGCACGCGCCGCGCCGCGCACGCGAGCGTCGCGCCGACGATCATCGCGAGCTCGAAGCCGCCGAACGCGGCGAGTGCGGCGAGCGGCCCGTGCGCGTCGGGCTGCGCGGCGAGGCAGCGCGCGAGCACCTCGCGCTTGCGCGCGAGGCCGGCGTCGTCGAGGCCGGTGCCGCGGCCGACGACCGAGTCGAGCGGCGCGGGCAGCAGCCGCGCGGCGAGCAGCGCCGCCGAGGCGCTGTTGCCGATGCCCATCTCGCCGAGCGCGACGGCGTCGGCGTCGAGCGCGCGTGCGATCGCCGCGCCGCGCGCGATCGCCTCGAGCGCCTGCGCCTCGGTCATCGCCGGCCCGTGCAGTGCGTTGGCGGTACCCGCGGCGATCCGCGCCTCGACGAAGCGCGCGCCGCGCGGCGCGAAGCCCGGCGGCTGCGCGACGCGCGTGCCGGCGTCGACGACCGTCAGCGCGACCTCGTTCGCGCGGCACAGCACCGCGATCGCGGCGCCGCCCTCGGCGAAGTTGCGCACCATCTGCGCGGTGACCTCGGGCGGGTAGGCCGACACGCCCTCGGCCGCGAGCCCGTGGTCGGCCGCGAACACCACCGCCGCGCAGTGCCCGATCCGTGGCGGCATGCGCCCGGTCGACAGCGCGAGCCGCGTGCCCAGCGCCTGCAGCCGCCCGAGCGCGCCGGCGGGCATCGTCTTCGCGGCCCACGCGGACTCGACGCGCGCGCGGGCCTCGCCTTCGTCGGCGCGGGGCACCGCGTCGACGCCCGCCGCCGCGAGCGCGCGCGACCGCTCGGCGGCGCGCGCGGGGTCGGCCGCGCGCTCGCGCTCGATGGCGCGCGCGAGGCACGCGGGACACAGGCAGCCGGTGCCCGGCGCGGGCGGCGCGGCGAGCGCCGGCAGCGTCGCGCACCAGCAGCCGCGCGCCTCGTCGATGCCGCAGCCGAACGCGGTGCCGCACGAGGCGCAGCGCGACGCGGGGCTGCCTGGGGGGTCGGTTAGAATCGCGGCCATCTCCGGATACTAGAGCAGGCATCCCCATGAGCGCCGCGCTGTCGCCCACCGTGAAGGCCGAGGTCCTCGCCGAGGCGCTCCCGTACATCCGCCGCTTCCACGGCAAGACGATCGTCGTGAAGTACGGCGGCAACGCGATGACCGAGGAGAAGCTGAAGAAGAGCTTCGCGCACGACGTCGTGCTGCTCAAGCTCGTCGGCCTGAACCCGGTGGTGGTGCACGGCGGCGGCCCGCAGATCGAGCAGCTGCTCGCCAAGGTCGGCAAGAAGGGCGAGTTCGTGCAGGGCATGCGCGTGACCGACGAGGAGACGATGGACATCGTCGAGATGGTCCTCGCCGGCCAGGTCAACAAGGAGATCGTCGAGCTGATCAACCAGGCCGGCGGCAAGGCGGTGGGCCTCACCGGCCAGGACGCGGGCCTGGTGCGCGCGCGCAAGATGATGCTCGAGTCGAAGGACGCGCCGGGCGTTCGCATCGACATCGGCCAGGTCGGCGAGATCGAGAAGATCGACCCGTCGATCATCACGACGCTCGCCGGCAACGGCTTCATCCCGGTGATCGCGCCGATCGGCTCGGGTTCGACCGGCGAGACCTACAACATCAACGCGGACGTCGTCGCCGGCAAGGTCGCCGAGGTGCTGAAGGCCGAGAAGCTGGTGATGATGACCAACACCGTCGGCGTGCTCGACAAGAACGGCAACCTGCTCACCGGCCTCACCGCCAAGCAGATCGACGCGCTCTTCGCCGACGGTACGCTGTCGGGCGGCATGCTGCCGAAGATCTCGTCGGCGCTCGACGCCGCGAAGGCCGGCGTGAACTCGGTGCACATCATCGACGGCCGCGTCGACCACGCGCTGCTGCTCGAGATCATGACCGACCAGGGCGTCGGCACGATGATCAGGAGCCATTGAGCGCATATCGCGCGCCGCGGCGCTTCGCCGGCGCAGAGCGCGCGCACGCCGCAGCCGACGCGCACCGTCCGGTCTGGCTGCTCGACCTCGACAACACGCTGCACGACGCGCTGCCGTCGATCATGCCGCGCATCAACCGCGCGATGACCGAGTACGTGATGCGCCGCACCGGCCTCGACGAGGCGGGTGCGTCGGCGCTGCGGGTGCAGTACTGGCGGCGCTACGGCGCGACGCTGCTCGGCATGGTCCGCCATCACGCGATCGATCCGCACGAGTTCCTGCGCGAGACGCATCCGTTCCCGGACCTGCACGCGCTCGTGCGGCGCGACGTCCGGCTCGCGCACCTGCTGCGCCGGCTGCCGGGCCGCAAGATCGTCGTCACCAATGCGCCCGAGGACTACGCGCGCGGCGTGCTCGCGGCGCTCGGCGTGGCGCCCCTGCTCGACGGCATGGTCTCGATCGAGGCGATGACCTTCGCCGGCCGCTGGCTGCCGAAGCCGTCGCGCTCGATGATGCACAAGCTGCTCGCGCGACTGCGGCTGCCCGCATCGCGCTGCGTGCTGGTCGAGGACACCGTCGAGAACCTGCGCGCGGCGCGCCACTGCGGCGTGCGCACGGTCTGGGTCAGCGGCATCGCGTGGCGCGCGCGGCCGGCCTGGCAGCGCCCGAGGCGCGGCCAGCGTGGCATAGACGTCCACGTCCGAACGGTTGTACAGTTAGCACGTACTCCGCTCGCGAGCCGCGTCCATGGACACAGAAGCCGATCCGAATGAGTCGCCCGATACCGTATCCCGAGGGCGGGGCCGGGTCAGGCCGAAGCCGGGCGAACGTCGGCTGCAGATCCTGCAGACGCTGGCGACGATGCTCCAGGAGCCCGGCAGCGACCGCGTGACCACCGCCGCGCTCGCCGGCCGCCTCGAGGTGTCCGAGGCCGCGCTGTACCGTCACTTCGCGAGCAAGGCCCAGATGTTCGAGGGCCTGATCCAGTTCATCGAGGAGAGCGTCTTCGGGCTGATCAACCAGATCGTCGGCTCGGAGCCCGATCCGCTGAAGCAGCTGCGCTCGATCGTGCTGATGCTGCTCGGCTTCGCCGAGCGCAACCCGGGCATGACGCGGGTACTGATCGGCGACGCGCTGGTCACCGAGGACGGGCGGCTGCAGGCGCGGATCAACCAGCTGAACGACCGGATCGAGGCCTCGGTCAAGCAGTGCTTCCGCAACGCGATCGAGCAGGGCCGACTGCCGCCGGAGAACGATCCGGCCGCGCGCGCCAACCTCGTCGTGTCGTTCGTGCTCGGCCGCTGGCTGCGCTTCGCGAAGACCGGCTTCAAGCGCCCGCCCGCCGAGGGGCTCGAGAAGCAGGTGCTGCTGCTGATCACCTGACGGGCCGCGGCCCGCCCCACCTCGCCCCGCCGCGGGCTCAGGCCACGTGCCGATGCCCGCAGACCGGGCAGCCCGGGTCGCGCGGGATCCGGATCTCGTTCACCGACATCGTCCGGGTGTCGAGCAGCAGCAGCCGCCCGGTCATCGGCGTGCCGAAGCCGCCGGCGATCTTCAGCGCCTCGGCCGCCTGCATCGTCCCGATGATCCCGGTGAGCGGCGCGAACACGCCCATCGTCGCGCAGCGCACCTCCTCGACGTCCTGGCCCTCGGGGAACAGGCAGTGGTAGCAGGGCGAGTCGGCCCGGCGCGCGTCGAACACCGCGAGCTGGCCGTCGAAGCGGATCGCCGCGCCCGAGACCAGCGGCACGGCGGCCTCGACGCAGGCCCGGTTGACCGCGTGGCGGGTCGCGAAGTTGTCGCAGCAGTCGAGCACGACGGTCGCGCGGCGCACTGCGTCGCGCAGCGCGTCGCCCTCCAGGCGCGCCGCGATCGGCACCACCTCGACCTCGGGGTTCATCTCGAGCAGCGCCTGCCGGCCCGACTCGGCCTTCGGCATGCCGACGCGCGCGTCGCGGTGCAGGACCTGCCGCTGCAGGTTCGTCGCGTCGACGGTGTCGCCGTCGGCGAGCAGGATCCGGCCGAGCCCGGCCGATGCGAGATAGAGCGCCGCCGGCGAGCCGAGGCCGCCGGCGCCGACGACCAGCGCGGTCGCGGCGAGCAGGCGCTCCTGCGCCTCGATGCCCATCTCGTCGAGCAGGATGTGGCGGCTGTAGCGCAGGAGCTGGGCGTCGTTCACGGCGGGATCCTCAGACGAGCACGACGAGTTCGGTGTACCGGGCCAGCATCGCGTCGGCGGTCATCAGCCGCAGCGGTTCCGCGACGGCCTGCGCGACGAGCAGCCGGTCGAACGGGTCGGCGTGGTGTGCGGGCAGCGCGGCGACCGCCGCGGCATGGGATGCGCGCACCGGCAACTCGACGAAGCCGCTGCGATCGATCGCCCCGACCAGGTCGGCCGGGTCGACGTCGAGCTTGCCGATCCGCGCCTTGATCGCGGCCTCCCAGATCGAGGCCGCGGACACGTGAACCGCCTCGGCCGACTCGATCTTCCGTCGTGCGTCGTCGCTCAGCTTCGGCGAAGCCGTCACCGCCCACAGGAACACGTGGGTGTCCAGCAGCAGGCGCATCAGCGGCCTTCGAAGGCGGCGAGTACTTCGTCCGGCAGCGGTGCGTCGAAGTCGTCCGGAACCTCGAAGCGCCCGGCCAGCACCCCGAACCGGACGCGCGGCGCGGTCTCGAGCCGGGTGATGCGCACCAGCGGCCGGCCGTTGCGGCCGATGACCACGTCCTCGCCCGCCGCGGCCCGGTCGACGAGCTGCGACAGCCGCGTCTTCGCTTCGTAGATGTTGACCGGGTCCATACGTACCTCCGCCGGGAAGAGGGTTAGTCTAGTCTGGTCAGGACCTTGACGCAAGCGGAGTGCGTCGGGTTCCGGTCGGATCGCCGTCGCAGGGGGCACGACCCCGCACCGGGACCCGGCGTCGCCCCGACCCTCGAAACGACGAGGCGGCCCGCAGGCCGCCTCGCTGCCGGTGCCCGCGGGCCCGGCCGTCAGGTGGGGCGACGGCGACGCGCGCCGTCGCGCCCGGTCACTTGGACGCCGGCTTGGCGTCGGCGACCGCCTCCTTCTTCGCGACCTGGACCGGCTGCCCCTTCAGGTGGTTCATCGCCTGCTGGAGCTGGTAGTCCTCGGTCGAGCCGAACTCGATCGGCTTGCGGTCCTTCAGGTTGGCGGCGGCCGCGGCCGCACCCGGCCGCGGCACCGCCGGCTTGTCTTCCTTGTCCCGGTCGTTGGACAGGTGCCGGTTGAGATCGGCCTCGCGCACGCGGAACTGCGAGATGTCGCCGTCCGGGGTCTCCTCGACCAGGAAGTCGGGCGTGATGCCCTTGGCCTGGATCGAGCGGCCCGCCGGCGTGAAGTAGCGCGCCGTCGTGAGCTTGATCGCGGTGTTGTTGGTGAGCGGCAGGATCGACTGCACCGAGCCCTTGCCGAAGGTCTGGGTGCCGATGATCACCGCGCGCTTGTGGTCCTGCAGCGCGCCCGCGACGATCTCGGAGGCCGACGCCGAGCCGGCGTTGACCAGCACGACCATCGGAACCGACTTGGTCCAGGCGGGCAGGCGCGACAGCAGGTCCTCGCGGCTGCCGCGCATGTAGTCCTCGGGGCTCGCGATGTACTTGCGCTTGGCGTCCTCGGTGCGCCCGTCGGTCGAGACGACCAGCGTGCGCTGCGGCAGGAACGCCGCCGACACGCCGACCGCCCCGTGCAGCAGGCCGCCCGGGTCGTTGCGCAGGTCGAGCACCAGGCCCTTCATCGGGCCCTGCTTGTCGAGGTTGCCGAGGTGGCGGACGAGGTTGTCGACCGTCATCTCCTGGAACTGCGTCAGGCGCACGTAGCCGAAGCCCGGCTCGATGACCTTGGAGCGCACCGACTGCACGCGGATCACGTCGCGCGTCAGCGAGACGACGATCGGGCGCGGCTCGCCCTTGCGCGACAGCGTCAGCACGACCGTCGTCTTGGGCTTGCCTCGCATGAGCTTGACCGCGTCGTTGAGCGGCATGCCCTTGGTCGGCTTCTCGTCGATCTTGATGATCAGGTCGCCGGCCTTGACGCCCGCGCGGAACGCCGGGGTGTCCTCGATCGGGGAGACCACCTTGACGAAGCCGTCCTCGGTGCCGACCTCGATGCCGAGGCCGCCGAACTCGCCCTGGGTGCCGACCTGCAGCTCCTTGAACGCGTCGGCGTCGAGGAACGCGGAGTGCGGGTCGAGGCCGGTGACCATGCCGCTGATCGCTTCGTTGATCAGCTTCTTGTCCTCGACCGGCTCGACGTAGAACGCCTTGATCGCGCCGAAGACGTCGCTGAACTGCCGCAGCTCCTCGAGCGGGAGCGACGAGCGGGCGTCACGCTGCGCGACCGCGGTGATGCCGAGGCTGATCAGCACGCCCGCGACCGCGCCGGCGGTGACGAGGGCCAGGGGCTTGAACTTGGTGTTCATCGAGGCGTCGACATGGCAGGCCGCTGGCCCGGATGCGGGCGCCAGACCGGAAATGCCACCTTTCCGGAATCCAGTATACGCATGCGGGCGGGGATCGAAAGATGGCCGCGCCGGGCGGTGTGGAAAACCGCGGCGGGGCCGATCGACGGGCGGGGGAGGGGGGTGGGTGGTCGGGCGGGGAGTTGGTCCAGCCGGCTCTCGCCGGATTCCCGTTCGGGGCGCACCAGTGCGCCGCAAGCATGCGGCGCCCGCTCCGCCGGGGGCGAGCGGTGCTCGCCCTACTTCCGGCTCCGCCCTTGCGCCGCCACCGCCGCCATCGCCGCCTCGATCTCCGCCTGGTCGCCCAGGTAGTACGACCGGATCGGCTTCAGCGCGTCATCCAGCTCGTAGACGAGCGGCCGGGCGGTCGGGATGTTCAGGTTGACGATGTCGTCGTCCGAGATGCCGTCGAGGTGCTTGACCAGCGCCCGCAGCGAGTTGCCGTGGGCGGCGACGACGACCTTGCGGCCCGCCCGGATGCTCGGCGCGATCGACTCGTTCCAGAAAGGCACGACGCGGGCGACGGTGTCCTTCAGGCACTCGGTGCGGGGGATGTCCTCGGGGCGCAGCCGGGCATAGCGGGGGTCGCCCTGCGCCTGGCGCGGGTCGCCCTCGGGCAGCGGGTCCGGTGCGATCGCGTAGGCGCGGCGCCACACCAGCACCTGCTTCTCGCCGTACTTCGCCGCGGTCTCGGCCTTGTCCAGCCCCTGCAGCGCGCCGTAGTGGCGCTCGTTGAGCCGCCAGGTGTGCACCACCGGCAGCCACATCGCGTCCATCTCGTCGAGCACGGTCCACAGCGTGCGGATCGCGCGGCGCAGCACCGAGGTGTAGCAGAGGTCGAACGAGTGGCCCTCGGCCTTCAGCAGCCGGCCGGCGCGGCGCGCCTCCTCCAGCCCGTTCGGCGTCAGGTCGACGTCGGTCCAGCCGGTGAACCGGTTCTCGAGGTTCCACTGGCTCTCGCCGTGGCGCAGCAGCACGAGGGTGTAGGGCATGGGGGTCGGGGGGTGGGGTTCGGCTCTATTCTATAATTCCGCCTCCTTGCATCGGTCCCCGCCGTGAAGTTCGTCACCGAGAACATCTTCCTGATCGTCGTCGCCTTCGTCTCCGGCGGGTTGCTGCTGTGGCCGCTGGTCAACCGCGGCCTCGCCGGCGCGACGGTCAACACGCTGCAGGCGACCCGCCTGATCAACGACGGCGCCGTCGTGCTCGACGTGCGCGACGCCACCGAGTACGGCGCCGGCCACCTCGCCAACAGCCGCAACATCCCGACCGCGGAGCTCGACAAGCGGGTCGCCGAGCTGCCCGCCAACAAGCCGGTCGTCGTGGTCTGCGCGAGCGGCTCGCGCGCCGCGCGCGCCGCGGCCGCGCTGCGCAAGGCCGGCCGCACCGACGTGTTCTGCCTGGACGGCGGGCTCGCCGGCTGGCGGCAGGCCGGGCTGCCGGTCGTCAAGAAAGCCTGATCCCACGGAGCCTTCGATGAGCGCCAAGGTCACGATGTACTGCACGGCCGTGTGTCCCTACTGCGTGCGCGCCGAGGTGCTGCTCAAGCAGCGCGGCGTCGCCGACATCGAGAAGATCCGCATCGACGAGGATCCGGTGCAGCGCGACGCGATGATCGAGCGCACCGGCCGGCGCACCGTGCCCCAGATCTACATCGGCGAGCGCCACGTCGGCGGTTGCGACGACCTGTACGCGCTCGATCGCGCGGGCGGCCTCGCGCCGCTGCTGTCGGCCTGAGCGCCTCCCCGCACGACCCCACCCCACCAGGACCCGTTTCCATGAGCGACGCCAGCCAGCCGGTCTTCCAGATCCAGCGCATGTACCTGAAGGACATGTCCCTGGAGATTCCCGGCGCGCCGCGGATCTTCCTCGAGCAGCAGGGGCCGGCGGTCGAGATCGCGATCGACTCCGCGTACGAGTCGCTGACGGAGACGATCCACGAGGTGACGCTCACCTGCACGGTGACCACCAAGATCGGCGCCGACAAGATCGTCTTCCTCGTCGAGGCGAAGCAGGCCGGTATCTTCGAGATCCGCAACATCCCCGCGGAGCAGATGCCGATCGTGCTGAACGTCGTCTGCCCGAACGTGATCTACCCGTACCTGCGCGCGAACATCGCCGACGTGGTCTCGCGGGCCGGCTTCCCGCCGATCCACCTCGCGGAGATCAACTTCGAGGCGATGTACCAGCAGAAGCTGATGCAGCAGCAGGCCGAGCAGCCGAGCGGGCCGCAGCTGATCGTCCCGGGCCGGGCGAACTGAGGGCCGCCGCGGTGCGCCGCCCCGTCGTCGCGCTCGCCCTCGCCGGCCTGCTCGCGGCGGGCGCGTCGGGCGCCGCTGCCGAGTTCCGCTCGATCGCCGCGCCCGCGGCGATGTACGACGGCCCGTCCAAGGCCGCGCGCAAGCTCTACGCCGCGCCGCGCGGCATGCCGGTCGAGGTGCTGTCGACGCTCGGCCAGTGGGTCAAGGTCCGCGATGCGTCGGGCGAGGTGCTGTGGGTCGAGCGCGGCGACCTGGCCGAGCGCCGCGCCGTCGTGACCACCGCGATCGCGACGGTGCGCAAGGATCCGGCCGACGCGGCCGCCGCGGTGATGACCGCCGACCGCGGCGTGCTGCTCGAGCTCGCCGACCCGGCCGCCGGCGAGTCGCCGTCCGGCTGGGTGCGGGTGCGCCACCGCGACGGCGTCGCGGGCTTCGTGCGCAGCGGCGAGGTCTGGGGGCTGTGAGCCCCGCGCCCGTCCGGGCCGGGCTGCGCCGCGCACCGCGACGCGTGCGATGAGGATCGCGGTCTTCGGCGCCGGCGCCTGGGGCACCGCGCTCGCACGACACGCCGCCGCACGTCACGAGGTCGTGCTGTGGACGCGCGACCCCGCCCATGCCGACGCGATGCGGCGCGACCGCGAGAACGCCCGCTACCTGCCCGGCGTGCGGCTCGACGGGCCGATCGACGCGACCGCCGACCTCGACGCCGCGGTCCGCGGCGCGGACCTGCTGGTGCTCGCGACCTCGGTCGCCGGGCTGCGACCGGTGGCCGGCGCGCTCGCCGCGGCCGCGGGCGCCACGACGCCACCGGTGCTGTGGCTGTGCAAGGGCCTGGAGGCCGGCACCGCGCTGCGGCCGGGCGAGGTGATCGCGCAGGCGTGGCCGCAGGCCGCGTCGGGGGCGCTGTCGGGGCCGAGCTTCGCGCAGGAGGTGGCCGCGGGGCTGCCGGTGGCGCTCACCGTCGCGTCGACGCGCGACGAGGTCTCGAGCGCGGCGGTCGATGCGTTCCACCACGGCGCGGCGCGGATCTACCGCAGCCCTGACGTGGTCGGCGTCGAGGTTGCCGGCGCGCTGAAGAACATCATGGCGATCGCGACCGGCATCTCCGACGGCCTCGGCCTCGGCTTCAACGCACGCGCCGCGCTGCTCACGCGCGGGCTCGCCGAGATCGGCCGCTACGGTGCGGCGCTCGGCGCGCGGCCCGAGACCTTCATGGGGCTGGCCGGCGTCGGCGACCTGGTGCTCACCTGCACCGGCGACCTGTCGCGCAACCGGCGGGTCGGCCTCGCGCTCGCGAAGGGCGACACGCTCGACGCGATCCTCGCGTCGCTCGGCCACGTCGCCGAGGGCGTCGCCTGCTGCCGCGCGGTGCGCGACAGCGCGCGCCGGATCGGCGTCGAACTGCCGATCACCGAGGCGGTCGGCGACGTGCTGTTCGCGGGGCGCCTGCCGCGCGACGCGGTCGCCGCGCTCCTCGCACGCGAGCCGAAGGCCGAGTTCGTCCGCGAGCCGCGCGACGACTGACACGACGAACCGCGAGCCGCTGCCCCCGATGACCGCACCCGCGCCCCACCGTACCGATCCGTCCCGTCCGTTCGCCGTCTGCGTGTTCTGCGGCGCGAGACCGGGCTCAGAGCCGCGTTTCCTCGAGCTCGCGGCGCGCGCCGGCGCGCTGCTCGCCGCGAGCGGCGCGACCGTCGTCTACGGCGGCGGGCGCGTCGGCATGATGGGCGCGCTCGCCGACGGCGCGCTCGCCGAGGGCGGCGAGGTGGTCGGCGTGATCCCGTCCGTGCTGATGAACCGCGAGGTCGGTCACACCGGCCTCGCGCGCCTCGAGGTCGTCGCCGACATGCAGGTCCGCAAGCAGCGGATGATCGAGCTGTCCGACGCGTTCCTGACGCTGCCCGGCGGCCTCGGCACGCTCGACGAGCTGTTCGAGGTGCTGACGCTGCGCCAGCTCGGCGAGCACGCCAAGCCGATCGTCGCGGTCAGCGACCACGGCTACTTCGACGCGCTCGCCGCCAGCCTGCGCGCCTTCGTCGGCCACGGCCTCGCCGCGGCGCGCGACGTCGACGCGCTCGAGCTGGTCCCGTCGGTCGAGGCCGCGATCGCGCGTTTCGGACCGGCGCCGGCACGCCGCTGAGCGGGCGCCCCCCGAATCCGCGAGAATCGCGGGCGAACCCGCCTCCACACCGGACCCCGAGCCATGATCTTCGACCCCGCCACCCGCCACCAGCCGTGCCGCGACGCCGACGAGGCGATCCGCACCCGCCAGTCGATCCGCGCGTTCCTGCCCGACAAGGCGGTGTCGCGCGCGACCGTCGAGGAGATCCTCGCCGTCGCCGCGCGCGCGCCCTCGGGCACCAACATCCAGCCGTGGAAGGTCCACGTGCTCGCGGGCGAGAGGAAGGCCGAGCTCACGCGCCGCATCCTCGCCGCGTTCGACGACCCCGAGGAGGCGAAGAAGCACACGCGCGAGTACGCGTACTACCCGGAGAAGTGGGTGTCGCCGTACGTCGATCGCCGCCGCAAGATCGGCTGGGACATGTACGGGCTGCTCGGCATCGGCAAGGGCGACTTCGCGAAGACCCACGCCCAGCACGCGCGCAACTACATGTTCTTCGACGCACCGGTCGGGATGATGATCACGATGGACCGCGTGATGGAGCGCGGCAGCCTGATCGACTGCGGGATGTTCCTGCAGGGCCTGATGGTCGCGGCGCGCGCGCGGGGCCTGGACACCTGCCCGCAGGCCGCGTTCCTCGAGTTCCACCGCATCATCGCCGAGGTCGTCGGGATCCCCGACAACGAGATGATCGTCTGCGGGATGTCGCTCGGCTACGCGGATCCGGCTGCGAAGATCAACACGCTGGTCACCGAGCGCGAGCCGGTCGCGGGGTTCGCGACGTTCCAGGGGTTCTGAGCGGCGGGCCGCTCAGCCCGCGAGCAGCGTCGCGATCTCCGAGTCCAGCCGCGCCACGCTCGCCGGATCGGCCGCGCTCGCCGACTGGTGCCCCCAGTCGGTGTCGAGCTCGACGAATCTCGCCCCCGGGATCCGCTCGGCCGCCCAGCGCGCCGCGGCCGCCGAGTTGTAGAGGTCGAGCGTCGGCGCCGCGACCAGCGTGCGCGCCCGGATCGACGCCAGCGCCGCGGCGGTGTCGCCGCCGAAGCCCGGCGTGCCGCCGACGTCGTGCGCGTCGTACGCGCGGGACTGGTAGTCCCAGTCGATCGGCGAGAAGCCCTGCCCGGCCCACCACGCGGTGCGCGCCGCGATCCAGTCGATCACCTCGGCCGGTCCGGCGAAGTCCGCGTCGACCCGCGCCGGCGAGCGCCCGGCGAGCAGCTGCATCAGCGGCACCCACGCGTCCCAGCCGCCCGTCGCGAGCGCCCGCCGCGAGCACTCGTTGACCGCGGCCGCCCACGGCGTGGTGCGCGCCATCGGCGTCATCGCGACGACCCGCCCGACGCGCGCCGGGTGCGACACCGCCCACTGCAGCGCCTGCATGCCGCCCATCGACGCGCCCACCACCGCGTGCAGGGCGCCCACGCCGAGCGCGTCGAGGGCGACCGCCTGGCTCGCCACCATGTCGCGGATCGTGAAGCGAGGGAAGGCCGTGCCCGGCTGCGCGATCGAGTTCGACGGCGACGACGACAGCCCGTTGCCGAGCGCGTCGATCGCGACCACCGCGAAGCGCGAGGTGTCGAGCGAGCGCCCCGCCCCGAGGAGGACGTCCAGCCGGTGATGGTGCGAGGCGACCGCCGAGAGCGCGAGCACCACCGGCACGCCCGCGGCCGGCACGCCGGGTGCGTCCTGCGGCCCGTGCACGACGTACGCCACCGTGCAGTCGCGGATCGACTCGCCCGATTCCAGCCGCAGGTCGCCGAGCGCGACGTGGTGGTGGGGCGCGTCGATCCAGCCGGGCTGCATCGGCGGATGCCGGCCGGGGCCGAGTCCGTCGACGATCCGCGGCGCGTTCATCGAGGCAGGCGCCCGGCGCCCCGACGCGAGCGCCCCGCCGCGCT
>JBILTM010000104.1:0-17592 GCA_044371545.1 Burkholderiaceae bacterium
CCAGGCGATCCGCGTCCGGATTGCGCTCGACGGCCCCGACGAGACGCAGAAACCAGCCTTCCTCGACGCGTTCCGCACCCGCTGCCCGCTCTTCACGACGCTGTCCCGGGCCGTCCCGGGCGAGCTGAGCCTCGCGTGAACGGCGTCGCGGTCGCCGCCGCCGCCCCGGCGCCGCCGAGCCGTCACGCCGCTCAGGACGACGACGACGCCCCGTCCCGCGGCCACAGCCGCGGCCGCGACGCCATCGCCTCGAGCGCCTCGCGCTCGAAGCCCGCGGTGCGCCGGTAGCCGAGCGTCACCGCGTCGATCGTCGCCGCGTCGAGCAGCGGCTCGCCCTCGGGCACCGGACCCGCGGCGAGCCGCGCGTCGGCGAGCTGCAGCAGCTTCTCGGGGCCGCGCTCGCGGTTCGCGAGCACCACCGCGTTCGCGGCCGCAAGCCGGCGCGCCTGGTAGTCGAGCAAGGCCTCGGGCAGCGCGCGCGGTCGCGCGGCGATGCACTCGGCGATCGCCTCGGCGTCGAGCAGCGCCTGCGACGAGCCGTTCGCGCCGATGGGGTACATCGGGTGCGCGGCGTCGCCGGCGAGCGCGATGCGGCCGTCGACCCACGCGTCGATCGGGTCGCGATCGGCCATCGGGTACGACAGGCAGACCTCGGCGGCGCGGATCAGCGCGGGCACGTCGGCGAAGTCGAAGCGCATCCCCTCGAAGCGGGCCGCCGCGGCCTCGCGCTCGACCGGGCGGTTCCAGTCGCCGACCGGCGCGTCGGCGCCGAAGCGCTCGCCGATCTCGGCGACCCAGTTCAGCAGCTGCAGGCCGTCGCGGCGCGGCGGGCGCACCGGGTAGAGCACCGCCTTGCGCTCGTGCACGCCGGCGATGACCATCGTGCGCCCGTCGAGCATCGGCTTGGCCCAGGTGAGGCCGCGGTACATCAGCACGCCCGAGCCGCGCGGCGGGCCTTCGCCCGGGCGCAGCAGCGCGCGGACCGCGGACAGGATGCCGTCGGCGCCGATCACCGCCTCGGCGTCGAAGCGCAGCGTGCCGCCCTGGCGGCGGTCCTCGAACACCGCGTGCACGAAGTCGCCGCGCCGCTCGAGCCCGATCAGTCGCGCACCGGTGCGCACCGCATCCGCGCCGTGGCGCTCGAGCAGCGCCCGGTACAGCGCCGCCTGCAGGTTGCCGCGGTGGATCGACAGCTGCGGGAAGGGCAGGCCCGCGTGCCGGCCGCGCGGATCCGAGTGCACGAGGCGCCCGTCGCGCGCGCGGTACTCGATCGCGCGGGTCTCGATGGCGACGTCGGCGAGCGCGTCGACGATCCCGAGCTCGGTCAGCACGCGCACGCCGTGCGGCAGCACGTTGATGCCGACGCCGAGCGGCACGAGCTCGCGTGCGGCCTCGGTCACCAGGCACTCGATGCCGCGCGCACGCAGCCCGAGCGCGGTCGCGAGGCCGGCGATGCCGGCACCGACGATCAGGACCGGGAGCGGGACGCTCATGGTCTGCGGCGCGGAGGCGGGCGCGCCCGGCCGTGCGCGACGGCGCTCAGGCGCGCGGCCCCTTGAAGCGCGCGCACAGCGCGTCCGACGCCGCGGCGAGCAGCCCCGCGTCGGAGCCGACCGCGACGAACAGGCCACCGAGCTCGAGGATCCGGCGCGAGTCCGCCTCGACCGGCGTGAGGAACCCGGGCGCCCGGCCGGCCGCGCGGATGCGCTTGACCGCGTCCTCGATGCGCGGCCACACGTCGGGGTGGTGCTTCTCGCCGAGGTGGCCGAACGACGCGTGCAGGTCGGACGGGCCGATGAAGATGCCGTCGACGCCGTCGACCGCGGCGATCGCCTCGATCTGGTCGAGCGCCTGCTCGGTCTCGACCTGCAGCAGCACGCACAGCTCGCGCTCGCAGGTCTTCGCGTAGTCCTTCACGCGGCCCCAGCGCGTCGCGCGCGTGGTGCCGCCGACCCCGCGCACGCCGCGCGGCGGATAGCGCACCGCCGCGACCGCGGCGCGCGCCTCCTCGGCGGTGTTGACCATCGGCACGAGGATCGACTGCGCGCCGATGTCGAGCACCCGCTTGATCAGCACCGTGTCGTTCCACGGCACGCGCACCACCGCGTGCGTCGGGTACGGCTGCACTGCCTGCAGCTGCGCGACGAGCGACTCGAGGTCGTTCGGCGAGTGCTCCATGTCGAGGAGCAGCCAGTCGTAGCCGGCCGCCGCGATCAGCTCCACCGTGACGTTCGTGGCGAGGCTCGACCACAGGCCGATCTGGGGGCGGCCGGCGGCCAGCGCGTGCTTGAACGGATTGGCGGGCAGGTCCATCGCGGCGGTCCGGTTGGGGGTGGATGGCGGCGATGGTACCCCCGCGGCCGCGCCGGCCTAGAATCGGGTTCCAGGCCCGGCACCGCACCGGCCCGTCCCGCGGGAGACGACCTTGAAGACCCTGACCGACCAGCTCGCCGGCTACGCCGCCTACCATCGCGACCGGCGCAACATCGCGACCCATCTGGTCGGCATCCCGGTCATCGTGTTCGCGGTCGTCGTGCTGCTGTCGCGCCCGGTGCTCGGCGGGGCGGCCGGCGTGCCGGTCACGCCCGCGGTGCTCGCCGCGCTCGCCGCGACCGCGTACTACCTCGTGCTCGACCGTCCGCTCGGGCTGCTGATGGCGCTCGTGCTGGCCGCGATGATCGCGGCCGCAGCGCCCCTCGCGGCCGCCTCGACCGGCGCGTGGCTCGGATGGGGCGTGGGGCTCTTCGTCGTCGGCTGGATCGTCCAGTTCGTCGGCCACTGGTACGAGGGCCGCAAGCCGGCCTTCCTCGACGACGTGATGGGGCTCGCGATCGGCCCGCTGTTCGTCGCGGCCGAACTCGCGTTCCTGCTCGGGCTGCGCGGGGCACTGCGCGAGGAGATCGAGCGGCGGGTCGGCCCGACGGTCGTGCGCGAGCGCGGCGGCGCGACGGCCTGAGCGCCGCGCGGGGTCCGAGGCACGGGTCACTCCGAGTCCAGGTCCCAGAGCGCGTGCGCGTCGAGCAGCAGCCGGTAGCGCGCCGCGGCCGCGTCGGCAAGCGCCTGGGCCGCCGAGATGCGTGCCTCGGATGCGATCCGACGCGCGGCGAGCACCTCGCCGAGCGTACCTTGCCCGAGCGCGTAGGCGCGCGCCGACCCGGCGGCGGCGAGTTCGAGCCGGCCGGCCGCGTCGTCGAGTCGCAGCCACGCGTCGCGCCCGCCCTCGACCCGAGCCCGCAGCGCATCGACCTCGGCCTCGATGCGCCGCCGCACCGCCGCCTCGCGCCGCGCGGCCGCGCCCGCCTGCGCGACCGCGGCGTCCGAGGCCGCGGCGCGCGCGGCGCCGGCGATCGGCACCGCGACCGCGAGCCCCAGGATCCGCTCGCCGCCGCCGCGCTCGCTGCCGACGTGCACGCCGACCGTCGGATCGGGCCGGCGCTCGGCGTCGACGCGCCGGGCGAGCGCCACGGCGCGCGCGCTCGCCTCGCGCACCACGGCGAGCTCGTGGCTCGCGGCGAGCACCCGGGCGCGCCACGCGTCGGCATCGCCCTCGACCGGCGGCGGCGGCACGATCGCCGGCGCGGACGGCGGCACGATCGCATGGCGACGCGCGAGCTCCGCCTCGGCCGCGCGGGCGCGCCCCTGCGCCGCCGCCTGCTGCGCGCCGGCCTGCGCGAACGCCGCTTCCGCCTGCCCGAGTTCGAGCCGCGACGCGTCGCCGGCGCGCACGCGCCGGGCCACCACATCGCGCTGCGCGTCGGCGAGCGCGGCCTGCGCGGCCCACTCGCGCGCGAGCGCGGTCTCGCGCAACCACGCGAACCAGTCCTGCAGCAGCGTGCGGGCGGCCTCGTGCTTCGCCTCGCCGACCGCGGCGCCGGCCTGCCGCACGCCCGCCTCGCCGATCGAGCGATCGAGGTCCGCCTTGAACGGCGAGCGCAGCGTGCGCTCGAGCGCGACCGTCCACTCGCCGTAGCGCGCGGCCGGGTCGTCGACACGCCGCGCCTGCCCTCCGGCACGTACCGCGGGCTCGTAGGGCCCGGCGACCAGCCGCGCACGCTGCGCGCGCTCCGTGTCGACGTCGAGCAGCGCCGCCTCGACCGCCGGTTGCGAGGCGAGCACGCGCGCGACGAGCGCGGCGTCGGGCAGGTCGCCGGCCGCGTCCAGGGCGACCTCGCCCGTCGGATGTGACGGATGCGTCGCGCCGGACGCCGGCGCCCCGCGCGGCGGCGGGTCCGCGGCACGCGCCGGCGCCGGCGCGCCGGCGAGCGCCGCGACGCCGATGGCGAGCGCGACCGCGAGCACGGCCGCCGCCGGCGCGGTGGCCGGCGCGGTCGCAGGCGCACCGCCGCGCGGCGCACCGAAGCGCCGGTACAGCAGCGGCAGGATCAGCAGCGTCAGCGCGGTGGCGCTGACCAGCCCGCCGATCACGACGATCGCGAGCGGCCGCTGGATCTCCGAGCCCGGGCCGGTCGCGAACAGCAGCGGCACCAGTCCGAACGCCGCGATGCTCGCGGTCATCAGCACAGGCCGCAGCCGCCGTTGCGCACCCTCGCGCACCACGCGCTCGATCGGCAGCCCGCGCGCGCTCAGCTGGTTGAAGGTGGACACCATCACGACGCCGTTCAGCACCGCGATGCCGAGCAGCGCGATGAAGCCGACCGACGCCGGCACCGACAGGTACTCGCCCGATGCGCCGAGCGCGAGCACGCCGCCCACCATCGCGAACGGGATGTTGACGAACACCAGCACCGCCTGCCTGAGCGAGCCGAACGTCGCATAGAGCAGCGCGAGGATGCCGCCGAGCGCGATCGGGATCATCGTCGCGAGCCGGGCGGCGGCCCGCTGCTGGTTCTCGAACTGACCGCCCCAGGCGATCGTGTAGCCCGGCGGCAGCGGCACGTCGCGAGCGACCGCGCGCTTGGCGTCGTCGACGAAGCCGACCAGGTCGCGGCCGCGCACGTTCGCCTGCACCAGCGCCAGCCGGCGCGCGTTCTCGCGGTCGACCTTCACCGGACCGTCGACGCGCTCGAGCCGCGCGAGGCTCGCGAGCGGCACCGGCGTGCCGTCGGGCGCGGTCAGCGTCAGCGCCGCGAAGCGCGACGGCGAGCCGCGCAGCGACGCGTCGCCGCGCACGAGCAGCGGCGTGCGCCGATCGGCCTCCCGGACGATGCCGACCACCTGCCCCTCGAGCTGCTGGCGCAGCGCCGCCGACAGCGTCGCCGCGTCGAAGCCGTGGCGCCCGGCGGCGAGCCGGTCGACGACGACGCGCAGGTACTGCACGCCCTCGTTGCGCACGGTCAGCACGTCCTCGGCGCCGGGCACCGCGCGCAGCGTCGCCGCGGTGCCCTCGGCGAGCCGCGCGAGCACCGCGAGTTCCGGGCCGTACAGCTTCACCGCGACGTCGCCGCGGGTGCCGGTCAGCATCTCCGAGACCCGCATGTCGATCGGCTGCGTGAACGACACCACCATGCCGGGGAAGTCGACGGCGACCTCGCGCAGCGCGTCGACCAGCCGCGCCTTGTCCGGGTCGCGCCACTCGGCCGGCGGCTTGAGCACCAGGAACGTGTCGGTCTGGTTCAGCCCCATCGGGTCGAGGCCGAGCTCGTCGGATCCGGTGCGCGCGACGATGCGCCGCACCTCGGGCACCCGCTCGAGCACCGCGCGCTGCAGCCGCAGGTCGAGCGCGAGCGAGGATTCGAGCCCGATCGACGGCAGCTTCTCTAGCTGCATGATCACGTCGCCCTCGTCCATCGTCGGCATGAAGGTCTTGCCGAGCCGCCCGTACACGAAGCCGGTCGCGACCAGCGCGATCACCGCCGTCGCGACCACCGCGCGGCCGTGGGCGAGCGAGGCCTCGAGCGCCCGGGCGTAGAGCCGCGCGGCCTGCCTCGGCAGCCACGGGTCCCGGTGCGCGCCGCCGCGCAGCAGCCACGACGCGAGCACCGGCACCAGCGTCAGCGACAGCACCATCGAGGCGGCGAGCGCGAACACGATCGTCAGCGCGACCGGCGCGAACAGCTTGCCCTCGAGCCCCTGCAGCGTCAGCAGCGGCAGGAACACCAGGATGATGATCGCGACGCCCGACACCACCGGCACCGCGACCTCCTGCGCCGCGCTCGAGACGCGCTCCAGCGGCGACGCGAAGCCGCCGCCGTCGTGCGCGACGACGTTCTCGACGACGACGACCGACGCGTCGACCAGCATGCCGATCGCGATCGCCAGGCCGCCGAGCGACATCAGGTTCGCGCTCATCCCGGCCTGCCGCATCGCGACGAAGGTCGCGAGCGCGGAGAGCGGCAGGGTCACCGCGACCACCAGCGCGGCCCGGACGTCGCCGAGGAACAGGATCAGCAGCACGACGACCAGCACGATCGCCTCGGCGAGCGCGCGCGTCACGGTGCCGACCGCGCGTCCGACCAGCTGCCCCCGGTCGTAGAACACGTCGAGCGTCGTCCCCTCGGGCAGCATCGGCTCGATCTCGCGAAGCCGCGCGTGCACCGCCTCGACGAGCCGCCCCGCGTCGGCGCCGCGCAGGCCGAGCACCAGCCCCTGGACCGTCTCGTCGCGACCGTCGGTGGTGACCGCGCCGTAGCGGGTCAGCTCGCCGGCGCGCACCTGCGCGACGTCGCCGAGACGCACCGCGCGCCCGCCGCGACCGTCGACGACGATCGCACGCAGGTCGTCGAGCCCCGCGATCGCACCCTCGGTGCGCACGAGGATCGATTCGTCGCCCGCCGAGAGCCGGCCCGCGCCGTCGTTCAGCGAGTTGTCGCGCAGTGCCTGCAGCAGCCGGGCGACGTCGAGACCGCGCGTCGCGAGCGCGGCCGGATCGGGCACCACCTCGAGCGCCCGCACCTCGCCGCCGAGCGCGTTGACGTCGGCCACGCCGGGCACGGTGCGCAGCGCCGGCCGGATCACCCAGTCGAGCAGCCCGCGCCGCTCGGCGAGCGACAGCGGCCCGTCGACGGTGAACATCACCATCTCGCCCAGCGGTGTCGTCACCGGGGCGAGCCCGCCGCTCGCCCCGGGCGGCAGCTCGCGGGCGACGTCGGCGAGCCGCTCCGCGACCTGCTGGCGCGCCCAGTACAGGTCGGTGCCCTCCTCGAAGTCGAGCGTGACGTCGGCGATCGCGTACTTCGACGTCGAGCGCAGCATCCGCTTGCGCGGGATGCCGAGCAGCTCGAGCTCGATCGGCACGACGATCCGCGCCTCGACCTCCTCGGGCGTCATGCCGGGCGCCTTGAAGACGACCTTGACCTGCGTCGAGGACACGTCGGGAAACGCGTCGATCGGCAGGTCGCGCCACGCGATCGCACCTGCGAGCGCGAGCGCGAGCGCGAGCGCCGCGACGAGCACGCGCTGCGCGAGCGCGGTCCGGATCAGCCAGGCGGCCATCACGCGCCTCCGATGCCGGCGAGCCGCGCCTTGAGCGCGGCCGCACCGCGGACGACGACGCGCGTCGCGTCGTCGAGCGGTCCGTCGACCAGCACGCCGGCATCGCCCTCGTCGATGACGCGGACCTCGACCGCGTCGAAGCCCCCGGGCACCGCCGCGAAGACGCGCGCGACGCCGTCGTGCCGCACCACCGCGGACGGCGGCACGCGCCAGCCGGCCGCGCGCCCCGTCGGCCGCAGCAGCGCCTCGACGGCCTGGCCGGGCACCAGCGTGCCGGCACCGGAGGCGCCGACCTCGACGCGGACCGGCACCATCTGGCCGGCGCCCGCGCCGCGGCCGATCGACGCGACCGTGCCGCGCGCGCCGGCCGAGGGCACCTCGACCACGTCGCCGGGCGCCACGCGCGCGAGCAACCTGACCGGCACCTGCAGCTCGAGCCACAGCGGCGGAATGCGCGCGATGCGGAACAGCGCGGTCGCCGCCTCGACGCGGCTGCCGATCTGCACCGGCTGATCGAGCACGACGCCGTCGATCGGCGCGACGAGGTCGATCGAAGCGCCCGCCGTGCCGCCTGCGGCGACCCGGCCGATCGCGGCGTCGGGCAGTCCCGCCAGCTTCAGCGCCTGCCGACGCTCGGCGAGCTCGGCCACGGCCTCGGCCTGGTGCGCGAGGCTCGCGCGCAACCTCGATTCCGCCACCAGCCCCTCGTCGAACAGCCGCCGGTCGCGCACCGCGGTGTCGTCGGCGAGCCGCGCGCGGACCGCCGCCTGCGCGAGGTCGCGCTGCATCTCGACGAGTGCGGGGCTCGTCAGCCGGCCGATCGGCTGGCCGGCGCGCACCGGGTCGTTCGGCGCGACCGCGACGCGATCGAGCAGGCCCGCGACCGGGGCGGCAACGATCCGCTGCTGCGCCGGCGGCACCGCAACGGTCGCGGCCAGCGGAATGGCGCCGGGCGCCTCGCGCGCGCCGAGCGGCGCGAGCGCCAGGCCCAGCGCGGCCGACTGGGTGTCGGAGATCGCCACCCGGACGCGCACAGGCGCGGCCGCCGGCGCCGGGGATGCCGCGAGCAGGGCGAGCACGGCCGACAGCGCGGCGACGCGCACGCGAGCGCGGGCCGGCCGCGGCGAGCGCGCGCGGGACGCGGGGACGACGGCGGCACGCCGCGGTGCACGGCGCGAGGACGGAACGGACATGGCGGACTCCGGGACCGCGGCACGGCGCGGTCCGACACGGACTCGATCGACCCGCCGCGGCCGCCCGCGTGGGACCGGCGACCGATGCGGCGAGGCACAACCCGGGCCGGCGCGCGCCGGCCCTCGCTCAGGACTGCGGCGGCGCGTGCGTCGGAGGATGGAGCCAGGCGCTCGCCGAGGGCCGCGCGAGGGGCGGCCGTACGGGCGCCGAGTGCGCCGTGCGGGGCGCGGCCGACAGGGGCGCCGCGGGTGAAGCGGCGATGTCCGCGACCGGCTGCGGCGCGCATCGCGCCTCGACGAGCCCGTCGAGCGCGGTGACGAGCGCGTCGCCGCCGCCCCTCAACGACTCGGCGGCGAACTCGGCACAGGCCTCGAGCGGCGCGACGAGCGCTGCATGCACATGGACGACGCCGGCCGAGGGCGGCCCGTCTCGGTGCGCGTGGATCAGCGGGCCGACCCCCTGCAGGAGGGTCAGCAGCACCATCACGGACAGCAGGAGGGCGCGTCTCATGTCGATTCGAGTATAGGCACGCAATAAGGGCGTCCGCCCCGCGCTACACTGGCCCGGACCTGACCTGCGTCAAATGCACGCGAGACTGTTCGCGCGGGTCGCGGCGCCCCGGACGGCGGGCGTCATCGGGCTCCGGACGGGACGAGGGAGGAGACGACGATGGACACCTGCGAGGTCAAGGGACACGCCGTGCCGGCCGCGCTGCTCGGCGAGCTCGTCGACTGCGCGCCGCTGCTCGCCGACCCGCCCGCGCTGCGCGCGCGCTTCGCCGAGCATGGCCACGTGTTCCTGCGCGGCGTGCTCGACCGCGACGCGGTCGCGGCCGCGCGACGCGAGGTCTTCGAGCGGCTGCACGCGGTCGGCGAGGTCGCCTCGCCCCCGGACGCCGGGATCTTCACCGGCGCGAGCCGGCGCGCCGAGCTCGAGCCCGACCGCGGTCGCTTCTGGCGCTCGGTGTCGACCGGCGCGCGGCTGCGCGCGGTCTCGCACGCCGGCCCGATCGCCCAGGTGATGGACGCGGTGTTCGGCGAGGCCGCGCGCCCGCAGGACTACATCTTCCTGCGCGCCGGGCCGCGCGGCCGAGCGACCGACCTGCACTTCGACTATCCGTTCTTCACCCGTGCGCACGACCGGGTCTGCACCGTCTGGACGCCGCTCGGCGACGTGCCGGTGTCCGACGGGCCGCTGGTCGTGGTCGAGGGCTCGCACCGCTACCGCGACCTGATCGATCCGATGATCGGCCACGACATCTCGGCGAACCCCGAGCGGCGTGCGGCCTTCGGCACCGACGCGATCGAGTTCGCACGCTCTCGCGGCACGCGGCTGCTGACCGCCGACTTCGCGGCCGGCGACGTCATCGTCTTCGGCATGTACCTCGCCCACGGCTCGCTCGACAACCGATCGCCGATCGACCGCGTGCGGCTGTCGTGCGACGTGCGCTGGCAGCCGGCCTCGCTGCCGATCGACGAGCGCTACTTCGGCGAGGATCCGCCGGGCACGACCGGCGCGGGCTATGCGGAGCTGAACGGCGCCAAGCCGCTCACGCAGGACTGGCACGTGCGCTGAGCGGCCGCGCGAGGCTCGCGCCGGCCGACCGCTGCGACGGCGACCGGCCCCCGGGCACGGTGCGTCAGCGCCCGCCCGACACGTCGACGACGGCCCCGTGCACGTACGAGGCCGCGGGCGACAGCAGCCAGACCGCGGCCTGCGCGATCTCGTCGGGTTCGCCGTGGCGACCCATCGGGATCACCTGCGCCATCTGCGCGAGCATCGACCGGCCGCCCATCGGCCCGACGATGTCGGTGTCGACCAGTCCGGGCCGGATCGCGTTGACGCGGATGCCGTCGCGCCCGAGCTCGCGCGCGAGCCCGACGGTCATCGAGTCGATCGCGCCCTTGCTCGCCGCGTAGGGGACCATGCCCGCCAGCCCGCCGAGGCGCGCCGCCGCCGACGAGATCGAGACGATCGCGCCGCCCGAGCCGCCGTGGCGCGTCGACATCCGGCGCACCGCCTCGCCGATGCAGTACATCGTGCCGTAGACGTTGGTCGCGAACAGCGGCGCGAGCGTCGCCTCGGTCTGCTCGGCGATCGGCGCGATCGTGCCGCCGATGCCGGCGTTCGCGACCAGCCCGGTGATCGGCCCGAGCCGCGACTCGGCCTCGGCGAACAGCCGGCGCACCTCGTCCTGCACCGCGACGTCGGCCGCGATCGCGACCGCGGTGCCGCCCTCGCGCGCGATGTCGGCGACCACCGCCCCCGCCGCGTCGCGGCTGCGCGCGTAGTTGACCGCGACCTTCCAGCCGGCGCGCGCCAGCGCCTTCGCGCAGGCGGCGCCGATGCCCCGGCCCGCCCCCGTCACCACCACGACCCCGCTCATCGTCCCGCCCTCCGTGCGCTCACTGCAGCATCCTCGGCAGCCACAGCACCAGGTCCGGCACGTAGGCCACCAGCAGGACCACCGCGGTCCAGGCCGCGATGTACGGCATGAGCATGCCGATCGTCGAGTTGTACGACACGCCCGCGATCTTCGAGGCGACCATCGCCAGCACGCCCACCGGTGGCGTCACCGAGCCGACCACCAGCATCATGATAACGATGATGCCGAAGTGCACCGGGTCGTAGCCGAGGTGCTTGATCATCGGCCCCATGATCGGCACGACGATGATCAGCGCCGGCACCGGCTCGAGGAAGATGCCGAGCAGGAAGAAGAACACGATCAGCACCAGCAACGCGAGCTGCGGGTCGCTGGTCAGCGACAGCATGCCGGCGAGCGCCATCTGGCCGACGCCGGCGCGGCTCAGCACCCAGCTGAAGAGCGCCGCGCCGCCGAGCGTCACCAGCGCACCCGCGGTGGTGAGCGCCGCTGCGGCGAAGTTGTCGTACAGGCTGCGCGCGGAGTGGCGGCGCGCGACGAGCCCGAACAGCAGCGCGTAGAGCGCCGCGATCGCGCCCGCCTCGGTCGGCGTGAACGCGCCCGACAGGATGCCGCCGATGATGATCGCCGGCATCGCCATCGCGGGCAGCGCGCGGCGCGCCGCGACGCCACGCTCGTTCCAGTTCGCCCGCGGCGAGACGCCCGCGCCCGCGCGCGGCGCGAGCCACCAGGTGATCGCCATCATCGCGACGCCGGCGAGCACGCCCGGCACGACGCCGCCGAGGAACAGCGCTCCGATCGACACGCCGGTCACCGAGCCGTAGATCACCGCGATGATCGAGGGCGGGATGATCGGCGCCATCATCGCCGCGCACGCGGTGACCGCGACCGCGAACTCGGGCTTGTAGCCCTCCTTCTTCATCGCGGGGATCATCATCGAGCCGATCGCGGCGAGGTCCGCGAGCGCCGAGCCGGAGATCGCCGCCATGAACATGTTGGTGACGATGTTCGCCTGCGCCAGGCCGCCGCGCAGGTGCCCCATCAGCGAGCGCGAGAACGCGACCAGCCGCTCGGTGATGCCGGCCACGCTCATCAGCTCGCCGGCGAGCACGAAGAGCGGCACCGCGAGCAGCGAGAAGTTGTCGAGCGAGTCGTAGAACTGCTGGGCGAGCAGCAGCATCGGCAGCTGCCCGTCCCAGAGGATCGTCAGGATCGCGGCCAGCCCCATGCACCACGCGATCGGCACGCCCAGCAGCATGAACAGGGCGAACAGCCCCAGCATCAGGCCGATGCTCACAGCGTCGGATCCGTCGGTTGGTCGCGCTTCACGTCGTTCTCGCGCCAGGTGAGCAGCATCAGCAGGGCCTCGATCGCGGCCCCGACCGGGATGGCGACGTAGACCCACCACTTGGGGATGTCGAGCATCGGCGAGCGCTGGAACCAGCTGCGCTCGACGAACTGCCAGCCGGCCCAGGCCAGCAGCAGGCAGAAGGCGAGCGACAGCGCGTTCGCGGCGAACACGACCACGCGACGGCCGGCCGGCGGCAGCCAGTCCTCGAGCAGCTCGACGCGGATGTGCGCGCGCTGCGCGGCGACGAGGCCCGAGGCGATCATCACGCCCCAGATCATCGTCGAGCGGACGAACTCCTCGGCCCAGAAGATCGAGTCGTTGAGCACGTAGCGGTAGAACACCTGCAGCAGCACCGCGATGAAGTAGGCGGCGAGCATCACCACCGACAGCGCGGTCAGCACGGCGCGCAGGCCACGGAGCACCGGAGGCCCGGTGCGGGCGGACGGGGCGTTCATCGGGAACGGAGCGGGGGCGATGTCCGGGTCGGGGATCGGGAACGCGGGCGGCGGCGGGCCGGCGCGTCCTGCGCGCCGGCCTCGCGGACGGGCGGACTCAGGCCTTCGCCGCCGCCTGGCAGGCCTCGACCCAGGCCTTGCCCTTGGCGCCGCCGCGCTTGGCGAAGCTGTCGTAGACCGGCGCCATCTTCGTGCGGAACGACGCGACGTCGGGGTTCGGGATCGCCTTGACCCGCTTGGCGAGCTCGTCCCACGCGGAGGTCTGCTCCTTCAGGTTGGCATTCCAGTGCACGTTCTGCACCGAGTCGACGGCGGCGTCGCGAATCACCTTCTGGACGTTCGCGGGCAGCCCGGCCATCTTCTTCGCGCTCGCCATCATCGACACCTCGGTGAAGATGTGGTGCGTGCGGGTGGCGTGGCCCGCGACCTCGAACAGCTTCGAGGTCACGATGTAGTCGGGCGGCAGCTCGACCGCGTCGACCACGCCGGTCTGCAGCGCGGTGTACATCTCGCCGGCCGGGATCGGCGACGGGTTGGTGCCGAGCGCGCGCGCCATCTCGACCCAGGTCGGGATCTCGGGCACGCGCAGCTTGATGCCCTTGACGTCATCGGCGTTGGCCATCGGCTTCTTGCCGAGGAACACCCGGAAGCCGGAGGCGCCGAGCGACAGGATCTCGACGTTCAGCGTGTCCTTCGCGTCCTTGACGACCTGCTGCCCGATCGGGCCGTACATCACGCGCTTGACGTGGTCGTAGTCGGCGAACAGGAACGGCATCGAGATGAAGCCGAACTGCGGCTGCCAGTTGGCGAGCGTGCCGAGGTCGGTCCAGCACAGGTCGAGGGTGCCGAGCTGCAGCGCCTCGGCCGAGGTGCGCAGGTTGAACAGCTGCGAGGCCGGCTTGATGTCGATCGTGACCTGGCCGTTCGTGCCCTTGGCGACCTGCTCGGCGAACTTCTCGGCGGTCGCGTGGCCGACGTGCGTCGTCGGCAGGTGGTGGGAGAAGACCAGCTTCGTCGCCTGCGCGCGGCCGATCATCGGCACGGCGTACAGGCCGGCTGCGGCTGACGCCGCGGCCATCAGGTTGCGTCGGGTGATGCCCATCGATGTCTCCTCGGTGCGGCGATCGTGCGCCGTCGTTGCGTGGGTCCGGTCGGCGTCGGTCGTCCGGCCCTGCCCGGACCGGCGACGCTGCGACGCAGTCTCGCCCGTCCCGGCCAGTCGTGCAATGTTGTTCTCTATCGAACAACCGTGTTGCCACGGATGGAACGCGGAGGCACCGCGCAGCATGCCCGCCCGAGCCCGTCGTCCCCTCCTCTCGTCAGGCCTCCTCGGGCGTCAGCCAGTAGGGGTCCCGGACCCGCCTCCCCACGGTTCGCGCCGCCGACAGCAGCTCGGCGACCGCGCGCCGGTGCCGCGGCCGCGTCACGTCGCGCCGCATCCAGCTCAGCGCGATGCCGATGGTGCGGCCCTGCGGCGCGCCGACGGCGACGGCCGCCGCGCCGATCCCGCGGTCGGCCCGGTCGTCGAGCTCGGTCCAGCCGCGCTCTCGCGCCTCGGCGAGCTCGCGCAGCAGGGCGGCCCGCGTCATCGACACCGAGAGCGGCCGGTGCACCAGCCGCTCGGGCAGCAGCGCGAGCAGCTGCTGCTGGTCGAGCCGGGTCAGCAGCGCCTTGCCGATCGCGGTGACGAACGCCGGCAGCCGCGTGCCCTCCGACACCACGTAGCGCACCGGCGTCGGGCTCTCCCGCACCCGCACGATGATCGTCTCCAGACCGTCCAGGTAGGCGAGGTAGCCGGTCGCCGGATGGCGCGCGACCAGGTCCCGCAACGCCTCGTCGGCCATCTCGGTCACCGCGTCGCCCGCCCGGTACATCCGGCCGAGCCGCTGCAACTCGAAGCCGGCCTCGAAGCCCGCGTGGCGTGCGCCGCGCTCGAGCAGGCCGTGCCGGTCGAGCGTGGCGAGCAGCCGCGAGGCCGAGCTCTTCGGCACGCCGAGCGCCTCGGCGACTTCGGACACCCGCAGCCGCGGCCGATCGGGCGACAGCAGCGCGAGCGCGCGCAACCCCTTCTCGAGCGAACTCACCGCCTCTCCCCGCGCCGCCGGGCCGGACGCCTTCAGGCGCCGGTTCCACGGGCGGCAACTCCGTTGTTCGATATCGAACAACATTGTCGGCCGAACCCGGCCGCGATACAACGTCCGCAGCCGCCTGGACCGTGCCGGCCCGGGCGGGCACGAACGTAGAACGGAAAGAGAACAGGGAGGAGACACCGTGTCGCGCATCACCGAAGTGCGGGTGGTCCCGTTCACCTTCGAGGTCCCCGACCTCGGGCTCGGCGCCCACGCCGCGATGGGCGTGAGCAACCTGCAGTGGCAGAAGGGCGCGTCGCTGAAGGTGATGCGCTACGCGGTGCGGCTGCGCACCGACGACGGCCTCGCGGGCGAGTACGTGACCCACTGGGTCGGCACGCACAGCGCGCTCGGCCAGACGAACATGATCGCGCCGCACCTGCTCGGGCGCGACCCCGAGGACCGGGAAGGCATCTACGACGACCTCAAGCGCGAGCTGCGCGCGTACGACGGCATGGGCCACGGCCCGCTCGACATCGCGCTGTGGGACCTCGTCGGGCGCAAGTACGGCATGTCGGTCTCGACGATGCTGGGCGGCTACAGGAAGCGCCTGCCGGTCTACGCGAGCACCCACCACGGCCAGGACGAGCCCGGCGGGCTCGACTCGCCGCAGGCCTTCGCCGACTACGCGATCGCGTGCGCCGACCGGGGCTTCGCCGGCTTCAAGGTCCACGGCTGGCACGACGGGAACGTCAGGCGCGAGGCGGCGACGCTGCGCGCGGTGCGCGCCGCGATCGGCGACCGGATGGAGGTGATGTACGACCCGGGCTGCGAGATCCGCACGCACCTCGAGGCGCTGCGGCTCGGCCACGTCTGCGACGAGATCGGCGCGCTCTGGTACGAGGACCCGTACCGCGACTCGGGCGTGTCGATGACCGGCTCGCAGATCCTGCGCCAGAAGATCAGGACGCCGCTGATGGTCACCGAGCACGCGCGCGGGCCGGAGCGCAAGGCGGCCTACGCGATCGCCGGCGCCTGCGACCTGTTCCACATCGACCCGGAGTACGACCTCGGCATCACCGGGGCGATGAAGTGCGCGCACCTCGCCGAGGCGCTCGGCATCGACGTCCAGGTCCACGCGCCGGGGCCCGCGCACCGCGCCTGCGTGTCGGCGATCCGGAACACCCACATGTACGAGCTCGCCCTGGTCGGCCCGGGCATGCCGAACCTGATCCCGCCGGTCTACGCCTGCGGCTACTCCGACCAGGAGGCCGCGCTCGGCGACGACGGACAGGTGCCGGTGCCGACCGGGCCCGGGCTCGGCGTGACCTACGACTGGGACTTCATCGAGCGCCACGCGTTCGACGCGAAGACCTACCGCTGACGGAGTCCCGCATGAGCCGCATCGACCGCGTCGAGGTCCACGAGTTCGAGTTCGACGCCCACAACCTCGCACGCGACGGCGTCGCGCAGACGATCACCTTCAAGCGCGGCTCGACCGTGCGCCTGTCGAAGTTCGCGGTCGTCGTCCGCACCGTCGACGGCGGCCACGGGGAGTACGTCGCGCAGTGGGTCGCGACCAAGTCCACGCTCGGGCAGGCGCTGATGCTGTGCCCGCGGCTCGTCGGCAAGGACGCGCGCGAGCGGATCGCGATCTACGAGGACCTCAAGCGCGACATCCGCCAGTTCGACCACATGGGCCACGGGCCGATCGACATCGCGCTGTGGGACTGGGCGGGCCGGCGCTACGGCGCGTCGATCGCCGAGCTGCTCGGCGGCTACCGCAAGCGGCTGCCCGCCTATGCGAGCACCTACCACGCCGACCGCGCGGGCGGCCTGCACTGCAAGGAGGCGTTCGTCGACTTCGCGCGCCACTGCCGCTCGCTCGGCTACCGCGCCTTCAAGATCCACGGCTGGAACGACGGCGACGCGCGCGAGGAGGCCGAGAACGTGCTGCACGTGGCCAAGCACGTCGGCCACGAGATGACGCTGATGCTCGATCCGGCCTGCGAGCTGCGCACCTTCGCCGACGCGCTGCGGGTCGGGCGCGCCTGCGACGAGGCCGGCTTCTTCTGGTACGAGGACCCGTACCGCGACGGCGGCACCTCCGCCTACGGCCACAGGAAGCTGCGCGAGATGATCAGGACCCCGCTGCTGATGACCGAGCACGTGCGCGGCGTCGAGCCGAAGGCCGACTTCATCCTCGCCGGCGGCACCGACTTCGTCCGCGTGGATCCGGAGTACGACATGGGCATCACCGGCTCGCTGAAGATCGCGCACCTGGCCGAGTCGCTCGGCCTGGACTGCGAGATCCACGCGAGCGGCCCGGCGCACCGCCACCTGATGTCGGCGATGCGCAACTCCAACTTCTACGAGGTCGCGCTGGTCGGCCCCGACTGCCCGAACGCGCTGCCGCCGGTCTACGCCTGCGGCTACACCGACCAGCTCGACTGCGTGGGCGAGGACGGCTGCGTCGACGTGCCGACCGGCCCCGGGCTCGGCGTCACCTACGACTGGGACTTCATCGCGAAGCACCGGACGGCGCTCCATGTCTTCGAGTGACGACTGGTCGCGGCCCTTCGCCGAGCGCGCCGGCCGGCGGATGGCCCCGGGTGCTCGACCACCGAGTCGCGCCGACGCGCGATAATGCCGGCCTGCGGCCGCGGCGCGCGGCCACGCTCCACCCCACCCATCCGAGACGCCATGTCCGCCACGATCAACGTCATCAAGAAGCCCGTCCTGCGCCTG
>JBILTM010000105.1:0-17491 GCA_044371545.1 Burkholderiaceae bacterium
CGACGGCGCGTCGGTGGGCGGCGCGGCGCTGGCCGCCGGCACGATCCCGGTCAACCCGATCGTCTGGAACTGCAACTCGGTCGCCTCGACCAAGGACGGCACGAAGGGCACGATCCTGGCCAAGTACACGCCGGCCGAGTGCCGCTGATCGACACCGACCGGTCCGCGCGCGGCGCATGCCGCGTGCGCGCCCCGCGGAACCGATCCAACCGGGGCGCCTGAGGCGCCCCGTTCGCTTTGCCGAGACCCTCGATGCTGCGTCGTCGTTCCTCCCAGCTCCCGGAGGGTGCGCCCGCGCCGGGCGACACGCTCCCGATGATTCATCCGCCGATTCGCGCCGCGGGCGCGACCGCGGCGGGCCGCGACGCCGAGCCCGGCGGCCTGCGGATCCGCGAGCGGCTGCGTGCCGCCGGCGTGCACCTCGGCCTGTCGGTCGGCGTGGCCGCCGCGGTGCTCGCGCTGGTGTTCCTCGCGTGGTACCCGATGCCGCTGCCCGCGCTGCTCGGCGTCGAGGCGATCCTGCTGATCATGCTCGGCGTCGACGTCGTGCTCGGCCCGCTGTTCACTCTGCTGGTGTTCGACCGTCGCAAGCGCAGCCTGAAGTGGGACCTCGCGACGATCGCCGCGGTGCAGCTCGCCGCGCTCGCCTACGGCGTGCACACCGTCTACCAGGGGCGGCCGGCGTTCGTGGTGTTCGTCAAGGACCGGTTCGAGGTGGTCTCGCCGTCGGACCTGCAGCCGGAGGCGCGCTCCGCTGCGCGCAGCAACCCGCTCGCCGCGATCGACCCGCTGAGGCCGCGCTGGGTCTCGGCGCGGCTGCCGGAGTCGGCCGAGGAGCGCTCGAAGATCCTGTTCGACGCGCTGTCGCACGGCCGGGACGTGCAGCACCATCCCAAGCTCTACGTCGAATACGCGTCGGAGTCCGGCGCCGTGCTCGAGCGCGCGCTGCCGATCGATCGGCTGCGCTCGCTGAATCCGCAGCGCGGCGCCGAGATCGACGCGGCGATCGCCGCGACCGGCCGCGACGCGGCCACGCTGCGCTACCTGCCGATCCGCGGCCCGGCCCGCGACGGCGCGGTGCTGATCGACGCAGCCAACGGGCGCATCGAGCGGGTGGTCGCGGTCGCGCCCTGGTGAGCGCTGACGGGGCGGGGCGCGCCGAGTCGGCCGCCCGTCCCCCGGGGCGCCGCGCCGTGGCGTCAGCCGCGCGCGGCCAGCGCCGCGTGCACGATCGAGCGCAGCTCGCGTGCCGCGCGCGCCGGGTCGGGCGCAGTGAACACGTCGCTGATCACCGCGACCGCGTCGGCGCCGGCCTCGATCGGCAGCCGTGCGTTGGAGCGGTCGATGCCGCCGATCGCGACCGCGGGCAGCCCCATCGCGCGGGCCTGCCCGAAGAGCGCGAGCGGCGCGCGGACCGCCTGCGGCTTGGTCGGCGACGCGAACACGCTGCCGAAGCCGACGTGGTCGGCCACCCCCAGCATCGAGCGCGCACGCGCGAGGTCGTCGTAGCACGACACCCCGAGCACCCGGTCCGGGCCGATCCGTGCGCGGATCGCCGCCGGGTCGCCGTCGTCGCGGCCGACGTGCACGCCGGCCGCGCCGATCGCGAGCGCGAGCGCGACGTCGTCGTTGACGACCAGCGGCACCCCGGCCGCGTCGCACAGCGCCTTGATGCGCGCCGCGAGGTCCTCGCGCTGAGCGGGCGCGCCGCCCTTGACGCGGAACTGCAGCCAGTCGACGCCGCCCTCGAGCGCGCGGGCGACCAGGCCGGCGAGCCGCTCGGCGTCGAGCTCGTCGGGGGTGATTGCGTAGAGACCGCGGGGCGTCGGGGTCATCGGGGGTTCGGGAGGTGGGGGCGGGCCCGGTTCCACGGATGCGCGGAGCCCGGGGGGGGCGTGCGGCACGCACGCCCCGCCCGTCGGCCGCAGGGCGGGACTCATCGGCGCGAGAAGGTAACATGCGGCGCTTCACTCTCTAATGACCGACACCGGACCCGACATGAGCGAGCAAGCGACCCGGACCTTCATGTGCCTGATCTGCGGGTGGATCTACGACGAAGCCGCGGGGGTGCCCGACGAGGGCATCGCGCCCGGCACGCGCTGGGAGGACGTCCCGATGAACTGGACCTGCCCCGAGTGCGGTGCCCGCAAGGAAGACTTCGAGATGGTCGAGCTCTGAACCGATTTTGGCTACACTCCACGCCACCCTTCGAACCGTTGCCCGACGCGGCCCGCGAGGATCCCGATGAGCTCGAGTGACTCGATCGCCGGCCTGAAGGTCATGGTCATCGACGACAGCAACACGATCCGGCGCAGCGCCGAGATCTTCCTGTCCCAGGCCGGGTGCCGCGTGATCGTCGCCGACGACGGCTTCGATGCGCTCGCCAAGGTCTCCGACCACGAGCCCGACCTGGTGTTCTGCGACGTGCTGATGCCGCGGCTCGACGGCTACCAGACCTGCGCGCTCATCAAGAAGAGCCCCCGCTTCCACGCCACGCCGGTCGTCATGCTCTCGAGCAAGGACGGCCTGTTCGACCGCGCCCGCGGCCGGATGGTGGGCTGCGAGGAGTACCTGACCAAGCCGTTCACGAAGGACAGCCTGCTCAAGTGCGTCGCGCAGCACGCGCGCCGGGCGATCGGGGCCTGAGGTCGGACCGATGCCCGCGCAGAAGATCATGGTCGTCGACGACTCGCCGACCGAGCGCTTCTTCATTGCCGACCTGCTCGCCAAGCGCGGCTATGTCGTCGTCACCGCCGAGAGCGGCGTCGAGGCACTCGCCAAGATCCGCCTCGAGCGGCCCTCGCTGGTCGTGATGGACGTGGTGATGCCCGGCGCGAGCGGATTCCAGGTGGTGCGCACGCTGACGCGCGACCCGGAGACCCAGTCGATCCCGGTGATCCTGTGCACCAGCAAGTCCGCCGAGACCGACCGGATCTGGGGGCTGCGCCAGGGCGCGCGCGACTACGTGACGAAGCCGGTGAACGCCGAAGAGCTGCTCGCGAAGATCGCGGACCTGGTCCACTGAGCCCGCCATGACCGTGCGCCAGACCACGACGCCGCTGGGGGACTTCCAGGCCCGCCTCACCGAGCGCCTGAAGGAGGCGAACGCGACGCCGGATCTCGCCGCGCGCCTGGGGCTGATGATCGGCGAGCAGCGCTGGCTGGTCGACCTGTCCGAGGCCGGCGAGATCGTGCCGGTGCCCGACACGATCGCCCCGGTGCCGCTGACCCGCGACTGGCTGCTCGGGCTGGTCAACCTGCGCGGCGCGCTCTACACCGTCGTCGACCTGCAGCGCTTCGCGCAGCTCGGCAGCACCGCGGCCGGCAAGGAGTCGCGACTGCTCGCGCTCGCCGGCAAGCTGAACTTCAACGCGGCGATCCTGGTCACCCGGATGCTCGGGCTGCGCAACGTCGCGTCGATGCGCATCGAGGACGACGACACCGCGGGCGTCGCGCCCGACGGGTCGTTCGGCCCCCAGGGGCGGCCCGACTGGATCGGCCGCTCGCTGATCGACGCCGACGGCCATCGCTGGATGGAGCTCGACCTCGCGAAGCTCGCGGCGGGCAGCGCGTTCCTGATGGTCGGCCGCTGAGCGGCCCGCGGCGACGACAGGGGCCCACGAGATGGCGTTCAAGTTCCCCGCGTTCTTCCCGCTCGGCGGCGGCGCCCGCAGGAAGGTCGACCCGGACACCGCGATCGTCGACGACCTGAACCCGACGGCGCAGTTCGACCCGCTCGGCGCGCCGACCCGCTTCGGCGAGACCATCTCCGCCGGCCTCGGCGGCGCGGCGCCCACCGCCGCGCGGCAGGGCTTCCAGATCCCCTTCGTCGGCAAGCTGCCGCTGCGCAAGCAGCTGTCGGTGCTGTTCCCGGTGCTGGGCGCCTCGCTGGTGCTCGCGTTCCTCTTCATGTGGCTCGACGCGCGCCAGGCGAGCGCGGTCGCGATGCAGGCGCGGCTGGTCGGCGACTCGCTGATGCACTCGCAGCGCCTCGCGAAGGCCGCGCCGCTCGCGGTGCGCGGCACCAGTGACGGGTTCCGGATGCTCGGCGAGAGCCGCTCGCGGCTCGGCGAGGCGATCGCGGTGCTGCAGTCGGGCGGTACGGTACGCGACGCGCGCGTCGAGGGCGTCGAGGCCGAGCTGCTGCCCGCGGTCGGCAAGCTCGCCGAGCAGTGGAAGCGCACCGACCAGGCCGCGGCCACGCTGCAGCAGGCGCAGCCGACGCTGTCGTCGATCGCGCAGTCCTCGCGCACGGTGCTCGACGCCTCGCCGCGGCTCGTCGAGCTGGCCGAGCAGGTGTCGCTGCTGAAGGTCGCCTCGGGCGCGCCGTCGGCCGAGATCGCCGCGGCCGGGCAGCTGGTGGCGCTCGCGCACAAGATCGCGCGCGACGTCGCGCAGCTCACCGGCGCCGACCGGGTCAACGCCGAGATCGCGTTCCTGCTGGGCCGCGACACCGCGGCGTTCCGCGAGCTGGTCGACGGGCTGCTGTCGGGCAGCGAGGCCCGCCGGCTCGCGCCGGCGCGCGACGGCGAGTTGCGCACCCGCCTCACCGAGCTCAAGGCCGCCTACGGCGATCTCGCCAGGCCGATCGCCTCGCTGCTGTCCGACCTGCCGAGGCTGCAGGGCGCGCTCGGCGCCGAGGCCCGGATCGCCGCCGACAGCGAGCCGCTGCGCCTCGCGCTCCTCGAGCTGCAGTCGCGCCTCGCCGACGAGCAGGGCGGCCGCGCGATCAACCAGGGCATCGTGGTCTTCTTCCTGCTCCAGGCGGTGCTCGCGGGCGTGGGGCTCGGCCTCGTCTACTACCAGGACGTCCACCGCCGCGCGGCCGACGCCGACGCGCAGCGCGCCGAGGCCGAGCGCCTCGAGCAGGACGCCAAGCGCACCAACGACCAGAACCAGGCGGCGATTCTTCGGCTGATGAACGAGCTGCAGGAAGTGGCCGACGGGGACCTGACCATCCAGGCGACGGTGACCGAGGACATCACCGGCGCGATCGCCGACTCGGTCAACTACACCGTCGAGGAGCTGCGCAACCTGGTCGCGCGGATCAACACCACCGCCAAGCTGGTCGCCGACGCCTCGTCCAAGGCGCAGACGATCGCCTCCGGCCTGCAGGTCGCCTCCGAGCAGCAGTCGCGCGAGATCCGCGAGACCGGCGAGGCGGTGCTGCGGATGGCCTCGCAGATCAACGAGGTATCCGCGAGCGCGTCGGAGTCGGCGCAGGTCGCGCGGCAGTCGCTGGGCGCGGCCGAGCAGGGCCGGCGCGCGGTGCAGAACGCGATCTCCGGCATGAACGGCATCCGCGACCAGATCCAGGAGACCGCCAAGCGCATCAAGCGGCTGGGCGAGTCGTCGCAGGAGATCGGCGAGATCGTCGAGCTGATCTCGGACATCACCGAGCAGACCAACGTGCTCGCGCTGAACGCCGCGATCCAGGCCGCGTCGGCCGGCGAGGCGGGTCGCGGCTTCACCGTCGTCGCCGAGGAGGTGCAGCGGCTCGCCGAGCGCAGCGCGGAGGCGACCCGGCAGATCTCCGCGCTGATCCGCACCATCCAGGTCGACACGCAGGACGCGGTCGCCGCGATGGAGCGCAGCACGCAGGGCGTGGTCGCGGGTACGCGGCTGTCGGACGACGCGGGCAACGCGCTCGCCGAGATCGGCCGCGTGTCGACGCAGCTCGCCGAGCTGATCGAGGACATCTCGCGCACCACGTCCGACCAGGCCTCGTCGGCGGGCACGGTCGCGCACAGCATCCAGCGGATCCTGCTGGTGACCGAGCAGACCGGCGAAGGCACGCAGCAGACGGCGGGCTCGATCCTGCAGCTGGCCGAGCTCGCGCGCGAGCTGAAGAACTCCGTTTCGCGCTTCCGCGTGGGCTGAACATGACCGGATCCCCGACCGACCTCACCGCGCTGTCCTGGTGCCTCGGCGAGATCCGCGAGTCGCTCGCGCGCGCCGAGGCCTCGCTCGAGCAGCAGCTGCAGTCGGGCGACGAGGACCTGTCGCGGCTGCGCGCGGCGCGCAGCTGGCTGCACCAGGCGCACGGCGCGCTGCAGGTCGTCGACCTCGAGGGCGTGGTCGTCGTCACGCAGGAGGCCGAGGGGCTGCTCGACCGCATCGAGCGGGGCGAGATGCGGCTCGACGGCGACGTCGCGCGCGCGATGGTCCGCACCTTCGCCGCGATCGTCGAATACCTCGAGGGCGTCGTCGCCGGCTCGGGCGACTCGCCGGTGTCGCTCTTCCCGCACTACCGCGAGCTGCTCGCGCTGCGCGCCTCCGACCGCGTCGCGCCCGCCGACCTGTACGCGGTGGACCTGTCGGTGCGCCCGCCGAAGGCGCCGCTCGCCGAGCCGCTGGACCCCGCCGGCATGGCCCGCATGCGCGCGGCCTTCGAGAAGGGGCTGCTCGGCTTCCTGCGCAACCCCGAGGACGCCGCGGCGCTCGCCGATATGCACGCCGCGATCGACCGGCTGCATCGCGCGCACCAGGCCTCGAGCCAGCGCACGTTCTGGTGGCTCGCCGCCGCGTTCTTCGACGCGCTGCGCGTGCGCGCGCTGCCGGTCGACCTCTACGCGAAGCGGCTGGTCGCGCGGATCAACCTGCAGATCCTGCGCACGCTGCAGCAGGGCACCCCGATCGCCGACCGGATGCTGCGCGACATCCTGTTCCTGCTCGCGCGGGCGGGTGGGGGCTCGGCGCTCGCCGACGAGGCGCGCGCGCTCTACCGGCTCGCCGGCACCGTGCCCGCGGACTTCGAGACGCCGCGCTACGGCGTCGTCGACGCGCGTGCGCTGCGGGCTGCGCGCGAGGCGACCGGCGCCGCCAAGCTCGCGTGGGAGAAGGCGGTGCGCGGCGGCGCGCAGGACCTGCCGGCCTTCGCGACGGCCGCACAGGCGCTCGACGCCGCGGTCGCGCGGCTGCCGTGGCCGGGGCTGCAGCGGCTCGCCGGCGTGCTGGTCGGGCTGCGGCGCGCGCTCGCCGCGGCCGGCCCGCAGCTCGCCGAGTTGCTGTCGCTCGAGGTCGCGACCGCGCTGCTGTTCGTCGAACACGCGCTCGAGCGCGGCGCGCGTGGCGTCGCGCAGCACGACCGCCGCGCGACCGAGATGGCCGAGCGCATCGACGGCCTGTGCGAGCGCCAGAAGACCGACGGCTCGCCCACGCCCGAGTGGCTGAGCGAGTTGTCGCGCGCCGCGCAGGAGCGGCTCACCGTCGCGGCCTTCGTCGGCGAGCTGCAGGCGAACCTGCGCGGGTGCGAAAAGGTGCTCGACACGTTCTTCCGCGACCCGTCGCAGCGCGCCGCGCTGCCGGAGCTCGAGCCGCTGCTGAAGCAGGTGGGCGGGGCGCTGCGGCTGCTCGGCCACGGCGAGGCCGCCGACGGCGCCGGCACCGTCGTGCGACAGGTCGCCGCATTCCTCGAGACCGAGGAGCCGCCGGCGGCGGCCGACTGCGAGCGCGTCGCCGAGAGCCTCGGTGCGCTCGGCTTCTTCGTCGAGTCGCTGCTGCGCGCCGACCGGCAGGGCGGCTTCGAGTTCAGGAGCGGCGGCGACGGGTTCGTCGCGCGCCTCGGCGAGCCGCCGGTCGCGCGCGCCGAGCCGCTGCCCGAAGCCGACGTCGCGCCGTTCGACGTCAGCGAGCCCATCGCCGAGCCGGGCGAGGCGCGGCCGGTGCCGGTGCCCCCGCCGCCGCGCGAGGGCGACGGCGGGCGCTCGCTCGAGCAGCTGCTCGGCGAGCGCCGCATCCGGGTGCGCGGGCAGCTCGCCGCGCTGCAGGCGCGGGCCGACGATCCGGTCGCGCGCGCCGCGCTGCACGACGCGCTGGTCGCGGTGCGCGACGAGGCGATGCTGCTCGACGACGCCGAGCTGCGCGCGCACGCGGGCGAGGCGCTCGCGCGGCTCGAGGCCGCGAGCTCGCCGCACGACGCCGCGCTGGTCGAGGCGATCGCGCGGGTGGCGGGCGAGGCCGAGGCGGTCGCGCTCGAGGTGGTCGAGGTGCCCGAGGACGAGGCGGCGATCGACGACGAGCTGCTCGGCATCTTCCTGGACGAGGCCGACGAGGTGCTCGCGGCGATCGACGAAGGCCGGGCGGCCTCGGCGGTCGCGCCGTCGGACGTCGCGCTGCTGACGACGCTGCGCCGCGGCTTCCACACGCTGAAGGGCTCGAGCCGCATGGTCGGGCTCGCCGCGTTCGGCGAGGCCGCGTGGGGCATGGAGCAGGTGCTCAACGGCTGGCTCGCCGACGAGCGCCCGGGCACGCCGGCGCTGTACGCGGGCGTCGCCGAGTCGCACGACGCGATGTCGGGCTGGGTCGCGCGGCTGCGCGACGACCCGGCCGCGCGGATCGACCCGTCGCGGATCGTCGCCGGCACGATCGCGCTGCGCGAGCGTGGCGCGTGGCCCGAAGCCGACGCGACCAGCGGGGTCGTCGAGGCGGCGGCCGTGCCCGATGTGATCGGGTCGGTGGCGGTGATCGAGGCGCTCGAAGCAGTCGAGGTCGTCGCGCCCGACCTGTCCGGGCCCGACGCGGACGCGGTCGAGCCCCTCGAGCTCGACCTCGGCCTGCCCGAGGCAGGCGCCGACGAGGCCGTGGTGTCCGACGACGTCGCCGCGACCGCGCCCGGCACGCCGTTCGACGTGTCGCCCGACGCGCTCGCCGGGATCGAGACGATCGAGCTCGACGCCGCCGCGTTCGACCTGGCGTCGCTCGACGTGCCGTCGATCGAAGCACCCGCGCCCGACCTGTCCGCCATTGACCCCGAGCTCGCCGCGCTCGAGGCCGACGCCGAGGCGGCGCTGATCGCGTCCGCCGCGCTGCCCGCGGGCGCCGGCGACGACGTGATCGAACTGACCGAGCTGCTCGATCCGCTCGATCCGCTCGATCCGCTCGAGGTGCCGGTGCTATCGCCGCTGGACGAGATCGAGTCGATCGCGATCGGCGAGCCGGCCGGACCCGGCGCGCTCGACCTCGGCGTCGCGCACGCGCCGGCCGACGACGGCACGGTCCGCATCGGCGAGCGCACGCTGAGCGCGACGCTCTACCGCATCTTCCTCGACGAGGCCGACCAGCTGCTCGCCGCGCTCGAGACCGCGCTCGCACGCTGGCGTGCCGATCCGGCCGCGCCGGTCGACGAGGCGGCGCTGCGCGCAGTGCACTCGCTCGGTGGCAGCACGCGGATCGTCGGGCTCTCCGGGGTCCACGCGAGCGCCGACGCGCTCGAGCGCTTCATGCTCGGGCGCTCGGCGTCGATCGGCCCGCTCGCGCCTGCGGACGTCGACGACCTCGCGTTCGTGCTCGACCGCGTCGGCGCCTCGCTGCAGCGCTTCGCCGCCGGCGAGGACCCGGGCGAGGACGTCGCGATGACCGCGCGCGCGCAAGCGCTCGCCGCGCGCTGGAGCGTCGAGGTCGACGCGCTCGCGCCGCCCGAGTCCGCGCCGGCCCCCGACGTGGAGGTCGCCCGGCTGGTGCTCGATGCGGTGGCGCCGCGCGCCGAGGCACCCGCCGCCGACACGCTCGAGGGCCTTGCCGCGCTGGTCGACGAGATCGACGCCGAGCTCGCGCCGGTGTTCATCGAGGAGGCCGACGAGCTGCTGCCGCGGATCGGCGAGGCGCTGCGCGCATGGCAGCGGCAGCCCGACGACGCGTCCGGGCCGGCCACGCTGATGCGGCTGCTGCACACCGTCAAGGGCAGCGCCCGGATGGCCGGCGCGATGCGCCTCGGCCAGCTGGTGCACGACATGGAGACGCGGATCGAGGCCGCGAGCGCTCTGCCGCGCGTGCCGGCCTCGCTCGTCGACGACCTGATCGCACGCTACGACCAGGTGCTCGCGCTCTACGAGGCGGTCCGCGACCCGCAGTCCGAGGCCGCGCAGGCGGCGTCGCGCGCGGTGATCGAGAGCCTGTCCGGCGGACGCGCGACTGCGCAGGCCGAGCACGCGGTGGACGACGCCGTGCCGGCGCAGGCGCAGGCCGGAGCCGACGGCCAGGCGACGCCGGCCGCGGCTGCCCCCGAGAAGGCCCAGCAGCTCATCCGCGTTCGCGCCGACCTGCTCGACCGCCTGGTCAACGAGGCCGGCGAGGTGTCGATCGCCCGTGCGCGCCTCGACAACGAGCTCGGCAGCCTGCGCCAGTCGCTCGGCGAGCTCACCGAGAACGTCAACCGGCTGCGCTCGCAGCTGCGCGAGATCGAGCTCGCCGCCGACTCGCAGATCCAGGCCCGCGACGCGCGCACGAAGCAGCCCGACTCCGAGTTCGACCCGCTGGAGTTCGATCGCTACACGCGCTTCCAGGAGCTGACCCGGATGCTCGCGGAGTCGGTGAACGACGTCGCGACGGTGCAGCAGAACGCGCTGCGCAACCTCGACGAGGCCGGGCGCGACCTCGCGCGCCAGAGCCAGGTGACCCGCGACCTGCAGCAGGACCTGATGCGGATCCGGATGGTGCAGTTCGGCTCGATCGCCGACCGGCTCTACCGCGTCGTGCGGCAGGCCGCGAAGGAGCTCGACAAGCGCGTGCACCTCGACCTGAAGGGGGCGAGCGCCGAGCTCGACCGCGGCGTTCTCGAACGCATGGCCGGCCCCATCGAGCACCTGCTGCGCAACGCGGTCGCCCACGGCATCGAGCCGCGCGCCGACCGGCTCGCCGCGGGCAAGTCCGAGACCGGCGAGATCACGCTCGAGGTCCGGCAGGAAGGCAACGAGGTGATCCTGTCGTTCGCCGACGACGGCGGCGGCCTGCACTACGGCCGCATCCGCGAGCGCGCGATCGAGCGCGGCCTGATCCCGGCCGACGCGCACCCGGGCGAGCGCGAGCTCGGCGAGCTGATCTTCAAGCCGGGCTTCTCGACGGCGACCTCGGTCACCGCGATCGCCGGGCGCGGCGTCGGCATGGACGTGGTCCGCGCCGAGGTCGCCGCGATGGGCGGGCGCATCGACCTCGAGTCGACGCCGGGTCGGGGCACGCGATTCACCGTGCACCTGCCGGTGTCGCTCGCGGTCGCGCAGGTCGTGCTGCTGACCGTCGGCACGGTGCGCATCTCGGTCGCCTCGGCGCTGATCGAGCAGGTGATGCAGTTGAAGCCCGAGGCGCTCGCGTCGGCCTACGGGCAGCACGCGGTCGAGTGGCACGGCCAGCCGGTGCCGCTGTACTTCCTCGGCAGCCTGCTTGAGCTCCCCGGCTGCACGCCGCTCGCGCAGCGCTTCTCGCCGGTGGTGATCCTGCGCTCGGGCAGCACGCGGATCGCGCTGCACGTCGACCACGTGGCGCCGAGCCAGGAGGTGGTGGTCAAGCACGTCGGCCCGCAGCTCGCGCGGCTCACCGGCATGGCCGGCGCCACGGTGCTCGGCAACGGCGACATCGTGCTGATCCTGAACCCGGTGCAGATCGCGGCGACCGGCCGCGGCGCGCAGGCGGGCGAGGGCGACACCGCCACCTTCACGCCGACCCGCATCGAGATCGCTCCGACGGTGATGGTCGTCGACGACTCGGTGACGGTGCGCAAGGTGACGCAGCGGCTGCTGTCGCGCGAGGGCTACCAGGTGATGCTCGCGAAGGACGGCATCGACGCGCTGCGCCAGCTGCAGGACACCGTGCCCGACGTGATGCTGCTCGACATCGAGATGCCGCGCATGGACGGCTTCGACCTGACGAAGAACCTGCGCGGCGACGATCGCTGGAAGCACCTGCCGATCGTGATGATCACGTCGCGCACCGCCGACAAGCACCGCAACCACGCGATGGCGCTCGGCGTCGACGTGTTTCTCGGCAAGCCCTACGACGAGGCCGAGCTGCTCGGCCACGTGAAGGCGCTGGAGGCGCGCCGGCAGGCGGCGATCTGAGCGCGCGGGCGCGCGCGCCGCGCGTGCCCTCAGTGCCCCGCCGTTTCCGCCTCGACGACCTCGGCCGCCTCCCAGATCCGCTCCGGGTCGATCGGGCAGGCGAGCGCGTCGAGGTGCACCGTGCCCTCGATCCGCTGCCTCGCCTCCGAGGTCGTGCGGCCGACACCCTCGGGCAGCACCGCGCCGATCGGGCTGCGGAAGACCCGCACCAGCGGCGCGTGCGGGTCGGCGGTGCGGCGCAACACCAGCCCGAGCTCGCCGTTGGCGAGCCGCACCGGCGTGCCGGGCGGTGTCGGGCCGACGGTGTCGGCGAGCAGGGCGCCCAGCGCCGGGTCGGCCTCGGCGCCGAGCCGCCCGAGCAGCACCTCGAGCGCGCGGTCGGGCGGCGCGCCGCTGCGATAGGCGCGCGGCGCGACCATCGCGCACCAGCGCTCGGCAACCATCAGCGCCTGGGCCTCGGGCACGATCGCGTCGCCCGCGAGCCGCGCCGGGTAGCCGGTGCCGTCGAGGTGTTCGTGGTGCTGCGCGACGATCGCGAGCCACAGCGGGTCGTCGACGCCTGCCGCGCGCAGCAGCGCGACGCCGAGCCGCGGGTGGCCGAGCACGCCCTCGCGCTGCGACGGCGACAGCGGCCCCGAGTGCGACCACAGGGTCTCCTGCAGCCCGTGCATGCCGACGTTCATCGTCAGCGCCGCGAGCACCGCGGTGCGGCGCTCGGCGGCCGGCGCGCCGCGGCGCGCGAGCATGAACTCGAGCACCACCGCGGCGGCCATCGCGTGGCGCGTGCCGTAGTGCCCGCCGTCGAGCCGCAGCGGCAGCGCGGCCAGCGCGTCCGGGTCGAGCGCGCACAGGCGCTGCAGCGACTCGCCGGCGTCGCGCAGCGCGGCGAGCGCGCCGGGCCCATCGCCCGTTTCGCCCGCGCCCCGGGCGATCCGCGCGAGCGCGTCGTCGAGCGTGTCGCGCAGCGCGAGGACACGTGTCCAGGGACGGGTGCGGGCGACCCGCGGCATCACGATCGTCGGCGACTCGGGCGCCGGCGCGCGCACGGCCGCGGGCGCCGGCCGGGGCGGCGGCTCGGGCGGCGCACGGTGCGACGCGAAGCGGAATCCGGTCAGGGCCATCGGGGCGACCTCCGGGGACGCGGTCCCCGGGTGCGGCGCGCGGGGGCGCGACGCGCGAGGGGACCGACCCATCTTCGGCCGCGCCGTCGCGGCCCGCCGCCGGATCCTGCCGAAGGGCGGCTGCCGGCATCCGAACGGCGGCCGGGGATGGCGCGGCCGCGACGCGTGCCGATCCGCGCGGAGCAGCGGTCGCGTGCCCCGCTCAGCCGCCCGCCTTGACGACCGCGTAGCGCGCCAGCGTCCGGGCGCGCGCCTGCGCGTGGTCGACGACCGGCGCCGGGTAGTCGCGCCCGATCACGCAGCCGAGCCGCGCCTGCTCGGCGGGCGGCACGAGCCACGGCGCATGGATGCGCCTGTCGTCGTAGTTCGCGAGCTGCGGCAGGTAGCGCCGGATGAACGCGCCCTTCGGGTCGAACTTCTCCGACTGCGTGACCGGGTTGAAGATCCGGAAGTACGGCTGCGCGTCGCAGCCGCTCGACGACGCCCACTGCCAGCCGCCGTTGTTCGCCGCGAGGTCGTAGTCGTTCAGCAGGTCGGCGAACAGCCGCTCGCCGCGCCGCCAGTCCACGCCCAGGTCCTTGCACAGGAACGACGCGGTCACCATCCGCAGCCGGTTGTGCATGTAGCCGCTCGCACGCAGCTGCGTCATCGCCGCATCGACCAGCGGGTAGCCGGTGCGCGCCTCGGCCCACGCGGCGAAGAGCGCCTCGCCGTGCGCGCCGTCCTCCCAGCGGATCGCGTCGTACTCCGGCCTGAACGAGCGCGTCTCGACGCGCGGATGGTGGTGCAGCACCTGGAAATAGAAGTCGCGCCACACCAGCTCGGACAGCCAGGTGCTCGCGCCCTGCGCCGCGGGCGGATCGGTGCGCTCGACGCGCAGCGCCTCGCGTGCGAGCGTGCGGATCGAGACGGTGCCGAAGCGAAGGTGCGCGGACAGGTAGGACGGGCCCTTCAGCGCCGGGTAGTCGCGCGCGTCGCGGTAGCGGCCGATGCGATCGAGGAACTCGTCGAGCAGCCGCGCGCCGCCGCTCGCGCCGGTCGGCAGCGCGAGCCGGTGCAGGTCGGTCGCCTCGAAGCCGATCGACCCGAGCGGGGGCACGCCGTCGAGCGGCGCGGTGCCGTGCGGCCCGGGCCCGTCGGCGCCGCGCAGCGTCGCGGGCGGCGGCGCGAGCCGGCCGCGGGCGAGTTCGCGCACCGGGCGCGGCGCGAGCGGCGTGCCCGGCGCACCGTCTGCGCCGGCCTCGTCGAGCCGACGGCGCCAGGCGTTGCGGTACGGCGTGAACACCGAGAACGGGCGGCCCGCGCCGGTCATCACCTCGTTCGTCTCGAAGACCACCTGGTCCTTGACGACGCGCAGCGTGCGGCCGTCGGCGCGCAGCCGCGCGTCGACCTCGGCGTCGCGCCGCACGGCCGCCGGCTCGTAGTCGCGCGCGGCGACCACGAGGCCGACGCCGAGCGTCGCGGCGAGCGCCGGGATCGCGTCGACGGCACGGTCGTGCACGACGATCAGCCCGCCGCCGAGCGCGCGCAGCTCGCGGTCGACCTCGACGAGCGCGTCGCGGATGAACTCGACGCGGCGCTCGGCGCGCGAGGGCAGGGGGTCGAGGATGTCGCGGTCGAACACGAACGCGCACCAGATGCGCCGCGCGTCGGACAGCGCCGCGTGCAGCGCGGCGTGGTCGTCGACGCGCAGATCGCGGCGCAGCCAGACGAGGGCCGAATCGAAGGAGGTGTCCAAGGCGTCGAGGGGGTCCGGAGCTCGGCCGGGGCGCGATTGTGCCGCCCTTGGGGGGTGTTTACAATCGACGCATGACTGCCCCGGAAGTTGCGACGAACCTCACCAACCACTTCCTGCTCGCGATGCCGAACATGGCCGACCCGAACTTCGGCGGGGCGGTGGTGTTCATCGCGGAGCACAGCGCGAAGGGGGCGCTCGGGCTCGTGATCAACCGCCCGATGGAGCTCGACCTGCAGTCGCTGTTCGAGCGGATCGACCTGAAGCTCGAGATCGCGCCGCTCGCCTCGAGCCCGGTCTACTTCGGCGGCCCGGTGCAGACCGACCGCGGCTTCGTGCTGCACCAGCCGCTCGGCACCTGGAACTCCACCGTCTCGATCGGCGACTCGCTCGGCCTGACGTCGTCGAAGGACGTGCTCGAGGCGGTGGCGCTCGGCGAGGGCCCCGAGAAGCTGCTGGTCACGCTCGGCTACGCGGGCTGGGGCCCGGGCCAGCTCGAGGACGAGATCGCGCGCAACGCGTGGCTCACCGTCGAGGCGCACCCGGACGTGATCTTCGAGACGCCGGTCGCCGAGCGCCTGTTGCGCGCCTACGGGCTGCTCGGCATCGACCCGGCCTTCCTGTCCTCGTCGGCAGGCCACGCCTGAATGACCGGCGCGCGGCGCGGCGCGTCCGCGCCGGAGACGCTGCTCGGCTTCGACTTCGGCGTGCGCCGCATCGGCGTGGCGATCGGCAACACGCTGACCGGCGACGCGCGCCCGCTCGCGACCCTCGATGCGGTGCCGGTCGACCGGCGATTCGAGCGGATCGCCGCGCTGCTGCGCGAGTGGGCGCCCGCGCGGCTCGTCGTCGGCCGGCCGCTCGACGAGGACGGCTCGGTCACCGAGACCACCCGGCGCGCCGACCGCTTCGCCAACCAGCTGCACGGCCGCTTCGGGCTGCCGGTCGAGCGCGTCGACGAGCGGTTCTCCAGCCGTGAGGCTCAGGCTATCATCGCGTCCGCGAACGGCCGGCCCGAGGACGAGGACGGCGTGGCCGCCGCGGTGATCCTGTCGCAGTGGCTAGACGGGACGCGCCGCGCGCCGGGGCCCGACCCGTCCGCCGACGCCGCGGCCCGTGCGGACCGCCCGGACGACACCCGACCCGACGCACGCGACACACGCGACGCACCCCTCCACCCCGGACGCCCGCCCCGATGACCCCTGCCGCCCCCGCCGACCCGAGCGAGCGAACGCTCGACGCCGAGGCGATCTATGCCGCGCTGAAGGCCGCGGTCGCCGCGCGGCTCGCCGCGGCCGGCGACGCGCGCCCGGTGATCGTCGGCGTGCACAGCGGCGGCGCCTGGGTCGCGCAGCGGCTGCACGCCGAGCTGTGCCCCGACGCGCCGCTCGGCTTCCTGTCGAGCGCCTTCCACCGCGACGACTACTCCGCGCGCGGGCTGCGCGTGGCCGGCGGCGCGGGCGGCTCGACGCGGATCGACTTCGAGGTCGACGGCGCGACGGTCCTGCTGGTCGACGACATCCTCTACACCGGCCGCACGGTGCGCGCCGCGCTCAACGAGCTGTTCGACTACGGCCGCCCGGCGCGCGTCGAGCTCGCGGTGCTGCTCGATCGCGGCGGGCGCGAGCTGCCGGTGCAGGCCGACCACGTCGGCGCCCGCATCCCGCTCGGGCCCGATCGGGGCTTCGTGCTCGGGCGCGCCGACGACGGCCGCTTCACGCTCTCGGTGGAGCCCGCGCGATGAGGCATCCGCAGCTGAACGAGCACGGCGAGCTGCGCCACCTGCTGACGATCGAGGGGCTGCCCAAGCAGAACGTCCTGCAGATCCTCGACACCGCGTCGTCGTTCCTCGAGGTGAGCGACCGGCAGGTGAAGAAGGTGCCGCTGCTGCGCGGCAAGTCGGTCTTCAACCTGTTCTTCGAGAACAGCACGCGCACGCGCACCACCTTCGAGATCGCGGCCACGCGCCTGTCGGCCGACGTCGTCAACCTCGACGTGCGGACCTCGTCGACGAGCAAGGGCGAGTCGCTGCTCGACACGATCGACAACCTCGCGGCGATGCACGCCGACATGTTCGTCGTGCGCCACGCGCAGAGCGGCGCGCCGTACATGATCGCGCAGCACGTCGGCCCCGGGCTGCACGTGATCAACGCCGGCGACGGGCGGCACGCGCACCCCACGCAGGGGCTGCTCGACATGTACACGATCCGCCACTTCAAGAAGGACTTCACGAACCTGACGGTGGCGATCGTCGGCGACATCCTGCACTCGCGCGTGGCGCGCAGCGACATCCACGCGCTCACCACGCTCGGCGTGCCCGAGGTCCGCGCGATCGCGCCGCTCACGCTGCTGCCCCCGGGCCTCGAGCAGATGGGCGTGCGCACCTTCACCGACATGCGCGAGGGCCTGCGAGGCGTCGACGTGGTGATCATGCTGCGGCTGCAGAACGAGCGCATGCGCGGCGCGCTGCTGCCCTCGGCGCAGGAGTACTTCAAGCACTACGGCCTGACCGCCGAGAAGCTCGCGCTCGCGAAGCCCGACGCGATCGTCATGCACCCCGGCCCGATGAACCGCGGCGTGGAGATCGACTCGGCGGTCGCCGACGGCGCACAGAGCGTGATCCTCGAGCAGGTCACCTTCGGCATCGCGGTGCGGATGGCCGTGATGAGCATCCTCGCCGGCAACCGCTGACCCACGGGCACCACGATGAGACTGCGAATCACCGGCGCACGCGTCGTCGACCCCGCGAGCGGCCTCGACGCGACGACCGACCTGTTCCTCGCCGACGGGCGCGTCGCCGCCGT
>JBILTM010000286.1:0-5089 GCA_044371545.1 Burkholderiaceae bacterium
CCGGTGAAGGTCACGATGCCGCGCACCTCGGACGGCCCGCGCCTGGCCGCCGGCGACCGCGTCGGCGTCGCGTTGCGGCCGGGCTCGCCGGCGGCGGTGTTCGCGCGGTGATCCACCGATGAGCGCGCCCGCCGCCCCCCGCTCGGCCGCGACCGGCTCGCTGCCGCTCGCCGCGCCGCTCGGGCTCTTCTTCGTCGTGTTCGTCGTGATGCCGCTGCTGCTGCTCGCCTTCGTGAGCGTGCACACCGACCCGTCGCTGTCGAAGAACGGCCTGAACCAGTACGCCAAGTTCCTCGGTGACGGCTTCAACCTCGCGGTGCTGAGCGACACCCTGTGGCTCGGCCTGAAGGTGACGGTGCTGACGCTCGCGATCGGGTACCCCCTCGCGTGGGTCTACGTGCAGGCGCCGGCGCGCTGGCAGCCGGTGCTGATGCTGCTGATCGTGCTGCCGCTGCTGACCAGCTCGGTGGTGCGGACCTTCGCGTGGGTGGTGATCCTGGGCCGGCAGGGCATCGTGAACTCGGTGCTGACCTCCTGGGGGCTGATCGACGCGCCGATCAAGCTGCTCTACACGCCGGGCGCGGTGACGGTCGCGCTCGCGCAGATCGAGCTGCCGCTGATGGTGCTGCCGCTGATCACCGCACTGTCGAACATCGACCCGGCGCTGCGGCAGGCCTCGCTCGCGCTCGGCGCGGGTCGCTGGCGCACCTTCGTGCAGGTCACCCTGCCGCTGTCGATGCCGGGCCTGCTCGCCGGCTGCCTGCTGGTGTTCGCCTCCTCGGTCAGTGCGTTCGTGACGCAGACCCTGGTGGGCGGCGGCCAGCAGATGTTCATGCCGTTCTACATGTACCAGCAGGCGATCCAGGCGAACGACTATCCGTTCGCCGCGACGATCGCGATGGTGCTGCTGGTCTCGGTGCTGGCGGTGGTCACCGCGGTCAACCTGCTCGCGCGGCGCAGCCGGGGGTTCGTCCATGGCTGAGTCCGCGGTGCGACCCGCCGGCGCGGCCACCGCGCCCCGGCACGCGCGCGAGTCGCTCGCCTCCACCCTGGAGCGGCGCTCGTTCGGTCTGGTGTTCGGCGTGCTCGCCGCGGTCTCGGTGGTGCTGCTGATGGCGCCGACGGTGATCGTGCTGATCACCTCGTTCACCAGCGGCTTCTCGCTCAAGTTCCCGCCGCCCGGCTGGTCGCCGCGCTGGTACCTGGCGCTGTGGAACGACTCGCCGGAGATCGTCGACGCGTTCGTGCTCTCGCTCAAGCTCGCCGCCATCGCCACCTCGGTGTCGATCGTGCTCGCGGTCGCGGCGGCGCTGGCGATCGCCCGCCGCCGCGAGCCCTGGGCGCGGCTGGTCGAGTCGCTGTTCCTGTCGCCGCTGATGCTGCCCACCCTCGCGCTCGGCCTGGCGCTGCTGATGCTGTTCAACCTCGCCGGCACCGGGCTGTCGTTCGGCACGCTGGTGATCGGCCACGTCGCGATCACCGCGCCCTACGTGTTCCGCACGACGGCGGCGAGCCTGCTGCAGCTCGACGCGAGCCTGCTCGAGAGCGCGAGGAGCCTCGGCGCGTCGCCCGTCTACGCGTTCCGCACCGTCACGCTGCCGCTGATCCTGCGCGGCGTGCTCGCCGGCGCGTTCATCGGCTTCATGTACTCGTTCGACAACGTCGCGGTGTCGCTGTTCCTGTCCGACGCGCGCAGCGAGGTGCTGCCGATCCGGATGTGGCACATGATCGAGTCGAACCTCGACGTGCGCGCCGCGGCGATCTCGGGCGTGCTGATCTCGGTGACGCTGGTGCTGATGGTCGTCATGGAGCGGGTGGCCGGCGTGTCCCGCCACATGCGATGAGCCCTCTGCGCTCAGCCCGGCGCAACCCGGTCGCCGCCCCAGCGGCGGCGCAGCGCGAGGTACTCGTCCTGCAGCGGGCCGGCCTCGATGCGAGGGTGCCAGCCGGTCATCGCGCAGAACGCCTCGACCGAGTAGTCGCCGAGGTCGGTGCGCCTGAGCGTCGCGTGCCGCAGGGCGAGGACCAGCCGCGTCACGCCGGCGAGCTTCAGCGCGCCGGCGCACATCGGGCACGGCTCCATCGTGCAGTAGAGCGTCGCGCCCGCGGTCGAGGCGATGCCGTGCGCGGCGTGCGCGGCGCGGATCGCGTCGGTCTCGGCGTGCTCGGTCACGATGCCGCGGCTCGCCTGCCGGTTCTGGCCGGTCGCGAGCAGCGCGCCGTCGCGCACCAGCACCGAGCCGGTCGGCCAGTCGCCGCGCGCGTGGGCCTCGTGAGACTGCTCGAGCGCGAGGCGCATCCATCGGAGGTCTTCGGCGGCGTCGGTCATCGCGTCGGCGTGGGTCGGTGGCAACGGACACAGTGTGGAGGGGAACGGGGATGAGCGCCAGACGGACGCTGCTGCGGGGCGCGAGCGCGCTCGTCGGCGACGCGCAGGCCCACGAGCGGCGGCCGCTCGACGTGCTGGTCGAGGGCGGGCGGATCGCCGCGATCGAGCCGGCCGGGACGATCGGGCAGGCCGACGAGGTCGTCGACCTCGCGGGACGACTGCTGGTGCCGGGGCTGGTCAACGGCCACCAGCACTCGCACGAGCATTTCCAGCGCGGCCGCACCGAGAACCTGCCGCTCGAGCTGTGGCAGCACCTGGTGCGCACCCGCGTGCCGGTGCCGCTGACGCCGCGGCAGGTCTACCTGCGCACGCTGATCGGCGCGATCGAGAGCCTGCGCACCGGCTGCACCACGGTGGTCGACGACATGGCGCTCGGCGCCGCGGTGAACCGCGAGGCCGTCGACGCGGCGCTGCAGGCCTACGACGACGCCGGCATCCGCGCGCTGGTCGGCTTCGCGATGATGGACAAGCCGATCATCGACAACTTCCCGTTCGCCGACGACGCGTTCCCGCCGGCGCTCGCCGCCGAGCTGCGCGCGGCGCCGCGGCCGTCGCCGCAGGAGTACGTCGGGCTGGTCCGCGACCTGGTCCGCACCCGGCATCCGCAGGCCTCGCGTGTCGGCGTGCTGGTGTCCGCGTCGGCGCCGCAGCGCTGCACGCCGACCTTCCTGTCGCAGGTCCGCGCGCTCGCCGACGAGCTCGACCTGCCGGTGATCACGCACGTCCAGGAGACGCGGCTGCAGGTGGTCACCGGCCAGCTCTTCTACGGCCGGCCGATCGTCGAGCACCTCGACGCGATCGGGTTCCTCAAGCCCAAGACCAGCCTGATCCACGCGGTCTGGCTGAACCCGCGCGAGATCGACGCGCTCGCACGCACCGGCGCGACCGCGCAGCACAACCCGTGGAGCAACCTGCTGCTCGGCTCGGGCGTGCAGCCGGTGCGCGAGCTGCTCCAGGCCGGCGTCAACGTGAGCCTCGGCTCCGACGGCTCGTGCTCGACGGTCACCGTCAACATGCTGAACGTGCTCGGCAGCGCGGCGGCCGTCTCCAAGCTGCGCGGCGACCGGCAGGAGCGCTGGCTGTCGGCGCGCGAGGCGCTGCGCGCGGGCACCCTCGGGGGCGGGCGCGCGCTCGGCTTCGGCGACGCGCTCGGCGCGATCCGCGTCGGCGCGATCGCGGACCTCGTCGGCTACCGGACCGACACCGTCACCTTCACGCCGCTCACCGACCCGGTGCGCCAGCTCGTCTACGCCGAGCGCGGCGCGGGCCTGGACTTCGCGATGGTCGACGGCCGCTGCGCGATCGTCGCCGGGCGCATGACCGGCATCGACGAGGGTGCGGTGCTGCGCGAGATCGAGCACGACTACCGCGAGCTCGCCGCACGCTACGACGCCGCCGAGGCCTCGGTCGCGCCGGTGCTCGAGGCCGCCGAGCGGCTGTGGCGCCGCTCGCTCGCGACGCCGATCGCCCCCGACACCCACGCGGCCCGGCTGCCCGACGCGGCTTCCGGTCCCCAGCCCTGACCGCTCTCCGTCCCCTTCCCACCTCGCACCCAGGAGCCCTCCCATGACCAGCCCGACCCGTCGTTCGCTGCTTGCCGCCGGCACCGCCGCCGCCGCGCTCGGCGCACTGCCCCGCCTCGCGTCCGCGCAGGCCGTCACCCTCGCCCAGATCAAGGCCTCGGGCGAGCTGAAGATCGGCTGCGAGGCCGCCTACGTGCCGTTCACCTACCGGCAGGACGGCAGGATCGTCGGCTACGACGTCGAGCTCGCCGAGATCTTCTGCAAGGCGCTCGGCGTGAAGCCCAACTTCATCGACACCGCGTGGGCGGGCGTGATCCCGTCGCTGTACGCGAAGAAGTTCGACGTGATCATGAGCTCGATGAGCTACACGAAGGAGCGGCTCGAGCGCGTCGCGTTCACCGTTCCCTACGCCGAGGCCTCGCAGGCGCTGCTGGTGCGGGCGTCCGACGCCGACAAGATCAAGGCGCCCGCGGATCTGAATGGCCGCACGATCGCGGTCAAGCTCGGCTCGCCGGGCCAGATCCTGCAGGACCGGATCAACGCGTCGCTGAAGACCGCGGGCGGTGCCGGCTTCAAGGAGCTGCGCACCTTCGACGACCACCCGTCGGCCTACGTCGCGCTCGCGCAGAACCGCGTCGACGGCGTGCTGAACACGCTGCCGACGCTCGCGATGGTGCTCAAGGACGCGCCCGGCCGGTACGCGATCGTCAAGGGCATGGGCGCCGACAACTGGGCCGGCATCGCGGCGCGCAAGGAGGACACCGAGATCGTCGCGTTCCTGGACGGCGAGCTGAAGAAGCTCAAGGCCGACGGCACGCTCGCCCGGCTGCAGGAGAAGTGGTTCGGCTTCCGGATGAACCTGTCCGACACCGTGCCCACCTTCTCCTGACATGGTCTTCGACTGGGGTCTCGTGCAGAAGGCCGTCCCGCTGCTCTGGGCGGGATGGCTGACCACGATCAAGATCTGCTCGCTGGCGATGCTGCTCGGCGCGGTGCTCGGCGCCGCGCTCGGGCTGGCCTCGCTGTCGCGGCTCGCGCCCCTGCGCTGGCTGGTGGTCGCCTACGTCGACTTCATCCGCGGCACGCCGCTGCTGATCCAGATCTTCCTCGTCTACTTCGCGCTGCCGGTGGTCGGCATCAACCTGCCGGAGTTCTGGGCGGGCGTGATCGCGCTCGG
>JBILTM010000106.1:0-17303 GCA_044371545.1 Burkholderiaceae bacterium
GTCGAACCGCGACTGCGGTCCGGTGCGCGCGAAGCCGTACGGCGCGTCGGTCCGCTCGATCCACGCGTCGATGCGGCAGTTCGCGGTGCCGAGGTTCTCCAGCCGGACCGTCCAGGCGCCGGCGGGCGCGACCGCCCGCGCGCCGCCGGTCCGGCGGGTCGGTGCGATCGACACCAGGATCATGTCGCGCTCGGCGTAGTACGACGCGCCCGACGACGGGTTGCCCGGGGCCTTCTTCGCCTCGCGGTACGAGACCGTCGCCATCACGCGCGCGGGGTCGAGCGCGCCGGCGTTCTTGTTCCACGCGCCGTCGACGAGCACCGCGGTCTGGTACCGCACGACGTCGACCTTCGAGGCGGGGCCGTCCGGCGGGACCAGGGTGAGCTTCACGTTCGGGTCGGCGCCGGCGGCGGCACGCGGCAGCCAGATCTCCATGAACGTCGTCGCCGGATGGTCCGGCTGCACGTGCCAGGACAGGCTCTCGACCTGGCCGGCCGAGATCATCGCGAAGGTCGCGTGGCAGCGCGCGAGCTGCGAGTTGCCCGCCGGGATCACGATCGCGAGCGGCGCGCCGGCGTCGCGGCGGCGCCGGATCATCTCGTCCATCGCGCGCTCGAGCGGCGACGACCCGTCGTGCGGGCCCGCGTGGATGCCGTAGCTCAGGTTGACCACCACCGGCATCGGACCGCCCAGGGAATCGTCCTTCGAGCGGCGCTCGGCGCGGTCGAGGATGAAGCGCAGGCCGTCGGCCACGTGCGGCGCGAGCAGGTGCCCCGCGGTGTCGAGCGCGACCGCCCGCGGCAGCTGCACCGCGACGATCGCCGGCGCGCCGGCCGAGTCGCCGGGCTCGGCACCGCAGGCCACGTCCATCACGTGCGTGCCGTGCCGGCCCCGGCGGCCCGCCTCCTGGTGCCCGGCCGCCCGGTAGACGGCGTCCTCGCCGAGCAGCCCGTCGACGATCGAGCCCCCGGTCGTGGCCGCCTCGAGCAGGTCGTCGATCCCGAGCACGGCCCCGGCGCCGACGCGCGGCGTCTCGTGCCCGTACGGCACGGGTCCGCCGGGTGACGGCCACGGGGCGGCGGTCACCGGGCGCTCGCCGTGCGGCTCGCGCTGGTCCCAGAACGCCTCGACGCGCGAGCGACCGTCCGCGGCGCGGAACCGCCGGTGCGCGAACGCGACGCCGTCGTCGATCACGCCGACGGCGACAGCGCCCCGCGACGCGGTCGCGCCGGGCGCGAACTGCGTGCCGGCGGCGGTCGCGCCGACCAGCGGACCGCCGGGGCTCCATCCGAACGCGAACCGGTCGACGACGTCGGCGAGCGTGGACTTCGGGGCGCCGAGCTGCACGAAGAACTCGGGCGTCACGCGCGCGGTGAACCAGGTCGCGTCCTCGAGCCCCGAGGGCGGACTCGCGTACCAATCGGGGATCGCGCACCAGGCCTGCCACCCGGGGGGCGGCACCCGCCGCACCGCGACGTCGACGAAGCCCCACTCGCCGCGCGCGAAGTCCTTCGCGGTGATGCCGCGCGCGCGGATCAGCAGCGGCATCCACCGCGGCGGACCGCCGGGGTCGATGAAGCCGGTGAGGACGGCCCATTCCAGGTAGGGATCGACGCGGGGCCGGATCCGCGCGAGGCCGAACGCGCCGATCGGGGCATCCGCGGGCGACGCGAGGACTTCGTTCGGCGCGCGGTCGCGCTCCTCGCCGAAGACGATCCAGGTGCCTGGCATCGGTGCTCCCCCGTCAGGCCCACTCGGCGACCGCGGCGTCCCAGAGCCACTTCAGCAGCGGCGAGACCGGGATCGTCGTGCCGAGCGCCGTGGCCGAGAGGTACCCGGGCAGCGCACCGCCGGGTCCGAGCCGAGTGGTCCCGTCCGCGCCGAACTGCTTCTCGTACTCGTGCTCGACCTTCGGTCCATAGGCCCGTCCGTCGAACACGTAGGTCGCGAGGCCGTTGCCGGGCCGCGCGCCGCAGCGCGCGAGCAGGTACTGCGCGACCGACAGCCCCTGCATCTGGCCGGCGACGTGGTCGACCGGAAAGTGCAGGCCGGCGACGGTCCGGTTGGTCGCGATCCGGTAGGCCTGCCGGTAGAGGATCGACTGCGCGTGCTCGGCCGGCCACGCGGACGCCGAGCTCGCCTTCGCGTTCGACGCGAGCGCGCCGAGCACGGTCGCGACCGCGAAGGCCTCGTTCGCGTGGCCGCTCGGGAAGGCGCCGTGCCCGGGCGTCGGCAGCATCGGCTGGATCTGCGGCGACAGCTCGACGGGACGGCGGGTAGAGAAGACCAGCTTGATCCGCTGCATGAGCGCGTTCGAGATCCGCAGCGTGAGCAGCGCCAGCTCGAGCGTGTGGCGGTGCTGCCAGGGCCGCAGGTTCAGCACCGTCTCCCAGTACGCGCCCTGCGGGCCGATCTGCGATGCGATCTCGGCCGCGCGGTCGCCGCGCAGGTCGGCGTAGGCCTCGACGAAGTCCAGCTGCGCCCTGAAGGTCTCGATCGGCGGACAGGTGATCTCCACGAGCTTGCCGACCGTCGCCGACGGCGCGACCGCGGTCGGGTCGACCGAGACGTGCCACACGCTGCAGGCGTGCACGGGTTTCCCGGTGGCCGTCGCCCGCTGGTCGTAGCGGACCTGCAGCTCCGAGAGCAGCGCCTGGTCGAGCGACCAGGCGCGGATGTCGGGCGGGCAGCGTCGCAGGTGCTCCGGGAGGTTCGGTGTCAGCGCACCGACCTGGGCGCTCGCGCCCTTCCAGGCGTCGGCGATCGCCTCGCGGTGCGTGAGCAGCCCCTCGATCGGGGCGCCGCTCAGGCCGAGCGCCGAGACGTTCCCGACGCCGCTCGCGCCCATCACCTGGGACACGCCGGCGACGCCGGCCACACCCGCCACACCGGCCACGCCGGCGACTCCGGCGACGCCCGCCACGCCGGCGACACCGGCGACCCCTGCGGTTGAACCCACTCCAGCCATCGAATCGTCTCCTTGAACGCGAGGTGATCGGCACGTGTCGGCGCGGATGCGCGCGACGCGGCACTCAGGGCGGCAGTCCCGCCGCGGCGAGCGCCTCCGCCCACGCGTCGCCGGTGGGATAGGCACTCGCCGGCGACCGGGCACGCCAGCGCGACACGGTGAGGTCGGGCTCGTGCCGCAGCATCTCGGCGACCGCGGCACGGGCGCCGACGGTGTCGCCCGACTGGTGACGACCGATCGCGAGCGCCCGCAGCGTCGACGTGTGTCGCCGGTTGGCCTTCAGGGACCGCTCGGCGAGCTCGACCGCCCGCGCGGGCTCTCCGCCGGCGAGCGCGGCGGTGGCCGAGAGCGAGTCGTAGAAGTAGCGGATCGGGTCCAGCGGCGAGAGCCGCAGCGCGCGCTTCGAGTCGTGCAGCGCGTCGACGCCCTCGCCGCGGAACGCGTGCAGCGTGCCCTTCAGCAGCCACGCGAGCGAATCGTTGGGGTTGCAGTCGACCGCGGTCTCGTAGCGCTGCTGCGCGACGTCGAACCGCTTCGTGAAGTGGGTCTGCACGAGGCCGTCGACCGCGAGCGCGAGCGAGCAGCCGGGGTCCAGGTCGAGCGCGCGCTGCGTCTCGTCGATCGCGGCCTGCGCGTCGTCGCGGATGTCGTGCGACCAGCCCTGCATCAGCTTCAGCACGTGCCACTTCGCGAGCCAGGCCCGCGGCTCGGCGCGGCGCGGTGCGCGGTCGACGACGAGCTGCAGCGCGCGGCGCGCGCGCTCGTAGTCGACGGGCGACTGGCGATGCATCAGCGAGATGCCCGCCATCAGCAGCGTGAAGGTGTCGAGCGAGGGCAGCGGCAGGGTGCTCGCCTGCCGGACGGCGGCGGCCGCGAGCGCGCCTCGGACCGCGTCGACCAGCTCCTGGAACAGCGCGGACTGCCCCCACAGCAGCGACGCGGTGGTGGCGCGCAGCGACCCCGACCAGACGACGCCCGCGCTGCGCGCATCGCACAGCTCCGCCGAGACCTGCACCCGCGTGCCCGAGACCCGGTAGCTGCCGGACAGCACGAAGGCCGCGCCGAGCCGCTCGGCGAGCCGCTCCGGCACGATCGCGCGGTTGCGCAGCGCCGAGGTGCTGAGCCGCGAGATCACGTCGACCTCGTTCGAGCGCGACAGCGCGCTGATCACCTCGTCGGCGATGACCTCGCCGATCACCTCGTGCTCGGCGGACACGGCGCGGCCGGTGAACGGGATCACCGCGACCAGCGGCCTGAGCGCGCCGCGCGAGTTCAGCGCGTCGAGGGCGGGCTCCGGGCCCGGCGGGCCGAGGCGATAGGCGCGGACCGGCCGGGACACGTGCTTGAGGAAGCAGTCGCCGAGGTCCTCGACCTGCGCGTCGAGCGTGTCGACCAGCCGGTCGCGCACGGCCGCCGACACGACGATCTCGTCGGGGCCGGCGAGCGTGGTCAGCCGGGCGGCTAGGTTGACGTCGTGCCCGTAGATGTCGAGCCCGTCGACGACGTGCTCGCCGACGTGGGCGCCGACCCGAAGCCGGATCCGCAGCGCGGGATCGACGCCTTCGTTGACGCGCGCACACTCGTCGCGCAGCGCGAACGCGACGGCGACCGCGGGCCGGATGTCGTCGAACTCGAGCATCAGGCCGTCGCCGAGGCTCTTGACGAGCCGTCCGCCGTGCCCGGGCAGCAGCCGCTCGGACACGGCCTGCACCAGCGCGCGCCAGCGCCCGATCGTGCCGGCCTCGTCCCGCTCGATGAGCCGCACCGACTCGACGACGTCGACGACGACGACGGTCGCGCTGCGCCGGCCGGCCGCGTGGCCGACGAGCGCGTCGATCGATGCCGAAGTGGGATGGGGTTCCATCGTCGCGGGTGTCGGACGGGCACGGGCACGGCCACCCCGCGCGCGCGCCGCCCGCGGCGGCCGCCGCGGGCCGGACCGCAGGACGCCCCGATTCTAGGTTCTCCGACACCGTTTGGCACGATCCGGACGACGCATGACACCATCGGACCTTCCATTGGAGTGAGTGCCGTGGTCCGACCCGACGCCGACCCCTTCGCCGCCGTCGCCGATCCCTCGCTGCGCGCGCTCGCCGAGCGCGGCGTGCTGCGGCGCTACCGCCGCGGCACGATCCTGATCCAGGAGGGGGACACCGGCGATACCCTGTTCGTCGTATTGAGCGGGCGGCTGCGGGTGTTCTCGTCGGGCGGCGACGGGGCCCGCGAGCGGGAGGTCACCTTCAACGTCCACGGGCCGGGCGAGTGCGTCGGCGAGATGGCGCTCGACGGCGGGCCGCGCTCGGCGAGCGTGATCGCGGTGGAGCCGACCGTCTGCTCGATGGTCGCGCGCGCGACGCTGCGCGAGCAGATCGCCCGCGACCCGGACCTCGCGCTCGGGCTGATCGCCCGGGTGATCCGGCGGGCGCGGCTCGCGACCGAGTCGGCGCGCGGGATGGCCACGCTCGACGTCTACGGGCGGCTGGTGCGGCGGCTGGAGGCGCTCGGCGTTGCCGGGCCGGACGGCGCGCGCCGCGTGCCCGAGGGCACGACGCACGCGCTGCTCGCGAGCGAGATCGGCTGCTCGCGCGAGATGGTCAGCCGGCTGATGAAGGACCTGGTGCGGGGCGGGTACGTCGCGCTCGAGGGCCGGCGGATCGTGCTGACGAAGGCGCTCCCCCGCTCCTGGTGAGCCGCAGGCGACGGGCCGCGCGCCGCCTGCCGTATGCTCGCGCCTCCGACGACGACAGGAGGGGACGCACGTGTTCAGACTCGACGGCAAGGTGGCGCTGGTCAGTGGCGCGTCGCGCGGGCTCGGCTGGGCGATGGCGCAGGCGCTCGCCGCGGGCGGCGCGCACGTGGTGCTCAACGGGCGCGACACGGCGGCGCTCGACGCGCGCGCGGCCGAGCTCGCCGCCCGGGGCCTGAAGGCCGAGGTCGCCGCGTTCGACGTGACCGACACCGACCGCGCCGCGGCCACCGTGCAGGCGCTCGCCGCGCGCCACGGGCGGCTCGACGTGCTGTGCGCGAACGCCGGCATCCAGCACCGCAGCCCGATCGTCGACTTCCCGCTCGCCGACTTCGAGCGCGTGATCGACACCAACCTGACCGCGGTCTGGGCGCTCGCGAAGGAGGCCGCGCGCGTGATGCAGCCGGCGAAGCGCGGCCGCATCGTGATCACCGGCTCGATGACCGCGATCGCCGCGCGGCCGACGGTGTCGGCCTACATCGCGTCGAAGGGCGCGGTGCACGCGCTCACGCGCGCGCTCGCGGTCGAGTTGGGGCCGCACGGCGTGACGGTCAACTGCATCGCGCCCGGGTACTTCGGCACCGAGATGAACACCGCGCTGGTGAACGACGAGACGTTCAGCGCGTGGGTCACCGGCCGCACGCCGGTCGGCCGCTGGGGCCGGCCGGAGGAGATCGGCGCGGCGGCGCTGTACCTCGCGTCGGACGAGGCGGCCTTCGTCAACGGCCACGTGCTGGTGGTCGACGGCGGATTCTCGGCGGCGCTGTGAGCGACGCGCCCGCGTCCGCGACGCCGTGGCCGTGGACGGCCGACGGCGCCCCGGCGGGCGCGGTCGTCGTCGGCGCGTCGGGCGGGCTGGGCGCGGCCTTCGTCGACGCGATCGTCGCGCACGGCGGGTTCGCGACGGTGCTCGCGCTGTCGCGCTCGGGGCCGGTGGACGTCGACGTCGATGCGGGGGTCGATGCCGGATCCGCCGCCGCACCCGACGGCCCGGCGCCGACGCCCGCCGCGCCGACCGCCACGCGCCTCGTGCGCGGCCGCGTCGACGTGACCGACGAGCCGTCGGTCGCCCGCGCCGCGGCGCTCGCCGCGTCGCTCGCGCCGCCCCGACTGGTGATCGTCGCGACCGGCCTGCTGCACGCGCCCGACGGGCTGCGGCCCGAGAAGTCGCTCGCGATGCTCGATCCGGCGCGGCTCGCGCGGCTCTTCGCGGTCAACGCGACCGGGCCGGCGCTGGTGGCCAAGCACCTGCTGCCGCGGATGCCGCGCCAGGGGCGCGCGAGCTTCGCCGCGGTGTCGGCGCGGGTGGGCAGCATCTCGGACAACCGGCTCGGCGGCTGGTACGGCTACCGCGCGTCGAAGGCGGCGTTGAACATGCTGTTGCGGTGCGCGGCGATCGAGTGGGCGCGGACCGCGCGCGACGGCGTCTGCGTCGGGCTGCATCCGGGCACCGTGGACACCGCGCTGTCGGCGCCGTTCCAGGGCAACGTCGCGGACGGGAAGCTGTTCACGCCGGCGCACTCGGCGGCGCGGCTGCTCGACGTGCTCGTGCGGCTCGGCCCCACCGAGTCGGGCCGGGTGTTCGCGTGGGACGGCGCCGAGGTGCCGGCCTGAGGCGTCCGGCCGCGCGCTCGCCTCAGGCGAGCGTGACGACGATCGCGCCCTCGGCGACGCGGTCCCCCTCGGCGACGCGGATCTCGGCCACCGTCCCGGCGGCGGGCGCCTCGACCGGGATCTCCATCTTCATCGACTCGACGATCACCAGCGCGTCGCCGGCCGCGACCGCCTGGCCGACGCTCACCTCGACCTTCCACACGCTGCCCGCCACCTCGGTCCTCACCGCCGTCATCGTCGCCGCTCCCTGCCGTACGTGTCCGGGGGCCGAGTGTGCCGCCGCGGGCGCACGGCGTCGAGCCTGCGGACCGGCGCGCGCGACCGAGCCCGGGCGGACGGTTCGACCCCTCTGCCAGGCCGTGCGCGGTGCGCCCCGGCCGCGCACGATGCGTCCGTCGGTCGCCGCCGATCGGCCGTCGCGCCGGACGGATCCGGCGCGCGCGCGCGTGGCCCAATGCCGGCATGGTGCTGTTCGACGTCCGCACGCTGTTCTTCGTCGGCGCGATCTCCGCGATCGTGTGCGCGACGATGCTCTGGCTGAGCCGGGGGCTGCACGGGCCCTCGCGGCCCGGGCTCGCGTGGTCGGCGGCCTCGCAGTGCGCGTTCGGCGTCGCGATGCTGCTGATCTCGCTGCGCGGCGTGATCCCGGATGTGCTGTCGTGGCCGGTCGCGAACACGATCGGCAGCAGCGCCGCGGCGCTGATGTACGAGGGCGTGCGGCGGCTGTCGGGCGCGCGCCCGATGCCCTGGCTCGCCGGCGTCACCGCCGCGGTGCTGTGCGTCGTGCACGCGATGCTGGGCAGCGATCCGCGCTGGTTCGAGCTGAGGCTTCAGATCACCTCGGTCGTGCAGGGCGGCTTCTCGGCCGCGTCGATCCCGCTGATGCTCGCGCGCCTGCGCCGCGACGACGAGCCGCACGCGCCGCTGCGCTGGGCGGTCGGCCTCATCGCGCTGTTCGCGGCCGGCCACGTCGCGCGCTTCGTCGTGGTCGCAGTGAGCGGGGCACCGATCTCGCCGACCGGCATGGTGCACGGTCCGGTGCAGGCGCTGATGCCGACGGTGTTCGCGATCGCGCCGATGGTGTACTCGCTGATCCTGATCGGCCTGGTCAACGGGCGGATCGCGAACGATCTGTGGGCGATCGCGACGGTCGACACGCTGACCGGCGTGCGCACGCGGCGGGCGTTCATCGACGAAGCCCGCCGCGCGCTCGTGCCCGGCGGCACCCCGGTGCTGATGATGCTCGACCTCGACCGCTTCAAGCAGGTCAACGACCGGTACGGCCATGCGAGCGGCGACCGCGTGCTGCAGCGCTTCGCGCGGCTGCTGCGCGAGGCCTGCCCCGAGGGCGCGGCGATCGGCCGCTACGGCGGCGAGGAGTTCTGCCTGCTGGTCGAGCGCACGACGCCCGAGGCCGGGCTCGCGCTCGCGCAGCGGATGTGCGACAGCATGCGCGCGACCGCGTTCGGGCTCGCGACACCGGACATGACGGTCACCGTGTCGATCGGGGTCGCGACCGCGGCCGACGGCACGACGCTCGAGGAACTGCTGATCGCAGCCGACCGGCGCCTGTACCGCGCGAAGGCCTCCGGGCGCGACCGCGTGGTCGGCTCGGACGGCCCGCTCGCGGTCGACACGAGGCCGATGCCCGAGGCGGTGCCGACCGACGCGTCGACGCGCGGCGTCGGCACGCCGCTGTCGGCCTGAGCGCGACGGCTCAGCGCGCCGGCCGCAGCACCACGCCGCCGGGCAGGCTGCAGGGCGTGTGCTGCGCCCGGACCGCCCACGCGGGCGCACCCACCGACCCGAACGCCCGCTCGAGCGCCCGCTGCAGCCGCGCGCCGCCCGCGTCGTCGGCCGGCGCGCAGGCCTCGGCGAGGACGGTGACGCCGCCGGCGCGCAGCGTGCCGACGTAGGTCGCGAGCGTGTCGCGGTGGATCGGCGACAGCGCGCCGGTCGCATCGAACACCACCAGCCGCTCCTCGACGTCGTCGAGCTCGCGGTCCGCGAAGCCGGTCGCGTCCATCGCGGCGAGACGCGCGCCCAGCGCGGCCCTGCGGGCGTCGCGCGCCGCCTCGCGCGGATCGGGCGCCGTCGCGACACGCGCATGGACGACCGGAACGATCGAGCGACCGGCCGTCGGTCGCGGCGCGTCGTGGCGCAGCGCGCCGGACTGCGGCGCGCCGTGCGCGAGGACCGCGCCGAACGCGAGGCCCGCGAGCACCGCGAGCACGCCCGGCCGTGCGAACGCGCTCACCGTCACTCCCCTTCGGTGCAGACCCAGTGCCGCGAGATCGCCGCGGACCCGCAGTTGGACGCGACGAACGCGGCCATCGCGTCGGGCGACACCGGCGTCGGCGCGTGCCACGCGCGGCCGGCCCAGTAGGCGGCCTCGACCATCGACGACTCGCTTGCGCCGCGGCGGTGCGCGTCGCCGAGCACCATCGCGAGCCCCATCTGCGCGCGGGCGTCGTCACGCCACGCGCGGGTGCGCAGCGCGGCGACGTCGGCGCCACGTGACGGATCGATCGCGGCGACGACCTGCGGCGAGGCGGCGGACTGCGCGTGCGCGGCGGGCAGGCACAGCGCCACGAGCAGCGCGGCGGCGGACATCGAACGGTACGGCATGGCGCGTGACTCCGGGTAGGTCGGCGCGCGACGGGATGCGGCGCACCGGACGGAGTCACGCTACGCGCCGCGACGGGTGGCCCGCATCCCGCATCCAGGGCACCGGCGCGGCCGCGTACCGTGTTCTCGGGAGGCGGCGAGGGTCCGGCCGGCGCGCGGGGCGCGCCGGCCCACCGGTCACTTGTAGACCAGGTCGCGCAGCCCGAGCGAGATCACCGGCACGTAGGAGATCAGCATCAGGCAGCCGAGCACCACCAGCACGAACGGCAGCAGGTACGGGATGATCCGGTCGAGCGAGATCCGCGCGACCGTGCACGCGGCGAACAGGTTCACGCCGAACGGCGGCGTGATCATGCCGAGCGCGAGATTCACCACCATGATGATCCCGAAGTGCACCGGGTCGATGCCGAAGTGCGCGGCAACCGGTGCGAGGATCGGCGCGAGCACGATGATCGAGGCCGAGGTCTCGATGAACATGCCGATCACGAACAGCGCGGCGTTGACGCCGAGCAGGAACCAGAACGGGCTGTCGAGCACCGAGGTGAGCCAGGTGCCGATCGCGTCGGGCACGCCGGCGCGGGTGATCAGGAACGCGAAGAGGCCCGCGTTCGCGATGATGAACAGGATCACCGACGACGAGATCGCCGACTTCTTCAGGATCGGCAACAGGTCCGACGGCTTGATCTCGCGGTAGATCACCATGCCGACGACCAGCGCGTAGACCACTGCGACCGCGGACGCCTCGGTCGGCGTGAAGATGCCGCCGTAGATGCCGCCGAGGATGATCACCGGCATCAGCAGCGCCCAGGCCGCCTTGCGGGTCGCGGTGCCGAAGCCCAGTCGCCCGTCGCCGTCCTGCTTGCCCCAGCCCTTGATCTTGCAGTAGACCCACACGAAGAGCATCAGCGCCCCGCCGATCAGCAGCCCGGGGCCGAAGCCGGCGATGAACAGCTCGCCGATCGACACCTCGGCCGACACGCCGTACAGGATCATCGGGATCGAGGGCGGGATGATCACGCCGAGCTCCGCGCTGGTGGCCTGCAGCGCGGCGGCGTAGTTGTTCGGGTAACCGTGCCGCACCAGCGCCGGGATCAGGATCGCGCCGATCGCGAAGGTGGTCGCCACCGACGAGCCCGACACCGCGGCGAAGATCATGCAGGTCAGCACGCAGGTCATCGGCAGGCCGCCCTGCACGCCGCCGACGATCGAGCGCGCGAACTCGACCAGCCGGCGCGAGATGCCGCCGCCCTCCATCAGGTTGCCGGCGAGGATGAAGAACGGGATGGCGGCGAGCGGGAACTTGTTGATCGAGCCGAACATCTCCTTGACGATCAGCAGCTTGTTCGCGCCGGTGATCTGGATGCCGAGCACCGCCGACAGGCCGATCGACACGGCGACCGACACCGTCAGCGCGAAGCACAGCAGCATCGAGACGAGCATCGCAGTGGTCATCGCACGCTCCTCACTGCGCCAGCTCGAGGTCTTCGCGCTTCGGGTCGAGCGCGTTGCCCAGCGCCCCGAGGATCGCGAACACGCCGCCCAGCGGCATCGCCAGGTAGGCCCAGAACATCGACATGTCCTCGAGCCCGGCGACCGACTGCACCTTGCCGCGCTGCGCGTAGTCCCAGCCGATCACGACGATCAGCAGCAGCAGGAAGATCGACACCGCGGCCACCGACCAGTCGAGGAAGCGCCGGGTACGCGCGCCGCTCCAGCGGTACACCACGTCGACGCAGACCATCGCGCCCTGCCGGAACGCGGCTGCGATGCCGAAGAAGACCATGTAGACCAGCGCGAAGCGGATCAGCACCTCGGTCCATTCGGACGGCTGCTCGAGCACGAAGCGGGTGAGGATCTGCCAGAAGCCGAGCGCGGCGGCGATCGCCAGCATCGCGCACGACACGTAGAGGGCGAACGCCGTGGTGCGGCGCTCGATCGCGAGCAGGGTGTCCTTCATGGGGACTCCGGGGAAGCGGGGCCGGTGAGGCCGGGCACGTGGCGCGCCGGCGGTGCGGCGCGCGTGCCGGAACGGTCGGGCCGAGCGGCGCCCCGGGCAGGGCGCCGCGCCCGCCATGTCACTTGTAGTTGCGGATCCGGTCGATGTTGGCCTGGCCGAACTGCTTGCTGAACTCCGCGAAGACCGGCGTCAGCGCCGTCTGGAACTTCGACTTGTCGACCTCGACGACCTGCATGCCCTTCGACTTCAGGTCCGCGACGCCCTTCGCGTCGTCGTCGTCGACGCGCGCGCGGTTCGCCTTGATCGCCTCGGCGGCGGCGTCCATGAAGTGCTTCTTGTCCTCGGCCGACAGCTTGTCGAACGCCGCCTTGCTCATCAGCAGCACCGCGGGCGAGTAGACGTGGCCGGTCAGCGACAGGTGCTTCTGGACCTGGTCGAGCTTGGCGGCGGTGATCACCGACAGCGGGTTCTCCTGGCCGTCGACCGTGCCCTGCTGGAGCGCGGTGAACACCTCGGTGAAGGCCATCGGCGTGGGCACGATGCCGAAGCCCTTGTACGCGGCGATGTGGACCGGGTTCTCCATCGTCCGCATCTTCAGGCCCTTCAGGTCCTCGGGCGTGTTGACCGGGCGCTTGCTGTTGGTCATGTGGCGAAAGCCGTTCTCCGCCCAGCCCAGCGCCTTGATGCCCTTGGACTCGAACTTCGCGAGCAGGTCCTGGCCGATCGGGCCGTCGAGCACTGCGCGCGCGTGCGCCTTGTCGCGGAACAGGAACGGGATGTCGAGGATCCGGGTCTCGGGCACGAAGTTCGGCACCGGGCCGGTCGAGCTCATCGTCAGTTCGTGCGTGCCGAGCTGGATCGCCTCGATCGACTCGCGCTCGGCGCCCATCGCGCCGGCGTAGAAGTTCTGGATCTTGTAGCGACCCGCGGTGCGTTTCTCGACCTCGCGGGCGAAGGTGTCGATCGCGACGCCGTAGTGCGAGTTCTGGCCGATGGAGATGTTCATCTTCATCTGGGTCTGCGCGGAAGCGGGCGCGGCGGTCAGCAGCGCGGCTCCGGCCAGGGCGAGCGCGATCGGCAGCCGGGTGAGCTTCATCGGGAGTCTCCTCGTGAGGTTGCGGCGGGCCCGTCGGCGCCGGTGCGGCGCGTCGGGCACAGGGGGCGCAGTGTACGACAGGCGCGGCCGAAGGCAAGCGCACCCTCGGTTCCGGCCGGGTCGCGCATCGTATCGCGACCCCGTGGCGGCGCATGCGCGCACCGCCGCGGGGCGGATCGTCGAACCGGGCCGCGCAGACCCTTCAGATCTGCACGCGCGTGCCGAGCTCGACGACCGCGTCGTCGGGCAGCCGGAAGAAGTCGGCGGCGCCGCCCGCGTTGCGGCTCATCGCGGCGAACAGCCGCTCGCGCCAGTTCGCCATGCCGCCGCCCGGCGCCGGCACGACCGCCTCGCGGCTCAGGAACCAGCTGGTCTCGAACATCGGCACGCGCAGGCCCTGCAGATCCGCGCCGGCGAGCGCCGCCGGCACGTCGGGCCGCTCCATGAAGCCGTAGCGCAGCACGACCCGCCAGAAGCCCCGGCCGAGCGCCTCGACCTGCGCGCGCTCGGCAGCCGGCACCCAGGGCCGCGACGCGAACTCGACCGTCAGGATGACGTTGGTCTCGTGCAGCACCTGGTTGTGCTTGAGGTTGTGCAGCAGCGCGCGGGGCACGGTCGCGGGATCGGCGACCGGGTAGACCGCGGTGCGGACCGCGCGCGGGATCTCGTCGACGTGCAGCGTGACCAGGAAGTCCTCGAGCGCGACGCCGCCGCGGCGCAGCGCGCCGAGCATCAGCGCACGGCCGCGCCACCAGGTGCTCATCGCCACGAAGAGCACGAGGCCCAGCGCGAGCGGGAACCAGCCGCCGTCGAAGAGCTTCACCGCGCAGCCGGCGACCAGCAGCACGTCGAGCGCGACGAAGAACGCGGTCGCGCCGAAGGCGACGGGTGCGGGCAGGCGCCAGCGCTCGCGCACGACGACCCAGGTGAGCAGCGTGGTGATCAGCATGGTCAGCGTGACCGCGATGCCGTAGGCGCCCGCGAGCGCCGACGAGCTGCCGAAGCCGAACGTCGCGGCCAGCACGCCCACGAGCAGCACCGCGTTCACCGCGGGCATGTAGATCTGCCCGGCCTCCGACGCCGACGTGAAGCGCACGGTCATCCGCGGCAGGAAGCCGAGCTGGATCGCCTGTCGCGTCATCGAGTACGCACCCGAGATCACCGCCTGCGACGCGATGATCGCGGCGAGCGTCGCCAGCACCAGCGCCGGCACCAGCCAGGCCTCGGGGAACATCCGGTAGAACGGGTTCGCGATCGCCGACGGATCGGCCATCAGCAGCGCGCCCTGCCCGAGGTAGTTCAGCGCGAGGCCGGGAAAGACGAGCCCGAGCCACGCGAGGCGGATCGGCCGCTTGCCGAAGTGGCCCATGTCGGCGTACAGCGCCTCGGCGCCGGTCAGCGCGAGCACGATCGCGCCGACCGCGGCGAGCACGTGCCAGCCCCGGTCGAGCAGGAAGCCGATCGCGTGGGCGGGGTTCAGCGCGGCCAGGATCCCCGGCTGCGCGGCGATGTGCACCAGCCCGATCGCGCCGAGCACGGTGAACCAGAGGACGATCACCGGCCCGAAGAAGCGGCCGACGACCGCGGTGCCGAAGCGCTGCACCGCGAAGAGGCCGACCAGGATCGCGGCCGACGCCGGCAGCACCCAGCGTTCGAGCTCGGGCTCCAGCACGGTCAGGCCTTCCATCGCGCCGAGCACCGAGATCGCCGGCGTGATCACGCTGTCGCCGTAGAACAGCGTCGCGCCCGCCACGCCGAGCAGCAGCAGCGCGCGCCGCAGCCGCGGCCGGTCGCGCACCGTGTCGGCCGCCAGCGCGGTCAGCGCGAGGCCGCCGCCCTCGCCGTGGTTGTCCGCACGCAGGATCAGCACGACGTACTTCAGTGTCACGACGAGCATCAGCGCCCAGACGATCGCCGACACCGCGCCCACCAGGTGCGGCGCATCGAGCGGCACGCCGGTGGCGGGCGCGAAGATCTCCTTGACGGTGTAGAGCGGCGAGGTGCCGATGTCGCCGTAGACGACGCCGAGCGCGCCGAGGGTCAGCGCGGCGATCGACTGAGGGCGGACGTCGGGGGCGGGGGACGCCGACGGGGCGGCCCCGGTGGACGCGACGGACATGCGCGGTTCCGGATCGGGTGGAGGTGACCGGACGATGCGCGCGGGGGCGTCAGGAACGCATAAGGATCGGCGCGCGTCAGCCGGTGGGCGGCGTGCCCGCCCCCGGTTCGGGATCGGGCTCGGCGAGCCGGTAGCCGACGCCCGGCTCGGTCAGCAGCAGCCGCGGGTCGGCGGGGTCGGCTTCGAGCTTGGCGCGCAGCTGCCCGAGGTACAGCCGCAGGTAGTGGGTGTCGTCGACGTGCGCGGGCCCCCAGACGTCGGCGAGCAGTGCGCGGTGCGTGACCACCTGGCCGGCGCTGCGCACCAGGCGCGCGAGCAGCTTGAACTCGGTCGGCGTGAGGTGCACCGGCGCGCCGTCGACGGTCACGCGGTGCGCCGGCAGGTCGACGACGCGGCCGTCGCGCGCGTAGCGGACGACCGCCGGCGCGGCCGACCGGCCGCGGTGCCTCAGGGCCACGCGGATACGGGCGAGCAGCTCGCCGATCGCGAACGGCTTGACCAGGTAGTCGTCGGCGCCCGCGTCGAGCAGGCGGATCTTCGCCGCGTCCGCGTCGCGCGCCGAGATCACGATGACCGGCACGTCGCCGCCACGGCGCAACGCTGCGAGCATCGACTCGCCGTCGCCGTCGGGCAGCCCGAGGTCGAGCAGCACCGCATCCGGGCCGCCGTCGCCGAACGCGTGCGCGAGCTGGGCGCGCGCGTCGGCGAGGCTCGCCGCGGCCGCGACCCGGTGGCCCTCGAGCTCGAGCGCGTCGCGCAGCGTGCGCCGCAGCTCGCGGTCGTCCTCGACGAGCAGCACCGACAGGCTCATGCGGCCTCCGGGGCGGGCGGCACCGGCGCATCGGCGACCGGCAGCAGGCACTCGGCCTCGGTGCCGCCGCCGGGCCGGGCGCGCAGCGCGAGCGTGCCGCCGTGCACGCGGGCGATCGCGCGGCACACGGCGAGGCCGAGGCCGACGCCGGAGCGTGCGCCGTCGGGCACAGCGCCGTCGGGCGCGGCGTCGCCGTCCGCGCGCGCGAGCGCCGCGCTCGGCGGGCCGGGCCCGCGGTCGAGCACGACGAGGGCGACGGCGGCACCGGCGCGCCTCGCCTCGACCTCGACCTCGACCTCGGCCGCGCGGTCCGGCGCGCCGTGGACGAACGCGTTGGTCAGCAGGTTGTCGAGCAGCTGCGTGACCAGCACCGCGTCGACGCGCAGCAGCGGCAGGCCCGGCTCGACCCGCGTGCGCACGCGGCGCGTGGCATCGCGCCGCCTCGCCCGCGCGGCAGCCGCGCCGACCAGCTCCTCGACCGACTCCCAGTCGAGCGACAGCGACACGCCCGGCGCGTCGAGACGGGCGAGCTGCAGGGTGTTGTCGACGACCCGCGCGAGCTGTGCCGCCTCGTCGACGATCGTGTCGGCGAGCCGCCGCCGGCTCGCGTCGTCGAGCCGGCCGGCCTGGTCGCGCAGCGAGGTCGCCGCGCCGAGGATGGTCGCGAGCGGCGTGCGGTGGTCGTGCGCGATCGCCGCGAGCAGCGTGCCGCGCAGCGCCTGCGCCCGGGTCGCCTCGCGGGCGCGCGCCGCGGCGGCGAGTGCGGCGGTGCGCTCGAGCGCGAGCCCCATCGCGTCGCACAGCGACTGCAGGTGATCGAGCAGGCCCGGGTCGGGTGCCCCTGGTCGCGGCCAGCGCACGAGCGCCGCGCCGAGCGACGACGTCCGCCCCCGCAGCGGCAGCCAGGTCGCGCCCAGGTCGGGACGGCGCCCGGTGCCCGCGCCGATCGCGCGCATCGACGCGGCGGCCTCGCGCAGGCCGTCCTCCTCGTCGGGCGTCGCCTCGCCGAGCCGGGCCCACGCCGCGCCGTCCGCGGTGTTCCAGCGCAGCACGACCGACCCGCCGCAGGCCGCGGCCAGCATCGCGCGCAGCCGCGACGCGCAGGCCGCAGGGTCCTCGGCGTCGCGCAGCGCGTCGCCGAACGCGTGGAGACGCCCGGCACGCGCCGCGAGCTCGCGCTCGGTCGCGGCGAGGCGGCGCTGGCGCGCGACCAGCAGCGCGACGATCGTCGAGACCGCGAGCATCGTCGCGAGCAGCAGCGCGTGCTCGCGCAACTCCACGTCGAGCACGCCGCGCGGCGGCACGAACGCGACGTTGAACGCGAGCACGGCCGCGGCGTTCGCAGCCGTCGACGCGAGCGGCGG
>JBILTM010000135.1:0-14250 GCA_044371545.1 Burkholderiaceae bacterium
CCGATCATCACCACCGCGACGCCGGTCTGCTTCGCGAGCCGCGTGAGCTGCGCCGCGCAGTCGCGCACCTGCGCGACCGAGCCGGGCGCCGAGGTCAGCTGCTCGGTGTAGAGCGTCTGGATGGAGTCGACGACGACGACCGCGGGCTTGTTCGCCTCGACGCCGGCGACGATGCGCTCCAGCCCGATCTCGGGCAGCAGCGGCACCTTCGAGCCGTCGACACCGAGCCGGCGCGCGCGCAGCGCCACCTGTGCGGCCGACTCCTCGCCGCTCACGTACAGCACCGGCATCGACTGCGACAGGTGCGCGAGCGCCTGCAGCAGCAGCGTCGACTTGCCGATGCCCGGATCGCCGCCGATCAGCACGACCGAGCCGGGCACCAGTCCGCCGCCCAGCACCCGGTCGAACTCCTCGGCGCCGGTGGAGAAGCGCGGCACCTCGGCGGCGACGACCTGGTCGAGCCACTGCACGCCACCCGAGGCCGCGAGCGGCGCGAAGCGGTTGCCCGCCGCGGCGGCCCGGGGCGGCTCGACGACGCCTTCCTGCAGCGTGTTCCACGCGCCGCAGTGCGGGCAGCGCCCGGCCCACTTGGGGCTGGTGCCGCCGCACTCGCTGCAGACGTACTGGGTGCGGACCTTCGCCACGCGTCAGTCGGCCAGGTGCATCGGCACGCGCGGCGCGACCGCGCAGAGCAGCTCGTAGCCGACGGTGCCCGCACTCGCGGCGACCTCGTCGACCGGCACGTGTTCGCCCCAGAGCTCGACCGGCGCACCGACGCCGGCCTCGGGCACGGGACCGAGGTCGACCGCGAGCATGTCCATCGACACGCGCCCCACGGTGCGCGTGCGCGTGCCGGCCACGTCGATCGGCGTGCCGTTCGGCGCGTGCCGCGGATAACCGTCGGCGTAGCCGCACGCGACGACGCCCACGCGCATCGGAGCGTCGGCGACGAAGGTCGAGCCGTAGCCGACCGCGTCGCCCGCCTTCAGCGACTGCACCGCGATCACCTCCGTGCGCAGGGTCATCGCCGCACGCAGCCCGAGCGCAGCCGCGCCGCGGTCGGCGAACGGCGACGCGCCGTAGAGCATGATCCCCGGCCGCACCCAGTCGCGGTGCGCCTCGGGCACGTCGAAGATCGCCGCGGAGTTTGCCATCGAGCGCGAGCCCGTCAACGCGCCGGTCGCTCGGTCGAAGCGCTCGATCGCCGCGAGCGCGCCGCCCGGACGGTCGGCGTCCGCGAAGTGCGTCATCAGCGACACCTTGCCGACGCAGGGCAGCGCCGCGAGCGCCTTCTGCACTGCGGCCGCCTCGTCCGGCGGGATGCCGAGCCGGTTCATGCCGGTGTTCAGCTTGAGCCACACGTCGATCGAGCGGCCCTCGTGCGCGCGCAGCCACCCGAGGTGCGCGGCGTCGTGGACGGCGAGCGACAGGCCGAGCTCCGCCGCGGTCGCGACGTCGGCCGGACCGAACGCGCCCTCGAGCATCAGGATCGGTCCGCGCCAGCCGAGCGCGCGCAGCCGTCGTGCGTTGTCGAACTCGACGAGCGCCATGCCGTCGGCGGCCGCGAAGCCGCGGATCGCCGCAGGCAGGCCGTGACCGTACGCATGGGCCTTGACGACCGCCCACACCCGCGTGCCCGCCGCCCGGCGGCGGACGACGGACAGGTTGTGGGCCAGGGCGGAGATGGAGACCGAGGCGGAGACGGGACGCGGCATCGAGCACCTGTGGAGCGGATGCGGCATGGTATAACGCCCCGCGGAGACGGCTCAGATTCGATGAAACGCGGCTTCTACACGATCATGGCGGCGCAGTTCTGTTCGTCGCTCGCCGACAACGCACTGCTGATCGCCGCGATCGCCCTGCTGGTCGAGATGCACGCGCCCGAGTGGATGAAGCCGCTCCTCAAGCTGTTCTTCACCATCTCGTACGTGGTGCTGGCGCCCTTCGTCGGTGCGTTCGCCGACTCGATGCCCAAGGGCCGCGTGATGTTCGTGACCAACACCATCAAGGTGGTCGGCTGCGCGCTGATGTTCCTGACGGTGCATCCGCTGCTCGCCTACGCGGTCGTCGGCTTCGGAGCGGCCGCCTACTCGCCGGCCAAGTACGGGATCCTGACCGAGCTGCTGCCGCCGGAGAAGCTGGTCGCGGCCAACGGCTGGATCGAGGGCACCACCGTCGGCTCGATCATCCTCGGCACGGTGCTCGGCGGCGCGCTGATCAGCCCGACGGTGTCGGCCTCGCTGCTCTCGCTCGACTTCCCCTCGATGGAGACCGGCATCGACACGCCGGCCGAATCGGCGATCCTCGTGATCGCCGCCGTCTACGGGCTGGCCGCGCTCTTCAACCTGCGGATCCCCGATACCGGCGCGCGCTACGCGCACCAGGAGCGCAACCCGCTGAAGCTGGTCGTCGACTTCTGGCACTGCCTGAAGGTGCTGTGGCGCGACAAGCTCGGCCAGATCTCGCTCGCGGTGACCACGCTGTTCTGGGGCGCGGGCGCCACGCTGCAGTTCATCGTGCTGAAGTGGGCCGACGTGCAGCTCGGCATGCCGCTGTCGCGGGCCGCGATCCTGCAGGGGGTCGTCGCGCTCGGCATCGCCGTCGGCGCGGTGGTCGCGGCGCGCTTCGTGCCGCTGAAGGGCTCGCTGCGGGTGCTGCCGTTCGGCGTCGCGATGGGCGTACTGGTGCCGATGATGACGCTGGTGCACACGCTGCCGGTCGCCTACGCGACGCTGGTGCTGATCGGCGGGATGGCGGGCTTCTTCGTCGTGCCGATGAATGCGCTGCTGCAGCACCGCGGCCACGTGCTGATGAGCGCCGGCCATTCGATCGCGGTGCAGAACTTCAACGAGAACCTGATGATCCTCGCGATGCTCGCGCTCTACGCGGTGCTGATCCGCGCGGACGTGCACATCAACACGGTGATCGTGCTGTTCGGCTCGTTCGTCGCGGTGACGATGCTCGGGGTGATCCGGCTGCACCGCGCGAACCAGGCCCGCTTCGACTCGGTCGCGCTGATCGGCCAGTCGCGGCACTGAGCCGCGGGACGGCTGCCGAGACCACCGCGCAGGCTCAGCCTGCGGCGTCGAAGGTCCGCCGCGCAAGCCGCAGGTCCGCCCACGACTTCGCCTTGTCGGGCAGCGTGCGCAGCAGGTAGGCCGGGTGATAGGTCACCACCAGCGGCACCTCGACCTCGCCCGCGCGGAAGCGGTGCACGCGCCCGCGCAGGCTCGCGATCGACGCGTCGGTGCGCAGCAGCGACTGCGCGGCGAAGCGGCCGAGCGCGACGATCAGCGTCGGGCGGATCAGTTCGACCTGGCGCAGCAGGTACGGCTCGCAGCGGGCGACCTCGCCCGGCTGCGGGTTGCGGTTGCCGGGCGGGCGGCACTTCAGCACGTTCGCGATGAACGCCTCGGTGGGCCGGTCCACGCCGATCGCCGCGAGCATCTGGTCGAGCAGCCGACCGGCCGGGCCCACGAACGGCTCGCCGCGCTCGTCCTCCTGCTCGCCCGGTGCCTCGCCGACCAGCATCCAGCGCGCGGTGTGCGGGCCGACGCCGAACACCGTGTTGCGGCGCGTACGGCACAGCTCGCAGGCGACGCAGCCGACCACGGCCTCCTCGAGCGACGGCCAGGGCAGGCGCGCGATCACGGGGTCGCGAAGCGAGGGCTCGGCCGGGGATTGCGCGAGCGCGACCGGCTCGGGCTCGCGCCCGTGTTCGGCCGAGGCCGGCTCGGACCACGGCAGCGCGCCGGCCGGTGCGCCGACGGGACCCGGATCGTCCGGGTCCGCGGACGCGGCGCCGCCCTCGCCCGCCTCGAGCGCGGCCGGATCCCTCAGCCGCCAGGCGGGGCCGAGGCCGAGCGCGTCCCAGGCCCGGCGCCGATGCTCATCCACGCGCGGGGCCCCACTGATCGAGTCGCCGGATCATCACGATCGCATCTTCGCGGGCGCCGTCGTGCGCCGGGTAGTAGCGGCGCCTCAGCCCGACCCGCATGAACCCCTTGCGCTCGTAGAGCCGCAGCGCCGGCGTGTTCGACGGCCGCACCTCGAGCAGCATCGAGCGCGCGCCGCGCGCGCCCGCGTCGCCCATCAGCCAGTCGAGCATGTCGGCGCCGAGGCCGCGCCCCTGCACCGGCGCATCCACGCTCAGGTTCAGCAGGTGCACCTCGTCGGGCAGCCACATCACGATCGCATAGCCGAGCAGCGTGTCCGGCGCCTCGAGCGACTCGAGCACCCAGCCGTCGTAGCCGGCCGCGAGCGAGTCGGCGAAGTTGCCGTAGGTCCACGGGAACGGGAAGATCCGCGCCTCGATCTGAGAGACCTGCGCGAGGTCCGCTCGGCGCATCGCGCGCGCGTTCCACGCGGGCGGCGCGGACCACCCGATCGGCTCGGCGCTCACCGTGCCGCCCCGGCGGCCCGGGCCGCGCGAAGCGCCGCCTGCTCACCGACGTCGAGCGCGACCTTGTCGCGCAGGTAGGTGGGCGCGGCCCGCGCCGCATCGACCGCCCGGCCCGCGCGCAACCCGGCCAGCGAGAGACGGGCGACCGCGGACGCATCGGGCTGGATCGCCGTCGGCGCCCGCGCCGCGCCGCGCTGCCGGACCCACTCGCCGAGCGCCGGATACGCGTCGAAGCCGTCGCCTGCGAGCAGGGGCGCGCCGCCGTGCGCATCGAACGCCTCGATGGCCCGCTCGGGCGACGCGAGCGCGGGCCCGTGCGAAGGCGTCGCCCACGCGGCCCGGTCGAGCGGGTCGAACGCGGCGACGCAGACCTCGCCCATCCTCAGGTCCAGCGCGACGAGCACGGGCCCCGGCGCGCCGGGCGACGCGAGCGAGGCCTGCAGCGCGAGGGTGCGCATCGCGTCCACCGGCACGAGCGGCACCGACCAGCCGAAGCCCAGGCCCTGCGCGACGCCGCAGGCGATCCGCAGGCCGGTGAACGAGCCGGGGCCGCTGCCGAAGCCGATCGCCGCGATCTCGCCGGGTGCGACGCCGGCCTCGTCGAGGACCGCGCCGACCAGGCCGAGCACGTGCCGCGAGTGGCCGTGCGTCATCGGCTCCGCACGCCGCGCCGCGCCTCGGGGCCCGAGCAGCGCGACCGAGCACAGGCCCGCGGTGGTGTCGATCGCGAGCACGGTCGGGCCCGCACGGTGGGCGTCGCGCGGTGCGGGATCGGAAGGCATCCGGCGATTCTATGCCAGCCGTCCGCGGGCCCGCGCCGCGGCGCGGAGGTCACGGACGCTGCTGGCGCAGCTCCTGGCGCAGCGCGCGACGCTCGTCGGGCGACAGCCGGTGGCCGCCTCCCCAGCCGGGACCGCCGCCGTGGCCGGGCGCGGGCGCGTAGCCCGGCGGGGCGCCGTAGCCCGGGGGCGGCGCGTACGCGGGCGGCGCCGGATACGGGCCGCCCGCGCCGTGGCCGGGCGCCCGTCCGCCGCCCGGCGGCGCGGCGTAGCCGCTCCCGGGCGCATGGCCCGGCGGCGGCGCCCAGCCGCCGCGGCCTCGCTCCTCGCCGCGCCAGCGCTCGCGCTCGGCCTGCAGCTGCTGACGCAGCTCGTGGCGGCGCGCCTGCCGGTCGGGGTCTTCGTCGCGGGCGAGCACGGGCGTGGGGGCGCCCCCCCGCCGGCGCCGCCCCCCCCCCCCCCCCCCCGCACCCCCACCCCGCACAGCGCACGACCCACGCGCCCCATCGGCACCTCCGTCGCGCCATTCTAGTCGGCGTCCCCGGCCCCCCCGGCGGCCCCCGGGTAAGCGGCGTAACGCCGGGTAACCGGCGGTCGGACGGCACCCCTCGCCCCCCGCGGCCGGGCAGTATCATCGGCCGACCTCCATCCCCGCCCGTGCCGATGAACACCGCGTCCAAGCGACTGCTCGTCGTCGACGACGACCCCAAGCTGCGCGACCTGCTTCACCGGTACCTGACCCAGCAGCAGTTCGAGGTCGCGCTCGCGCAGGACGGCCCGTCGATGAACCGGCTGCTGCAGCGCGAGCCCTGGGACCTGATCATCCTCGACCTGATGCTGCCGGGCGAGGACGGCCTGTCGATCGTGCGCCGGCTGCGCGGTGCCAACGATCGCACGCCGGTGATCATGCTGACCGCCAAGGGCGACGACGTCGACCGGATCGTCGGACTCGAGATGGGCGCCGACGACTACCTGCCCAAGCCGTTCAACCCGCGCGAGCTGCTTGCCCGGATCAACGCGGTGCTGCGCCGCCAGCCCGCGCCGGACGCACCCGGCGCGCCGGCCACCGACCTCGGCGAGGTGCGCTTCGGCCCGTTCGTCTTCGACGCGGCGCTGCGCACGCTGACCCGCGACGGCCAGCCGGTGCCGCTCACCAGCGGCGAGTTCTCGGTGCTCAAGGTGTTCGCGCGGCATCCGCGCGCGCCGCTGTCGCGCGAGAAGCTGATGGTGCTCGCGCGCGGGCGCGAGTACGGCGCGTTCGACCGCAGCCTCGACGTGCAGGTCTCGCGGCTGCGCAAGCTGATCGAGGCCGACCCGGCGAACCCGCGCTACATCCAGACGGTCTGGGGCGTGGGCTACGTGTTCGTGCCCGACTGAACCGGTGGCGGCCCCGTCCGAGGCCGTGACGGCCCGGCCCCCGCCCGCGGCGGCCCGCCGCTGGCGGGTGTCGATCTTCTGGCGGACCTTCCTGCTGATCGCGGTCGTGGTCGCCGCGAGCCTGCTCGCCTGGCTGCAGGTGTTCCGCGCCGCGGAACTGCAGCCGCGCGCCGAGCGCTTCGCCGGCGAGATCGCCTCGATCGTCAACCTGACGCGCGCCGGGCTGCTGAGCGCGACCGGCACCGCGCGTCTCGAGCTGCTCGGCGACCTCGCGCGCAACGAGGGCATCGCGGTGCTGCCGGCCGAGCCGACGGACCGGGCGATGCCGTGGCCCGACGACCGCTTCGGCGCGCCCTTCGAGGCGAAGCTGCGCGAGCTGCTCGGCCCGGAGACCCGGCTCGCGTCGCTGGTCAATGGCGAGACCGGGCTGTGGATCCGCTTCGAGATCGACGACGATCCATACTGGATGCTGCTCGACCCGGCCCGCATCGCGCGGCAGACGAACCGCAACTGGCTGGGCTGGATCGGGATCGCGCTCGCGCTCGCGACCGCCGCGGCGCTCGCGATCAGCCGGGTGGTCAACCGACCGCTCGCCAACCTCGCCCGCGGCATCGAGAAGCTCGCCCGCGGCGAGACCCCGCCGATGCTGCGCGAGGATGCGCCGACCGAGCTGGCCGCGGTCAACCGCAGCTTCAACCGGATGGCAGCCGATCTCGCCGCGCTCGAGCAGGACCGCGCCGAGGCGCTCGCCGGGATCTCCCATGACATCCGCACGCCGCTCACCCGCTTGCGGATGGAGATCGAGATGTCGCCGGTCGACGCCGCGACGCGCGAGTCGATGGCCGACGAGATCGACCGGATCGACGCGATCGTGCGCCAGTTCGTCGAGTTCGCGCAGCCGGCGGCCGCACAGCCGCCCGAGCGCGTCGACGTGGCCCGCTCGGTCGAGTCGGTGCTCGACGGCTTCCGCCACGGACCGGACGCCGCGCGCCTCGCGCTGTCCGCCTCGGTCGCCCCCGGCACCGCCTGGCGCGGTGCGCCGACCGCGCTCGAGCGGATCGTCGCCAACCTCGTCGAGAACGCGCGCCGCTACGCGGCGGGGCCGGACGGCACCGCACATGTGGAGGTGGCCGCCCGGCGGACCGGCCGCACGCTCGAGCTCGTCGTGCGCGACCACGGCCCCGGCGTGCCGGCCGACCAGCTCGAGCGGCTCACCCGGCCGTTCACGCGGCTCGACGCGGAGCGCAGCGCGCACGGCGGCTCCGGGCTCGGGCTGGCGATCGTCGCGCGCCTGGCGCGGCGCCACGGCGGCGAACTGCGCCTGGAGCTGCCGCCCGACGGCGGACTGCTCGCCCGGGTCCGGCTCGGCGACGCTCCGGCCTGAGCCAGGGCGAGCGCCCCCCGTCGCGCTCGATAGAGCACGACAATCACCCGAATATCGACGTTCAATTGGCTCGAACGCCACGGGGGTCGCTACACTCCTGCGGTCTTCTGTACAGGACAGACGACGCCAGCCCCTCGTTGCACCCGACAAGGAGATCACGATGCCCAGCCTCAAAGGCACGAAGACGCACGACAACCTGAAAGCCGCATTCGCGGGCGAGAGCCAGGCCAACCGTCGGTACCTGTATTTCGCGAACAAGGCCGACGTCGAAGGCCACACGGAGGTCGCGGCGCTGTTCCGCTCGACCGCCGAGGGCGAGACCGGCCACGCGCACGGCCACCTCGACTACCTCGCCGAGGTGGGCGATCCGGCGACCGACCTGCCGATCGGCTCTTCGTCGAACAACCTCAAGGCCGCTGTCGCCGGCGAGACGCACGAGTACACCGACATGTACCCGGGCATGGCGAAGACCGCGCGCGACGAGGGCTTCGACGAGATCGCCGACTGGTTCGAGACGCTCGCGAAGGCCGAGCGCTCGCACGCGAACAAGTTCGCGAAGGCGCTCGAGCAGCTCGCCTGACGCCCGGCCCTGCGCGACCGGTCCCGACGAAGGCCGGCGCGAACCGAACGGGGGGAGCTCACGGGCTCCCCTTTTTTTGCCGGCGCCCTGCCCCGAGCTCCGACCAGAGCCCGCCCTGTGCCCCGCCCCTCGACGACGACAGAGACGACGATGACCGCACGCGAAGGCTCGCTCGAAGCCCCCACCCGGCACCCGATCGACTGGCGCAACCCGGACTTCTTCGACACGGAGAAGGCCTTCGCCGAGATGGAGCGGGTGTTCGACATCTGCCACGGCTGCCGTCGCTGCGTGAGTCTGTGCAACGCGTTCCCGACGCTGTTCGACCTGGTCGACGAGGGCAAGACCGGCGAGATCGACGGCGTCGACAAGCAGGACTACTGGAAGGTCGTCGACCAGTGCTACCTGTGCGACGTCTGCTATATGACGAAGTGCCCGTACGTGCCGCCGCACCCGTGGAACCTCGACTTCCCGCACCTGATGCTGCGCGGCAAGGCGATCCAGTTCCGCGAGGGCACCCCGACGAGGTTCCGCGACACGACGCTCGCCTCCACCGACCGCAACGGCACGCTCGCCGGGATCCCGGTGGTGGTCAAGGCGGTCAACGCGCTGAACCGCAGCCCGGGGTTCCGCAAGGTCCTCGAGGACCGGCTGGGCGTGCACAAGGACGCCTGGGTGCCCGACTTCACGTCGAAGCAGTTCCGCAGGACCGCGGCGGGTTCGGCGCCGCATCCCGTGCGCGACGGCCAGCGCACGCCGGGCAAGGTCGCGGTGTTCTCGACCTGCTACGTGAACTACAACGAGCCCGGCATCGGCCACGACCTGCTGAAGGTGCTCGACCACAACCGCATCCCGTACGTGCTGGTCGAGAAGGAGGCCTGCTGCGGCATGCCGAAGCTCGAGCTCGGCGACCTCGAGGGCGTCGCCGAGCTCAAGGGGCGCAACATCCCGAAGCTCGCCGCGCTCGCGCGCGCCGGCTATGCGATCCTCGCGCCGATCCCGTCCTGCGGCCTGATGTTCAAGCAGGAGATCCCGCTGATGTTCCCCGAGGACGCGGACGTGAAGGCGGTGCAGGACGCGATGTTCGACCCGTTCGAGTACCTCGTGGCCCGCAACAAGGACGGCCTGCTCGTCACCGACTTCGAGGAGGGGCTGGGCAACGTCAGCTACCACGTCGCCTGCCACCTGCGCGTGCAGAACGTCGGCCAGAAGACCCGGGAGATGCTGTCGATGGTGCCAGACACCACCGTGCACACCGTCGAGCGGTGCTCCGGCCACGCCGGCACCTGGGGCGTGAAGAAGGAGTACCACGCGACCGCGATGAAGATCGGGCGCCCGGTGTTCCGCCAGATGGCCGAGCACCCGGCGGGCGAACCGCGCTGGATCGCATCCGACTGCCAGCTCGCAGGCCACCATATCGCCCAGGGCATGCAGGGCAAGGCCGACGGCAAGCTCGCGCACCCCATCACCCTGCTCCGCACGGCCTACGGCCTGCCGGAATGACGCCAGGAGCGCACGCATGACAGGAGTCGCCATGCCCCGGATCACCCGCGAATCGCTGATGACGCTCGAGGCGTACCACAAGGCGCGGCCCGAGTTCCGCCGCAAGGTCATCGCCCACAAGAAGCGCCGCAGCGTGCCGCTCGGCGAGCACGTGACCCTGCTGTTCGAGGACGAGCTGACGATCCGCTACCAGATCCAGGAGATGCTGCGGATCGAGAAGATCTTCGAGGAGGAAGGCATCCAGCACGAGCTCGAGTCGTACGGGCCGCTGGTGCCGGACGGGCGCAACCTGAAGGCGACGATGCTGATCGAGTACGCGGATCCGACCGTGCGGCGCGCGGCGCTCTCGCGCCTGAAGGGCATCGAGCAGCGCGTGTGGCTGCAGGTCGAAGGCTCGCCGAAGGTCTGGCCGATCGCCGACGAGGACCTCGAACGCGAGAACGACGAGAAGACCTCGGCGGTCCACTTCCTGCGTTGGGAGCTGACCGAGGAGATGGCGGCCGCGCTGAAGTACGGCGTCACGCTGTCGATCGGCGTCGAGCACCCGAACTACACCGAGACGCTCGCGCCGGTGCCGACCGACACGCGCGACGCGCTGGCCGCGGACCTCTCGTAGGACGGCCGCGCCGCGCTCCCCGCGCGCGACTCAGCCCGCGCGCGCGAGCAGCACCACCGCCTCGGCCGAGATGCCCTCGCCGCGGCCCGCGTAGCCGAGCCGCTCCGAGGTCTTGGCCTTCACGTTGACCCGCGACTCGGGCAGGCCGAGGTCGCCTGCGATCGCCTCGACCATCGCCGCCACGTGCGGCGCGAGCTTCGGCGCCTGGGCGATCACCGTGCAGTCGACGTTCGCGGGCGTCCAGCCGGCGGCGCGCACGCGCGATGCGGCTTCCCGCAGGAGCACGCGGCTGTCGGCGCCGGCGAAGCGCGGATCGGTGTCGGGGAAGTGTCGGCCGATGTCGCCGAGCGCCGCGCCGCCGAGCAGCGCGTCGGTGATCGCGTGCAGCAGCACGTCGGCGTCGGAGTGGCCGAGCAGGCCCGAGTGGTGCGGCACGACGACCCCGCCGATGACCAGCGGCCGGCCCGGCACCAGCGCGTGCACGTCCCAGCCCTGGCCGATGCGCCATGGCGGGCCGTCCGCGCCGGCCGCATCCGTGCCGAGCGACACCCGCATCGCGGTCAGGTCGTCCATCGTCGTCACCTTGAAGTTGCGCCGCGTCCCCGGCACCAGCCGCGGTGCGCGGCCGGCGGCCTCGATCGCCGACGCCTCGTCGGTCACCGCGTGGTGCCGCTCGAGCGAGTGGCGCAGCACGCCCACCGGGAAGACCTGCGGCGTCTGCGCGGCCCAGAGCGCGTCGCGCTCGACCGTGGCGGCCGCACGGTCCGCGGTGGCGCGCTTGACCGTGTCCGCGACCGGCAGCGCGAGCAGCGCCCCGACGCGCTCGCCGGCGAGCGCGTCGCGCAGTGCCTCGAGCGATGTGCGCTCGACGCCGGGCCGCGCCGCGTCGTGGACCCAGGCCCAGTCGTCGTCGGTCGCGCCATGACGCTCGTGCAGCGCGACGAGCCCGCCGAGCACGCTTGCCCGACGCGTCGCGCCGCCCACCGGCTCGAGGGCGACGCGCGACGACGCGAGACCGGGCAGCGTCGCCGCCACCGTGTCGTCGGGCGAGACCACGACGATCACGCGCTCGATCCAGTCGCAGCCGAGCAGCATGGCGACGGTGCGCTCGAGGATCGTCGCGCCGCCGAGCTCGAGGTACTGCTTCGGGCGGTCGGCGCCGAGCCGCGTGCCGGCGCCGGCGGCAGGCACGACCGCGAAGTGGCGCGGGATCGGCTCGATGGCGTCGGCGGCGGACATGGGTCGGTGCGGGGCGCGCGGTTCGCGAAAGCTACAATTGTACGTTTCGCACCCGCCCGCCGTTCCGCTTGGACGCCACCTCCCTCGCTGTGCCCGACCGCGCGCCCGCCTGCGCCGCGCCGGCCGACGTCGCCACCGGCATTCCCGAGCCCGGTCCCGGCGCCGTCAGCGCGCTGCCGCCCACGCACGGCTCCGGCGACGCGCTGCTGCTCGCCGCGCTCGCCTCCCGCCACGCGGCGCAGGGCCGCCTGCTCGTGGTCGTCACCGCGTCGGCCCTCGACGCCACGCGGCTCGCCGACGAGGTGCGCTGGTTCGCTCCGGCGCTGCGCGTGCGTACGCTCGCGGACTGGGAAACCCTGCCCTACGACGCGCTCTCGCCGCACCAGGACCTGGTCTCGGACCGGCTGGCGACGCTCTACGAGCTGCAGGGCCGACGCGTCGACCTGCTGGCGATCGCGGCGACCACGGCGCTGCACCGGCTCCCGCCGGCGTCCTTCGTCGCGGCGCACACCTTCACCTTCGACAAGGCGCAGACGCTCGACGAGGCTGCGCTGCGCGCGCAGCTCGCGCTCGCCGGCTACGAGCACGTCTCGCAGGTCGTGCGCCCGGGCGAGTTCTGCGTGCGCGGCGGGCTGATCGACCTGTTCCCGATGGGCTCGGCACTGCCCTACCGGCTCGACCTGTTCGACGACCAGGTCGAGTCGATCCGCGCCTTCGACCCGGACACGCAGCGCAGCCTCTATCCGGTCGACACGGTGCGGATCCTGCCGGGCCGCGAGTTCCCGATGGACGAGGCCTCGCGCACCGCGTTCCGGGGGCGCTGGCGCGAGCGCTTCGAGGGCGACCCGTCGAAGGCGGGTCCCTACCGCGACGTCGGCAACGGCATCGCGAGCGCAGGCATCGAGTACTGGCTGCCGCTGTTCTTCGAGGGGACGGCGACGCTCTTCGACTACCTGCCGGCCGACGCGCTGATCGCGACGCACGGCGACGTCGAGGGCGCGGGCCGGCGCTTCACCGACGAGACCGCGCAGCGCCACAAGTTCCTCGCCCACGACTCGCAGCGCCCGCTGCTTCGGCCCGACGAGCTGTTCCTCGGCGTCGAGCCGTGGTTCGTCGCGGCACGCGCGTTCGGTCGCTATGCGCTGCGCGAGCCGCGCAGCGCGCTGTCGATCGCCGACGACGCACCGGTGCCCGCCGCGACCGACGACGACGCGCCCGCCGCGCGCCGCGCGCCGCACTCCGGCTCGCTGCCGCCGCTCGGCGTGGAGCGGCGCGCCGACGCGCCGCTCGCGCGCCTGTCCGCGTGGCTCGACTCGACCGACGACCGCGTGCTGATCGTCGCCGAGTCCGCGGGCCGCCGCGAGACGCTCGCGCAGCTGCTCGGCGAGCACGGCATCGCGATGCCGCAGGTCGACGACTGGGCGTCGTTCGCCGCGACGCCGCTGCCGCGCGCGCTGGGCGTCGGCCCGCTCGCGGAGGGCTTCCGGCGCAGCGGCCTGCCGGGCGTCGCGGTCGTCACCGAGTCGGAGCTCTTCGCGGGCGCCGCGAAGCGCCGGCGCGGCCGGCGCCAGGAGGCGACGACCGACGTCGACGCGATCATCCGCGACCTCTCGGAGCTGTCGGTCGGCGACCCGGTCGTGCACGCGCAGCACGGCATCGGCCGCTACCGGGGGCTGGTCAACCTCGACCTCGGCGACGGCCCGACCGAGTTCCTGCACCTGCAGTACGCGAACGACGCGACGCTGTACGTGCCGGTCTCGCAGCTGCACCTGATCGGCCGGTACTCGGGCGCCTCGCCCGACGAGGCGCCGCTGCACGGGCTGGGCTCGGGACAGTGGGAGCGCGCGAAGCAGAAGGCGGCCAAGCGCGCGCGCGACACCGCCGCGGAGCTGCTCAACATCTACGCCAGGCGGGCCGCGCGCCAGGGCCACGCGTTCCGCTTCGACGCGCGCGACTACGAGGCCTTCGCCGCGGGCTTCGGCTTCGACGAGACACCCGACCAGCTCGCCGCGATCCACGCGGTCACTCAGGACCTGGTGTCCGGCAAGCCGATGGACCGGCTGATCTGCGGCGACGTCGGCTTCGGCAAGACCGAGGTCGCGCTTCGGGCGGCCTTCGTCGCGGCCGCCGACGGCAAGCAGGTGGTGATCCTGTGCCCGACCACGCTGCTCGCCGAGCAGCACCACGAGACCTTCAAGGACCGCTTCTCGAACTGGCCCTTCCGCCTCGCCGAACTGTCGCGCTTCCGCAGCCCGAAGGAGGTCCGCGCGGCGCTCGACGGCCTGGCCGACGGCTCGATCGACATCGTGATCGGCACCCACAAGCTGCTCGGCAAGGAGGTGCGGTTCAGGCGCCTGGGCCTGGTCATCATCG
>JBILTM010000348.1:0-2997 GCA_044371545.1 Burkholderiaceae bacterium
AAGGCGTTGCGCGCCGAGGTCGACGTGCTGACGCTGACCGCCACCCCGATCCCGCGCACGCTCGCGATGAGCCTCGAGGGCATCCGCGACTTCTCCGTCATCGCCACCGCGCCGCAGAAGCGCCTGGCGATCAAGACCTTCGTGCGCCGCGAATCCGACGGCACGATCCGCGAGGCGCTGCTGCGCGAGCTGCGCCGCGGCGGGCAGGCCTACTTCCTGCACAACGAGGTCGAGACGATCGAGAACCGCCGGCAGATGCTCGAGAAGCTCGTGCCCGAGGCGCGGATCGTCGTCGCGCACGGCCAGATGCACGAGCGCGAGCTCGAGCGGGTGATGCGCGAGTTCCACGCGCAGCGCGCCAACGTGCTGCTGTGCACGACGATCATCGAGACCGGCATCGACGTGCCGACCGCGAACACGATCGTGATGCATCGCGCCGACAAGTTCGGCCTCGCGCAGCTGCACCAGCTGCGCGGCCGCGTCGGGCGCTCCCACCACCAGGCCTACGCGTACCTGCTGATCCCCGGCGAGGATGCGATCACCAAGGACGCGACCAAGCGGCTCGAGGCGATCCAGGCGATGGAGGAGCTGGGCTCGGGCTTCTTCCTGGCAATGCACGACCTCGAGATCCGCGGCGCCGGCGAGGTGCTCGGCGACTCGCAGTCGGGCGACATGCAGGAGGTGGGCTTCGGTCTCTACACCGAGATGCTGAACCAGGCGGTACGTTCGCTGAAGGCCGGCCGCGAGCCCGACCTGTCGGCGCCGCTCGAGGCGGTCACCGAGATCAACCTGCACGTGCCCGCGCTGCTGCCGGCCGACTACTGCGGCGACGTCCACGAGCGGCTGACGCTCTACAAGCGCCTGGCCAACTGCACGTCGCAGGACACGCTCGACGGCATGCAGGAGGAGCTGATCGACCGGTTCGGCAAGCTCCCCGAGCCCGCTCGCGCCCTGATCGACACGCACCGGCTGCGCATCCAGTCGGCGCCGCTCGGCGTCGCACGGATCGACGCGGCGTCCGAGGCGATCGTGCTGCAGTTCGTGCCCACCCCGCCGATCCCGCAGGAGCGGATCATCCGCTTCATCCAGTCGCGCCGCGACGTCAAGCTCTCCGGCCCCGACCGCCTGCGCTTCACGCTGAAGACGCCCGACCTCGCGCAGCGCGTGCAGCGGATCCGCGAGATCCTGAAGGCGCTCGGGGGCTGAGCCCCGCCCCACCGCCCCCCGACCGGCCCCGCCCGCCCCCATGACCCGACTCGTCGTCCAGCATCCCGCCCTGCCCGACGCCGCGGTCGCGGCCTTCGCCGACGCGCTCGGCGAGGCGCCCGCGGTCCGCACCGCCGCGCTCGCCTGCTGGCCCGACGCGGCGATCGACGGCGCGCGCGCCGGCGATCTCGGCGAGGCGCTCGGCGTCGACGCCGAGATCGTGCGCCCCGGGCTGCGGCGCGCCGCCGTCCGGGGCGCCGCCTTCGACATGGACTCCACGCTGATCACGATCGAGTGCGTCGACGAGATCGCCGACTACGTCGGCCGCAAGGCCGAGGTCGGCGCGATCACCGAGGCGGCGATGCGCGGCGAGATCGCCGACTACGACGAGAGCCTGCGCCGGCGCGTCGCGCTGCTCGCCGGCCTGCCCGAGTCGACGCTCGAGCGCGTCTGGGACGAGCGCGTGCGCCTGTCCCCGGGCGCCGAGGCCCTGACCGCGGCGCTCAGGGCGGCGGGCCTGCACCTGCTGGTCGTCTCGGGCGGCTTCACCTTCTTTACCGAGCGCCTGAAGCGCCGCCTCGGGCTCGACACCGCGCGCTCGAACGTGCTCGAGGTGGTCGACGGTCGGCTCACCGGCCGGCTGCTCGGCCCGATCGTCAACGCCGAGCGCAAGCGCACGATCGTCGAGCAGGCCTGCGCGCAGCTCGGCTGCACGCCCACGCGGGCGATCGTCGTCGGCGACGGCGCCAACGACCTGAAGATGATGTCGATCGCGGGCCTGTCGGTCGCGTTCCACGCCAAGCCGATCGTGCGCGACGAGACCACGCACGCGATCAACCACTGCGGGCTCGACGCGATCCTGGCGTTCTTCGAGCCATAGGCGCCCGCCGCGGTCCGAAGGACCCTTGATCGCACGCAATGCGTGCCGCGCGCGACGACCCACGCTGCACCTCGAGCGCTCGGCATTCCGGGCGCGTCGGCCCACACCGCAGCGCGCCACGAGAAAGCGATGAAGCACGCACGCGGGTGCGCGCTTGGTCTGTCCCTGCTGTTCGCGGTCGCCGCCGGCTGCGGCCACGGAGATGGTCGTCCGCCCACCGCGACCGCGGTCGCCGGCGATGCGCAGACAGTCGACGGCGGGGGGTGCACCGTCGCCCGCACCCGGCCCTGCCCCCGCGCCTGCACCCGGCCCATTCGTGGATGGCGCGCGCGTGCTCGCCCCGCTGAATGGCTTCGTCGAGTGCCCCTGGCCACCGGTGTCCGGAGGGCCCCCGTCGGGCTGGCTACTGCAGCACGCCATCGAGCTGTGCTGGCGGACCCGCGTGCGCGATCTGGACCGGCTGTCGTGCTCCGGGCACGGCACCGCACATGCCGCCGCGATCGAGGACACTTCGGGCGGTACGACCCGGCGCTTCCGGACTCCGGCCGGGGCGGCGCCGTGGAACCCGGCCCCGCCCGCGACGCATCCGATCCGATACGCGTTCGGCCACACCGTGGCCCAGCAGCTCGTCTCGCCGGCGTTCGACCCGGACGATCGCCCGGTCACGCCGCGCGCCGACGACGGCTCGGGGTCGGTCGCGCTGCTTCGGTCAGCCTCGCCCCAGGCGGGCTGGACCGGGCCGCAGGCGGTCGAGACCCTGATCGCCTCCGAGGTCGACGGCGCGGCACCGGTCGAAATCTCGTTCGTCGCGACGCCCGCGTACCGCTATCCGTTCACCGGGCAGCTCGAGGGTCTCGCGATTCGGACCGATCAGGGCACGCGCACCCTGCCCGGGCGATTCCGGATCGATG
>JBILTM010000287.1:0-5033 GCA_044371545.1 Burkholderiaceae bacterium
CGGCTCGCACCCGTCGCGCGCCGCGCGCTGATGACGCTGCCCGCACTCGACCCGGTGCGCACCGTGCGCGCCGGGGTGCTCGACGTCGCGTACCACGCGGGCGGACCGGCCGACGGGCCGGCGGTGTTCCTGATGCACGGCTTCCCGTACGACGTGCACGCCTACGCCGAGGTGGCGCCGCGGCTCGTCGCGCGCGGCTGCCGCGTGATCGTGCCGTACCTGCGCGGCTTCGGCCCGACGCGCTTCGTCGACGCGACGACGCCGCGCTCCGGCGAGCAGGCCGCGCTCGGCGCCGACCTGCTCGCGCTGATGGACGCGCTCGCCGTCCCGCGTGCGGTGCTCGCCGGCTACGACTGGGGCGGGCGCGCGGCGTGTGTCGTCGCGGCACTGTGGCCGCAGCGCTGCGCCGGGCTCGTCTCGTACAACAGCTACAACATCCAGGACATCGCGCGCGCGATGGACCCGGACACACCCGACAACGAGCGCAGCCTCTGGTACCAGTACTACTTCCTCACCGAGCGCGGCCACGCCGGACTCGCGAAGGACCGGCGCGCGCTGTGCCGGCTGCTGTGGCGCACCTGGTCGCCCTCCTGGCGGTTCGACGACGCGACCTTCGAGCGCAGCGCCGCCGCGTTCGACAACCCGGACTTCGTCGACGTGGTGATCCACTCGTACCGGCACCGCTTCGGGCTGGTGGCGGGGGACCCGGCGTACGCGGACATCGAGCGGCGCCTCGCCGCGCAGCCGCCGATCGCGGTGCCCGCGATCACCTTCGACGGCACCGACGACGGCGTGCGGCCGCCGGCGCCGGCCGAGCGCTCCGCGCACCGGTTCACCGGGCCGCGCCGGCACGGGATCGTGGCGGGGGTCGGGCACGACATGCCGCAGGAAGTGCCCGCCACCTTCGCGGACGCGGTGCTCGAGCTCGTCGAGGGCGCGCGCGGCTGACGCGGGCACGGGTCGGGACGGCCGGCCGCACTCAGTTCGTCGCGACCGTCCCGGTCGAATGCGCGGTCGGTCCGGGCCTCAACGACTCCAGCAGGTCGATCCACTCCTGCAGCTTTCGCTGCAGGTGCTGGCGCTGCCTCGGCGTCGCGATCGCGAGCATCCGCGCGCTCATCGCGTCGGAGGCGGCGAGCGAGCTCTCCGAAAACGGCCGTCCCGGACCGTCGCGGACCTGCGCGTAGCGCATCAGGTGCTCGCGCATCCAGGCCGATGCGGTCGCGGGGTCGGGGCGCTCGGCGCGGATCCGGTCGAAGGTCGAGACCAGGTCCTGCTGGCGCAGCAGGCGCTGCGCGAACCACTGCTCCTCCGCGTCGGGCACCTCGGCCGCCATGCGGCGCGCGAGCTGCTTCTGCTCGGGCGTCAGCGTGCCGAGGAACAGCTCCGCGCGATCGAGGTAGCGCTTCGTGCGGGCCTCGACGCGCTCGCCCCGGTCCTCGGGCATCCACTCGCGCCGGAGCTTCGCGTTGTCGCGCGCCATCTCGTCGCGCAGCCGGCGCATCTGCGCGGGCTCGAGCGTGACCGCGACCTCGGCGACCGCCGGCGCCGCGCGGTCGGCGATCGGCTTCCAGCGCTCGAACATCGCGAGGCGCCAGGCGCGGATCCGCGCCTCGTCGACGTCGCCCTGCGCGACCGTGCGCTGGATCTCGCGCAGCAGCGCGGCGTAGTCGTCGAGCTGGGTGCTGCGGTGCCACGCGTGCAGCGCCTCGATGCGGCGCGACGCGATCGCCTTCTGCTCGGCGTTCAGCGACAGGTAGCTGTCGGCGCGCCAGGTGGCGAGCGTCGGCAGGTTGTCGTAGCCGAGGCGGCCGACCATCGAGCAGCCGGCGGCGACGGCCACGCCGGCCGCGAGCGCGACCGCCGCCACGCGACGCGTGAGGACGCCCCGCGCCGCGCGCAGGGGGATGGAGTCGTCGAGCTGCACCGGAACCACCGCACCGACCGTTGCCGAACAGCCAGCGTAGCACCCTCGCGCGGCACTGCTCGCCCGCCCGGGTCATCGTGGTTCCCGAAACGGCCACCGCCTCGCCCGGGGCGCCGGTGGCGCCGTCCGTCCCCGCCCACGCCGCGTCCGTCCCGAGGGCCGTTGTGCATCGAGGACGGGCGACGGGCGGCGGCCTGCCGGCCCCGTGCGCGGTGTTAGCATCGACCGATCTTTCGGCGGTGCGCGAAGCCGATCCCCTAACTCACTGAAACACAACGAGAAATGAACGTCGTCGTGCTCGCTGCAGGGATGGGCAAGCGGATGCGCTCGGACCTGCCGAAGGTGCTCCACCGCCTCGCCGGACGCCCGCTGCTCGGCCACGTCCTCGACACGGCGCGCACGCTGTCGCCGTCCAGGATCGTCGTCATCCACGGCCACGGCGGCGAGGCGGTCCCGACCGCGCTGGCCGCCCCGGACCTCGCCTGGGCGAAGCAGGAGCCCCAGCTCGGCACCGGCCACGCGGTGATGCAGGCCCTGCCCCACCTCGACGACGCGGCGCCGACGCTGATCCTCTACGGCGACGTGCCGCTGACCCGCGCCGCGACGCTGCGCGCGCTGCTCGAGGCGGCCGGCGCGGGCGCGCTCGGCCTGCTGACCGTCGACCTCGCCGACCCGACCGGCTACGGCCGCATCGTGCGCGGTGCGGCGGCGGCCGACGGTGCGCGCGGCCCGGTGCGACGGATCGTCGAGCACAAGGACGCCGACGCCGCGACCCGCGCGATCCGCGAGGTCAACACCGGGATCATGGTCGTGCCGACGCCGATGCTGCGGCGCTGGCTCGGCGCGCTGTCGAACGACAACGCGCAGCGCGAGTACTACCTGACCGACATCGTCGCGATGGCGGTCGCCGAGGGCGTGACGGTCGCGACCGCACAGCCCGCGCACGAGTGGGAGACGCTCGGCGTCAACAGCAAGGCGCAGCTCGCCGAGCTCGAGCGGATCCACCAGCGCACCGTCGCCGACACGCTGCTCGAGGCCGGCGTGGGGCTGGCCGATCCCTCGCGCATCGACGTGCGAGGCCGGCTGGTCGCCGGGCGCGACTGCTTCGTCGACGTCAACTGCGTGTTCGAGGGCGAGGTCGTGCTCGGCGACCGGGTCACCATCGGCGCGAACTGCGTGCTGCGCGACGTGACGATCGGCAGCGGCACCGAGGTGCTGCCGATGTGCCACCTCGACTCGGCGATCGTCGGCGCGGATGCGCGGATCGGCCCGTTCGCGCGGCTGCGTCCCGGCACCGTGCTCGGCGACGACACGCACGTCGGCAACTTCGTCGAGATGAAGAACACGCGGATGGCGGCGCACTCGAAGGCCAACCACCTCGCCTACGTCGGCGACGCGAAGGTCGGCCAGCGCGTCAACATCGGCGCCGGCACGATCACCTGCAACTACGACGGCGCGAACAAGCACGTGACCGTCATCGAGGACGACGCGTTCATCGGCAGCGACACGCAGCTGGTCGCGCCGGTCACCGTCGGCGCGGGCGCGACGCTCGGCGCCGGCACCACCCTGACCCGCGACGCGCCGGCCGGCCAGCTGACCGTCACCCGCGTCAAGCAGGTCTGCGTGCCCGGCTGGAAGCGTCCGGTCAAGGCCCCCAAGGTTCCCAAGGAGTAGCCCGCATGTGCGGCATCGTCGGCGCGGTCGCGCAACGCAACGTCGTCCCCATCCTGATCGAGGGGCTCAAGAAGCTCGAGTACCGCGGCTACGATTCCGCGGGCATCGCGGTCGTCAACGGCACGATGTCGCGCGTGCGCGCGGTCGGCCGCGTCGCCGACCTCGAGGCGCGCGCCCGCGAGCAGCACACCGACGCCCCGACCGGCATCGCCCACACCCGCTGGGCGACCCACGGCGGCGTCACCGAGGTCAACGCGCACCCGCACTACTCCGAGGGCGCGGGCATGCAGGTCTCGGTCGTGCACAACGGCATCATCGAGAACCACGAGGCGCTGCGCGCCGAGCTGCGCGCGCAGGGCTATGTCTTCCAGTCGCAGACCGACACCGAGGTCATCGCGCACCTCGTCCATTCGCTGGTCAAGGCGGGCGCACCGCTCTTCGCCGCGGTCCGCCAGGCGGTGCTGCGGCTCGAGGGCGCGTACGCGATCGCGGTCGTCAGCACCGCCGAGCCGCACACCGTCGTCGGCTCGCGGCGCGGCTCGCCGCTGCTGCTCGGCGTCGGCCACGGCGGCAGCGGCCGCGGCGAGAACTTCCTCGCCTCCGACACGTCCGCGCTGCTGCAGGTGACCAGGCACGTCGCCTACCTCGAGGAAGGCGACGTCGTCGAGATCCGGCCCGACGGCTACACCATCGTCGACGCCGACGGCCACCCGGCGACGCGCGCGATCGTCGAGAGCCAGCTCTCGGCCGACGCGGTCGAGCTCGGCACCTATTCGCACTACATGCAGAAGGAGATCTTCGAGCAGCCGGGCGCGATCGCGAACACGCTCGAGATGGTGACGAACGCCGCGTCGATCTCGCCGGGGCTGTTCGGCGCGGACGCGGGCGAGGTCTTCGGCCGCACGAAGCAGCTGCTGATCCTCGCCTGCGGCACCAGCTACCACGCGGGCCTGGTCGCCAAGTACTGGATCGAGGCGATCGCCAAGGTGCCGGTCGCCGTCGAGATCGCGAGCGAATACCGCTACCGCGAGTCGGTGCCGCAGGACGGCACGCTGGTGATGACGATCTCGCAGTCGGGCGAGACCGCCGACACGCTGGCCGCGCTGCAGCACGCGAAGGCGCTCGGCATGACCGACACGCTGACGATCTGCAACGTGCCCGAGTCGGCGCTGATCCGCCAGAGCCGGCTGCGCTTCCTGACGCGCGCGGGCCCGGAGATCGGCGTCGCCTCGACCAAGGCGTTCACGACGCAGCTCGCTGCGCTCTTCGTGCTGACGCTGGTGCTCGCCAAGCAGCGCGGCCTCCTCGACGCCGCGCGCGAGGCCGAGCTGCTCGCCGCACTGCGCCACCTGCCGGCGGCGCTCAACCGCGTGCTCGGCTGCGAGGAGGCGGTCAAGGGCTGGGCGAAGCACTTCGCGCCGCGCCAGCACGC
>JBILTM010000107.1:0-17072 GCA_044371545.1 Burkholderiaceae bacterium
GACCGCCGACGACCACCGGATGGTGCAGCTCTCGATCCGACCGCAGAGCCGCATCCCGCGGCTGGTCGTCACCGGCCACACCGAGCTCTGGATCCGCGGCGGGCTGCTCGAGGTCGATGGGCAGGTCGCGCACGCCGGCTGCTTCGTGATCCTCGAGCCGACCGCCGAGGTGAGCCTCGCCTGCCCGTTCGGCGCGCTGGTGCTCGCGTGGGCCGAGGGCCCGGCGCACTGGATCGATCCGCCGGCGAGCATCGACGGGGCGCCGCCGCCGCGGGCCGACCTGTTCGGGTATCGCTGAGCGGGACGCGGCCTCGCGGCCGCCGTGCGACCGGCCTGCGGCCGGACCTTCAGCGCGGCGCGTCGGGCGACGCGCCGTCGGCGGCGAGCACCGACGCGGTCATCCGCTCGACCAGTGTCGTCAGCTGCCGGCGCTCGGTGGCGGTCAGCGCGCCGGTGACCGCTTCCTCTCGCTCGCGGGCCGGGCCGCGCAGGCCGCGGTAGAGCTGGCGCCCCGCGGGCGTCAGGGTCGCGAGCGCGCGTCGGCCGTCGTCGGGGTCGGGGCGGCGCGCGACGCGGCCCGCGGCCTCGAGCGACCCGAGCGCGCGCGAGACGCTCATCTTGTCGAGCCCGGTGCGCTGCGCGATCTCGATCGCCGCCGAGCCCGGGTGCTCGTGCAGCACCGCGAGCACGCGCCACTCCGACAGCCCGAGACGGTGCCGCCGCCCGATGCCCTCCTGGAAGGGCCGGGCGGTCAGGTTGACCAGCCGCACCATCGCGAAGAGCAGCGTGCGATCGTGCGGCGGCCCGTCGTCGCGGCCGGCCGGAGCGGGGCGCGCGCGGGCCATCTCAGGCCTTGCGGGTCCGGGCGACGACCTCCTCGAACTTCGAGATCAGGCCGGGGTTGATCTGCGCCTTCCAGCGCGCGTACGGCCGGCGGCACGCGATCTGCCAGGTGTCCATCTCGGCGGCCGTGGGCACCGTGACGTCGACGCCGAGCGCGCGCACCGCCTCGACGTCCTTCGCGTAGACCTCGCGCACCTGCTTGATGTTTTCCTTGGCGGCGTCGATCGCGGCTTCTCGGACGATCTTCTGGTCCTGCGCCGACCAGGTGTTCCAGATCGGGTTGGCGATCGCGATCAGCAGGATGTCGTTCGAGTAGTTCCACTTGGTCACGAACTTCTGGCCCAGCGTGTGGACCTTGAGCCCGAGGAAGAGCTCCATCGGGTTCTCCTGCCCGTCGACCGCGCCCGAGGCGAGGGCGGGCTGCGTGTCGGCCCAGCTCATCGCGGTCGGGTTCGCCTGCATGCCCGACATGATCTCCTGGTACATCGGGCTCGCGACGACGCGGATCTTCAGGCCCTTCAGGTCCTCGGGCTTCCTCACCGCGCGCTTGCTGTTCGACAGCTGGCGGTAGCCGGTCTCGCCGACCGCGAGCGGCTCGGCGCCGGCCTTGCGGATGATGTCGAAGAAGTCCTTCTGCACCGCGTCCGACTGGACCAGCGCGTCGTAGGCCTTGTGGTCGGGCATCAGGAACGGCAGCGCGAACGCGCCGCACTCGCGCACCGTGCCCGACCAGTTGATCGGCGCGCCGCACAGCACGTCGATGATGCCCTGGCGCATCGCCGCGAACTCGCGGTCCTGCTGGCCCTGCACGAGGCTGGAGCCCGGGTACTGCTTGATGTTGATCCGGCCGCTGGTGCGCTCGGACACCAGCTTGCCGAACAGCTCGCCGCAGCGGCCCCAGGCGAGCGCGGTGCCGACGACCGTCGACATCTTGTACTCGGGCCGGTAGGCCTGCTGCGCCTTCAGGATCGTCGGGAAGCCGAGGGCGGCGCCGCTGGCGGCGCCGGTCTTCAGGATGTCGCGTCGTTTCATCTCGGGGTCTCCTATTTCTGGGGAACGTGCGGGAAGGTCACTCTCAGTAGCCGAGCGCGCGCGGCAGCCACAGCGCGAGCTCGGGGAACACGGCCACCAGACCGGCGGCCATCAGGAACGAGAACACCAGCCAGCCGACCCAGGGCACAGTCTGCTCGATGCGCACGCCGGCGATGCGGCACGACACCAGCAGGTTGACCGCCATCGGCGGCGTGAACTGGCCGATCGCCACCATCATCGTGAGCAGCACGCCGAACCAGACCGGGTCCCATTGGTACAGCCGCATCAGCGGCAGCAGCAGCGGCAGGAAGATCAGGAAGATCGACACGCCGTCGAGGAACATGCCGACGATCAGCAGCAGGATCGCAAGCAGCGTCAGCGTCAGCGCGCTGCTCCAGCCGAGCGCGCGGATGCCCTCGACCAGCGGGTCGGCGAGGCCGAGCGTCGCGACCGCGTAGGCGAAGATCGCGGCCAACCCGAGCACCAGCATGATGACCGCCGAGATCTCGGTCGCCTCGCGGAACGTGTCCCACAGCTCGCGCGGGCCCATCGTCCGGTGGACGAAGATGCCGACGAACAGGCCGTAGACCACCGCGACCACCGCGGCCTCGGTCGGCGTGAACCAGCCGGCGCGCATGCCGCCGAGGATCAGCACCGGCGCGGCGAGGCCCCACGAGGCCTCGCGCAGCGACTTCCAGAAGGGCGGGCGCGGCAGGTCGCGCTCGGCGACGCCGAAGCCGTGCCTGCGCGACAGCCACACCGCCGGGATCACCAGCGCGAGGCCGGCGAGGATGCCCGGCACCATGCCGGCCGCGAAGAGCGCGGGCACCGACGCGCCGGGCACGACGACGCTGTAGACGATGAACGCGATCGATGGCGGGATCAGCACGTCGGTCGCGGCCGCGGCGCCCACCACCGAGGCCGAGAACGGCGCCGGATAGCCCGCGCGCGCCATCGCCGCGATCATCACGCCGCCGACCGCGGCGGCGTTCGCCGGGCCCGAGCCGGAGATGCCGCCGAGCACCATCGCGACCAGGATCGCGACCAGCGGCAGCATGCCGGGGCCGCGGCCGACGCAGGCGATCGCGAACTGCACCATCCGCTTGGCGACGCCGGAGCGGTCGAAGATCGAGCCGACCAGCACGAACATCGGCAGCGCGAGCAGCGGGTACTTGGCGAGGCCGGCGTGGAAGTTCTGCGGCGCGGCGAGCGTGCCCCACAGCATCGTGTCGGGGTTCTCCAGCGCGATCGCGATCATGCCGCCGACGCCGAGCGCGACGCCGATCGGCACGCCGAGGAACATCAGCGCGAAGAACGCGGCGAAGAGCAGCGCGGCGATCATCGCGCCGCGTCCTTCGGTGCGCGGCCCGCCGCGCGATCGACGTCGGCCGCGTGCGCGCCGCCGGTGAGCGGCGAGCCGGCATCGTCGCCGCCGCCGGAGCCGCCGGGCAGCATCAGCCCGCGGCGCACCTTGCCCGCGACGGCCGCCGCGCGCATCGCGAGCACGAGGCACATCGCCGGCACCCAGACGGTGTACCACCACCGCGGCAGGCCCAGCGCCATCGTCGTTTCCTCGTAGCGCCACTCGTCCCAGACCACGCGCGCCGACAGCGCACCGAGCACGAGGAAGAACACGCAGGTGACGACCGCCGACAGCAGCGCGAGCTTGCGGCGCCGGCCGGCGCTGCCGGTCTCGTAGAAGAACTCGATGCGGATGTGGCGATCGCGCGCCGCGGCGGAGCAGGCGCCTGCGACGGTCATGATGACCATCAGCGCGATCGAGACCTCCTCGGTGGCCGCGAAGCTCTCGTCGGTGAAGTAGCGCACCAGCACGTTGGCCAGCGTCAGCATCACCAGCACCACCATGCAGGCGACCGCGATCGCCTCCTCGACGAGGACCGGCTCGCGGCGCTGCGGCGGGGCTGCGTCGGCCGGCGATTCGGGACCGGGCTCGGGGCGTGACGACATCGACGGGCGGTGATGCGGAGCGGGCCGGAACTGTAACACCCGTTACGGACGACGCGCCAGCCGACGCGATGCTGCGCTGCGCTATCGTCGGCCGCGGGGCGGCGTGTATCGTCTGCCCGAACTGTTCAGGGGACGGGCGCGATGAAGACGGTCGAGGATGCGCAACGGATGCTCGTGGAGCTGTTCGCACCGTGGGTGCAGGACCTGCGGCTCGAGGTGCTCGCGGTCGGCGGCGGCGAGGTGACGCTGCGGCTGCCGTTCGACGCGCGGCTCGCGCGGGTCGGCGGCACGGTGTGCGGGCAGGCGATGATGGCCGCGGCCGATACGGCGATGGTGCTCGCGGTGTCGTCGCAGCTGGGCGGGTTCAAGCCGATGACCACGGTGAGCCTGACGACGAGCTTCATGCGGCCGGTGCAGGGCACCGAGCTGCGCGTCGTCGCCCGCGTGCTCAAGCCGGGCCGCACGCTGATGTTCGGCGAGGTCGAGTTGCTCGCGCCGGACGGCAGGCTCGCCGCGCACGCGACGACGACCTACGCGCTGGTCTGAGGGCGCGCCCGCCCGCGCGGGCGGGCGGGGCGCGGTGGGCTCAGTCGGCGGACGGGGCGTTCGCGGCCGGCGCCGTGTCGGGCACCGCGGCGGCCTTCGCGCCGCCGCGCTTCGCGGCGGGCGCCTTGCGTGCGGGTGCGGGCTTCGACGCGGCCGCCTTCTTCGCGGCGGCCTTGCCCGGGGCCTTCTTCGCGGCGCCCGTCTTCGCAGGGGCTTTCTTCGCCGCGGCCTTCTTCGCGGCGGCCTTGCCCAGGGCCGCCTTCTTCGCGGCCGGTGCCCTGGCGCCCGCAGCCTTCGTGCCGCCCTTCCTCGGCGCGGTCTTCGTGGCGGGCGCCGTCGCGCCGGTCTTCCTGGTGGCGGCCTTCTTCGTGGCGGCCTTGCGCGCCGGCGCCTTCGCCGCGCGCCGCTTCGCGCCCCCCGCGCCGCCCGCCGGCTTCGTGCCCGCGCGCGACTCGGCCGCGCGTCGCACGGTCTCGGCCCCCTGCTGCGCGGCCGCCGCCGCGCGCTCGGCGATCGGGCGCAGCCGCTCGAGCAGCACGATCAGCCGACGCAGCGCCTCGGGCGGGATGCGATCGGAGGCGCGGACCATCGTCTCGCGCGCGAGGCGCTCGACGTCGCGGGCGGCGGCGCCCGAACGGATCCAGGTGTCGACCTGCTCGATCGTCTGCTTCAGGGTCGCGGTGGCCATGCGCTCGCTCGCTGTGGAAATGGGACGGACCCCGACGATAGCGCGTGCGCGCGGCGCGTGCACCGCCAGGTCGGGTCGGCGCAGTCCGCGTCGCGGCGCGCGACGCGGCTCAGGGCCGGATCCAGGTCGACGCGGGCGGGGTCCCGGCCCCGGTCGTTTCGTCGCGCCATTCGAAGCGCGCGCGATGGTGGCCGGCACGGCCGAGCCGCAGCCACTCGATCGTACGCGGCCGCATCACGATCGCGGCGAAGCTCGCGAATCCCGGCTCGGATTGCGCCGCGTCGGGCAGCCGGTCGCGGAACGCCTCGGGCAGGTTCGCATCGGGCGCGTCGGTCGGCTCGCCGGGCGTGCGCGGCGCGAGGTAGGCGCGGCGAGACGACGGGGCGAGCGCGTCCCAGGCGCGGCGCGCGACCGCGTCGCCGACGTGCGCGCGCGCCGGGCCCCACGCGCGCAGCTGCAGCTCGCGCGCGCGGTCGTGGAAGACGAGGCAGGCGCGCGGCGCGGCCTCGAGCTGCGCGAGCTTGTGCGAGCGCGCGTCGCCGTGGATCTCGAGCTCGCGCGGGCCGCGCTCGGCGCGGCGCAGCACCACCACGCGCGCGTCGGCGGCCGCGCGTTCCGGTTCCCGCGCGTCGACGCTCGCGAGCACCGGCCAGTGCCAGTCTTCGGAGGCGCGGCGCGCGCCGCGTTCGAGCAGGTCCCACGCGGCCGCTAGAATCGCTTCGAGCGTCGCGTCGCCGCCGGGAGGGTCGAACGGATCGGTGTCGGCCACGGCGCGCAGTGTAGCCGGCCGTGTGCGCGGACCGGCGCATCCACGCGACGAGGAGACGCAACGATGGGCGCGATGCAGCAGGGGCTCGACGGCAAGCTCGCCTGGGTGACCGGCGGCGGCACCGGGATCGGCCGGGCGACGGCAGCGTGGCTGGGCCGCGCGGGCGCGACGGTCGCGATCTCGGGCCGGCGCGTCGAGGAGCTCGAGAAGACCGCGGCCGAGCTGCGCGCGCAGGGGCTGCGCATCGAGGTGGCGCCGGCCGACGTCGCGGACGCGGCCTCGGTCGCCGCCGCGCACGCGACGATCTCCGGCCGCCACGGTCCGGTGTCGGTGCTGGTCTGCGCGGCCGGCACCAACGTGCCGAACCGCAGCTGGTCGAAGCTCACGCCGGAGGGCTTCGCGAAGGTGATCCAGATCAACCTGGTCGGCGTCGCGAACGCGGTCCACGCGGTGCTGCCAGGCATGCGCGCGGCGGGCGGCGGCTCGATCTGCATCGTCTCGTCGCTGGCCGGGTGGACGTACAAGGACTTCCCCGGCGTCGCCTACAGCTCGAGCAAGACCGCGCTCGATCCGCTGGTGCAGAGCCTCAACGACGAGGAGGGGCGGCACGGCGTGCGCGTGTGCCACTTCTGCCCCGGCGAGGTCGCCACGCCGATCCTGCGGACCCGGCCGGTGCCGCCGTCGGACGAGGAGATCGCGAGGATGCTGCGGCCCGAGGACGTCGCCGACGCGATCGGCTACGTCGTCTCGGCGCCGTCGCACGTGTGCCTCGCCGAGGTCGTCATCGCGCCGACCTGGAACCGGTTCTACATCGGCGGCGAGGACCTGAAGCGTCGCGCGTGAGCGGCTCACGCCCGCGCGGCGGCGGTACCCGCCGGGGCTCGCCGTGACCGCCTCCGCGATCCCGCGCTGGGCCGGCGTCGCGCTGCTGATGGGCATCGCGACGGTGTTCGCGTCGAACCACGTCGCGGCGCGGCTCGCGTTCGACCACGGCACCGGCGTCGTCACCGCGGTCGCGGTGCGCTCGGCGGCGACCGCTGTTGCGGTGGCGCTGCTGCTCGCGGCGACGCGCACGCCGTCGATGCTCCGGGGCGCGACGCGCGGGCGCGCGATCGCGATCGGCGTGGTGCTCGCGGCGCAGAGCGTGTGCCTGTACGCGGCGGTCGCGCGGATCCCGGTCGCGCTCGCGCTGCTGGTGTTCAACAGCTTCCCGGTCGTGCTCGCGCTGCTGTCGTGGGCGAGCGGCGGGGAGCGGCCGACGCGCCGGACCGCGATCGCGATGCCGGTGATCCTCGTCGGCCTCGCGCTCGCGCTCGATGCGCCCGGCGTGCTCGCCTCGGGCGGTCGATCGCTCGACGATCCGGCGCGCTTCGCGGCGGGCGTGGGCTTCGGGCTCGCCGCGTCGCTGTGCTTCGGCCTCGCGCTGCTGCTGACGACGCGCTGGCTCGGCGACGTCGACGGCCGCGTGCGCACGCTGTGGTTCATGGTCACCGTGGCCGCGGTCGCGACCGTCGGGGGCGTCGCGGGCGACGGCTTCGCGTGGCCGCGCGACGCGACCGGCTGGACCGGGCTCGTGCTGCTGTCGCTGCTCTACGGCACCGCGTTCACGTCGCTGTTCGTCGTGCTGCCGCGGCTCGGCGCGGTGAACTCGGCGCCGGCGATGAACTTCGAGCCGATCGCCTCGATGGGGCTCGCGTGGGCGATCCTCGGCCAGGCGATCGGGCCGCTGCAGGCGGCGGGCGCGGCGCTGGTCGTCGGCGCGATCGTCTGGCTGAACCTGCGTCCGGCGGGGCGCCGGACAGGCTGACGCTCAGGCGGGCGAGGCGCGCGGGTCGCGCGTCGGCACGCCGAAGCCCGCGCGCAGGCGCTCGACCGTCTCCGGGGACATCCTCGGCGGCGCGGCCGCACGCGGCGCCTCGGCCACCGCGGGTCGCGGCAGCTCGGCGGTCGTGCCCATCGCGGCCGCCCAGCGCTCGACGACCGAGCCGCCCGCCGGGGCCGCGTGCGTCGCGGGCGCCGAGGCCACGCGGCCCGGCACCGGCGGCAGGCCGGCGACCAGCGCCGCGATCGTCCGGCGCAGCGAGGGCACCCACAGCGTTCCGTAGGCGTGCATCACGTCGACCTCGTCGCGATCGGTGCCGGACACGGCGCGCCAGCAGGCGCCGACCGCGTGCAGGAACACCGCCGGGCGCATCGGGTTCTGGCCGGGCGCGAGCAGGGGGCGGCCGAGCTGATGGGCGAGCCGGCACTCGAACTCCTCGAGGGCGCAGGCGTGGTCCACCGCGAAGCCGCGCCCGAACGCGGCGATCATCGCCGCGCGGGGCGTCGCGCCGTCCTCGGGGCGGGAGGCGAGCGCCGGGGCGCCGTCGAGGCGCTGGAACTCGGTGTTGAGCCCGAGCGCGACGATCCGCGGCAGCGTCGAGCGGAACGCGGCCTCGTGCGCGAGCAGGTTCGCCTTGGCGCGCGAGGCCGGCGTGGCGGCGGCGGCGCCCTCGTCGGCCCGGTAGCGCGCCACCAGCATCCGGCGCAGCCCGGCGTCGAACTCCGGCAGGTCGCGTGCGGTCAGCTCGAGCGCCGCGCGCAGCGTGCGCTGCAGGGACGGGTGCGCGACGGCCGCGCGACGGTCGGATCCGGCGGGTCGGTCGGGGGGCGTGTCCATGGGCGTCGGCGTCCCGTGTCGGGTCTGCCCGCGAGGGCAAGGGGGAACGATCCTACCCGTCGAAGGGGTCGCGGAAAGGGCGTCGTCGTCGCGGCGCGACGCCGGAAGGCGGTACGTTGGGGCGGCGCAACGGCCCCTTGGATGCGATACGAAACGCCAGCACGGACGTACCGTGCCGCGAGACGCGCTGGCGCCATCGGAGAAAGTGGGCGCTTACAATCAAGAATGCCTGGCGGGATCCGGGGCCGCGGCGCCCGCGGACCGCCTCAGCCGGCGACCGCCGGCACCGCCCGGCTCGCGAGCTGCAGCCAGCCGGCGTCGTCGCGCGGCCAGCTGCGCTCGGGCAGCTGGTCGAGCCGCAGCAGGATCTGCTTCAGGTGCCAGGTGGGCGGCGCCTGCAGCGCGGCCGGGCAGTGGCGCCACAGCGCGCGCAGCACGTTGTCGTGCACGCCGAAGTGCGCAGCCAGCGCCTCGACCACCCAGCGGTCCTGGCCGGAGTCGACCGCCTGGCGCAGCGCGTCGGCCGGCGTGCCGCCGGCGCGCGCGTCGTGCTCGGCCGCGGCGACCAGCCCGGAGCGCCGGCGCGGCGTCGCGTCGATCAGCGCGTCGGCGAAGAACTGCGCGAAGAGCGGCAGCTTCCCGAGCACGTAGGCGCGCTGGGCGGCGTGCCGCGGCCCGGTCAGCAGCCAGTTGTAGCAGCCGAGGTGGCGGCCCGCGCGCGTGCGTCCGAGCTTGACCAGCGTGACCGGCTCGAGCGTGCCTTCGACCAGTGCCGCGATGCGCTGCTCGGCGGCGGCCTCGCGCAGGTCCATCGAGCGCAGCACCCGGCCGTAGAACGCGACGTCGACCAGCTCGTTGCGCAGCGCGTGGCGCAGCTGGCCGAGGAAGTCGGGATAGCGCGACGCCCGGTCGAAGAGGCTGCCCGGCACGTCGGGCTCGAGCCGGTGCTCGCGCGCGAGGTGGCGGCCCCAGTCGTCGCGTCGCGCCTCGAGGATCGTCAGCATCGCGTCGCCGAGCGCCGCGAACAGCACGTCGAGCGTGGCCGCCTCGGCGGCGCGCGCGGGCGCGCGGTCGCGGACGCCGTCCTGCGCGCCGTCGGAGTGCAGCCAGCGCGCGAGCGCGTCGACCAGACGGCGCAGCGTCGCGTCGGTCAGCAGGCTGCGGAAGTCGTGAACGCACTGGTCGCGGTCGACGCCGACGAAGCGGATCGTGTGGCCCCAGTCGCGGACCAGCTGCGCGAAGATCGGGTTCGCCATCAGCGACAGCCGCGAGGCGAGCGGCAGCAGCACGACGAAGAGCTTCCAGTCGGGCGACGGGTTGCGCCAGACGAGCGCACGCGGCGTCGCGAGGTAGGCGTGCGCCGCCGCCGACAGGTCGGGGCCGACGTTGCCGGTGTCGGTCAGCTCTGCGTCGATCGGGAAGCCGTCGACGCGGATCGCCTCGAAGTCCATCGGGCTGCGTTCGGAGTGATGCGGGGGCCGCGACTGCCCGGGGGCGCCGCGGGCGCGAGGACCGGTCCGGGACCGGCGGCCGTCAGTCGGCGCCCTTGGCGAAGAACAGCAGCCCGCCGCCGACCGCGAGCAGGCCGCTCGCGATCGCGGTCCGGATCACCGAACCCTGCCACATCGCCTCGAGCGCGACCAGCGCGCCGGCGGTCATCAGGATCCGGCCCGTGCCTGCGGTGCGCTGCGAGGGGGACAGTTCGGCCATGGTGCGATCCGTGGTGCGTGCCGGGACCCGGGGGCACCGCGGCGATCAGGACGAGCCATCGTAATCGCTCCGGACACGGTGTGCATCGACCTCGCGTTCCCGGCGGGCGATGCGACCGGACGGACGCGCGACCGACGGACGACCCGTCCATTGTGGCACCGTTCGGACCGGTTGCGACGCCGGCCGGCCGCGGGGCCGTTCCGGCGCGGGGGCTTCGGGGCGCGCACCGACCGCCCGACGGGCGCCCGCGCCCTCAGCGGGTCGTCGCGCGCGCGCCCGGCAGGCGCGCGAGCCCCTGCTCGACGAGCCGCGCGCCGGTCTCGACGACCCGCCGCTGCCAGTCCGCGCTCGCCGGCCGGAAGACCTCGAGGATCTCGGCCCGGATCGCGCGGCCGGTCGCGTCGCAAGGGTCGCCGTACGCGTGCAGCCAGTTGTCGGCGCGGATCGCGCGGATCATCCGCATCGGGTCGTAGGTGCCGTACTCCGGGAAGCCGAACGCGAAGCGGCAGCCGGCGGGCAGCGCGGGCTCGACGCCGCGGTCGAGCAGGCCGTTGAGCGGTGTCGAGACCGACTCGCCCGAGGTCGCCGACTTGATCCAGCCGGGCCAGACGTCGACCGAGAACCGGTAGCAGTCGCTGTCGGGCATCGCGCCGGTCACCAGCTCGCAGTCGCCGAACGCGCCGAGTCCGGTGTGGAAGTCGAGCCAGAGCACGGTGCGCGCGTCGGCGAGGTGCTCGCGGACCAGCGCGAGCAGGTGCCGCGTGCCCTGCTCCTGGCGGGCGCCGCCGTACTGCACGCCCTGCGGGTAGCGGTACTGCCCGCCCATCGCGACCTGCTGGTAGCGGCGCGCGCCGTGCTCGGCGATGAACGCGTCGATCCGCGCCCAGCGGGCCGCCTCGGCCGCAGGATCGAGGTCGCGCGGGTTCAGCTCGTCGTGCAGCCGCTCGTAGTCGGGGTCGCACAGCGACGCGTCGAACGCGTCGAGGAAGTTGCGGTTGAAGTCGACGTTCGACTCGTTGACGCGCCGGCCCCAGGCGAAGCCGTACGGATTGTTCGCGTGCTGCAGGATCACCGCGGTGCCGTCGGCGAGCGCGAGGCGCGGCAGCACGTTCGCGAGCACGTGGTGCTGGATCGCGCTGCCGACGTAGCCCTCGACGCCGTGGGTGCCGCAGGAGAGCACCAGCGCGTGCGTCGGGCGGCGCGCGCCGAAGACCGCGAAGTCGAGCGCGAGCGTCTCGCCGGACGGGCCGCGCGCATCGAGCGCGCGCGAGTCGACGACGACGTCGTGGCGCGACGCGAGCGCGCGGGCCGCGGCGAGGAAGCGCTCGCGGGAGACGGCGTAGGAGGGCTGGAAGAACGAGGCGGGATCCATCGGCGGACTCTTCGGGAAGGGGGCGCGGGTCAGGCCGGGGTCGCGTCGACGGCGTCGGCGAGCGCGCGCAGGTCGACGTTCGCGCCGCAGACCAGCACGCCGACGTGCTCGTCGCCGGCCGGCCGCCACGCGCCCGAGGCGAGCGCCGCGAACGCGGCTGCGCCGCCCGGCTCGGTCGCGACGCGGGCGAGCCGCCACAGCGCGGCCTGCGCGGCGGCGATCGCGGCGTCGGGCACCAGCACCGCCTCGGCGACGCGTCGCTGCGCGAGCGGGAACATCAGCTCGCCGACGCGGCGCGCGCCGAGCGAGTCGGCCGCGAGGCCCTTCGGCGCGACCTCGACGATGCGGCCCGCGGCGAGCGCGTCGTGCAGCGTCGGGCAGCCCTCGGACTCGACCGCGACCAGCCGCGGCACGCGCTCGCCGGCGCGCGCCCGCGCGTCGAGCCACGCGGCGATCCCGCCGATCAGGCCGCCGCCGCCGACGGCGACCAGCAGCACGTCGAGCGACGGCGACTGCGCGAGCCACTCGCGCGCGAGCGTGCCCTGGCCGGCGAGCGTGTCGAAGTGGTCGTAGGCGTGCGACTCGAGCGCGCGGTACTCGGCGGCGAACGTGCGGCTCGCCGCGTAGGCCTGCGCGTACTCGTCGCCCTCGGCGTGCACGGTCGCGCCGAGCGCGCGCAGCCGGTCGAGCTTCGCGCGCGGCGAGGTGCGCGGCACGAAGACGTTCGCGCGCAGGCCGAGCGCGCGCGCCGCGTGCGCGACCGCGATGCCGTGGTTGCCGCCCGAGGCGGCGACGACGCGCATCGGCGCGGGCCGGCGCTCGGCCGCGGCGGCCTCGCGCGCCGCGAGCAGCCGCGCGAACGCGCCGCGCGCCTTGAACGTGCCCGAGACCTGCAGGCACTCGAGCTTGAGCTCGACCGGGCGGCCGTCGACCTCGACGGCCAGCACCGGGGTCGTGCGCACGTACGGCGCGATGCGGGCGGCGGCGGCCTCGATGTCGGCGGCGTCGGGGGCCGCGGCGGCAGGGGGGGCGACTGGGCTCATGAGCGCGACGATACCGCAGGCGGGCGGGCCCGGTCGCGGTCGTCGCGCAGCGTGGGCTCAGCGCACCGCGAGCGACAGCCCCGGCAGCGGCGCGCCGTCGATCGTCGTGCGCCAGGCCTGCCCGCGCGCGAGCGGCTGCGCGTCGGTCAGCGTGCCGGTGGTGATCACGCTGCCGGCCTCGATCCGCTCGCCGCGCGCGGCGAGCCCTGCGACGAGGTGGCCGAGCGCCTGCACCGGGCCGTCGAGCACGTTCGCGCCGACGCCCTCGGCGACGTGCGCGCCGTCGCAGGTCAGCACGATGCGCAGCGCCGACAGCGCGCCCGCGGGGTCGGGACCGAGCGCGGCCAGCGGCATGCGCGGGCCGACCCGCAGCCGGCCGTGCAGCGCCTGGGCCGCGATGCCGCGCGGCGCGTCGAACTTCCAGCCGGGCCACACGCTGACCACGATCTCGAAGCCGTGCGCGACCCAGTCGACGCAGGCGAGCAGCGCCGCGGTCGAGGCCGCGTCGCGCGCGACCGCGTCGGGCGGCGGCGAGGCCTTCAGGCCGATCACGATCTCGGGCTCGAGCCGCGGCTCGGGCATCCGGTCGATCGACACCGTGTCCTCGGTGCCGTCGAGCAGCGCGAGCGTGGTGTCCCACACCGGCCCCCAGATCGGCTGGTGCACGCCGTAGAGCGGCCAGATCGTGCGGTTGGTGAAGCCGATCTTCCAGCCGGCCGGCCGCTCGCCGCGCGCGCGGCGCAGCGCGGCGACGCCGGCCTGCACGCGCAGCGCGGCGTCCAGGTCGGATGGATCGACCGGGCCGGGGCGCGGCGCGGCGGCGGGCAGCGAGCGGCCGGACTCGGCGGCGTCGAGCAGGGCTTCGGGCGAGGGCAGGTCCATCGGAGGATGCTCGCGCGAACCGGACGCGCCGGCAAGTGCGACGCTCGGCCGGCGGACCGCTGCGCGTCGCCGTCGACGAGCGGGGACAGGACGTTCGAACGCCCTCACCAAGGCCCTGCGCAAGCGGCACACCGCTGTCGATCGATTCGATTTCAAGTCGCCATGGGAAGGGGCCGACTGCATCCTGAACGGCGATGGAAAGGCCGATTCCAAGAGACGATTCCGAGCGCAGCCGGGCATACTCCCGTCCGCACGGAAGACAGGCCGGTTGCGAGCAACCGTGAGCAAGATGGCACGATGGAGGAAACGACATGAGCGGAACGGTCGAATTGCATCGGCAGATCCTCGAACAGGCGCAGGCCTATTGCGAGGCGGTCTGGTATGCGCGCCCCGAAGTCTTCGAACGGATGTGCCATGAGCGTTTTGCGATGAATCTCATGGATCCCGCGGGGCCGACCTATTGGGACAAGGCCTCCTTCATCGAGCGCGTGCGTAACCGCGCGCCGGGTGAGGGGCCTGCCTCCTACGAGGTGCTCGACATCGACGTGATGGGCGAACAGATCGCGCGCGTGCATCTCTATGTCGATATTCCCGGCACTCGGTTCGAGGATCACCTCGGTTTCGTGAACGAGGACGGGTCGTGGAAGCTGCTGACCAAGGTCTTCCGCATCAAGGCCCGTCTGAGCGAGCGATAAGCGAAGATGATGGACGGCTCCAGGCGGGCTGCTCCATCGCGGCACCGAGAATCAGCCCGCCCAGGCGCGCCGAGGTGAAAGCCTCGATCGAGGCGCTCAGGCCGCGGATCGCTGCGCGTCGCCGTCGACGAGCCGGTCGAGCACGTCGTCCTCGCCCATCTGCCCGCCCTTGAGCATCAGCTCGAGCCCGTCGACCGCAGGGTCGTCGGCGTGCGCGCGCACGACCGGCGAGCTGCCGCCGAGGCGGCCCACCCAGCCGAGCGCCCAGGGCGCGAGCGCCTGCACCGCGCGGCTCGAGGTGTCGCCGCCGATCACGCCGATGCGCGCGCAGCGCACGCGGGCGACGACCGCGGCGAGCAGTGCGCCGCAGGCGGGCGCGAGCGCGGGGTCGGCGGCGCGCGGTGGCTCGACGCCGAGCGAGGTGCCGGCGAGCACGTGCGCGCCCGCGGCGAGGCGCGACGCGATCGCGGCGGCGGTGGCGTCGCGGTAGGCGGCGTCGCCCGCGGCGAGGCGCGCGGCGTCGAGCGCGAGGCGCTCGAAGCGCGTCGCGTGCGCGACCTGCCGCGCGGACAGCGGCGAGAGGCTGCCGGCGAGCGCGAACACCGGCCCGCCGGCGGGCTCGACCGCCGCGCGCGCGACCGCGGTCGGCACCGTCGCGCGCAGCGTGCCGGCCGCGCGCCACGCGGCGAGCGCGGCCTGCGCGACGCTGCTCGCGCCGACCGCGAGCACCGGCCGGCCGCGCGCGTGGCGTGCGAACGCGGTGCCGATCGCGGCGAGGTGCGCGTCGCGCAGCGCATCGAGGAGCACGGGGCGGGGCGCGGCCGCGCCGATGACGCCCGCGTCGGCCGCGGCCGCGTCGCCGATCGCCGCGCGCAGCGCCGCGTCGATCGCCGCGTCGCCCGCCTCGAGCGTGCGCCAGTCGATCGTCGCGACCGGCGCGAGGCCCTGCTTCGCGAGGTGCGCCGCGAGGTCGGCCTCGTCCATCGGCGTGACCGGATGGCGGCTCATCGTCGGGTGCCGGTCGATGCGGAACACCGGCCCGCCGACGCCGGCCTGCGCGAAGAGCTGTCCGAACACGCACCAGCGCCCGAGGCTGGGCTGCCCGCCCACCAGCGGCACCCACGGCGCGTACGCGGGCGACCACAGCGTGCGGACGGCCTCGCCGACGTTGCCGACGCCGGGCGCGCTGTCCCAGGTCGAGCAGACCTTGTAGTGCACGAGCGGCACGCCGCTCGCCGCGAGCCACGCGGCGATCGGCGCGAGCGCCGCGCGCATCGCCCCGGGCGCCATCGAGCGCACCGCGGTCGCGACGCCGACCGCATCGAGCGGCCCGACCGCGGCGAGGCGCGCGGCGGTCGGCACGTCGAGGAACAGCAGCGCGCGCGCGCCGCCGGTGGCGAGCGTCGCGAGGGTGTCGCTCGCGCCGGTGAAGTCGTCGCCGACCCAGGCGAGCCGCGGCGGGCTCACGACCCGAAGAACGCGAGCGCGTCGCGCAGCTCGGGCGCGTCGCGCGCGGCGTCGGCGAGCGTGCGGCCGGCGCGGGTCGCCTCCCACGCCTGGCGCACGCTCTTCACGCCGGCCGCGGGGCCGCCCGGGTGCGCGAGGATGCCGCCGCCGCACAGGAACAGCAGGTCGCCGTCGGGCACGACCTCGAGCGTGCGCGGCAGCGTGCCGGCCCACTGACCCGAGGAGAACGCGGGCACGATCCGGTCGTCGAGGTCCGAGGCGCCGGCGAGCGGTGCGAGGCAGGCGCGCGCCGCGTCGGCGACGTCCTCGTCGCGCTGCGCGAACTTGCCGCCCATGCCGTGCACGTGCAGGTGGTCGATGCCGGCGAGCCGCCACATCGCCTGGTACGGCTGGAAGGCCATGCCGAGCGCCGGGTGCCGGTCGAACATGCCGAAGCCGTTGCGGTGGCCGTGGATCGCGAGGTCGGTGCTCCGGCGCAGCGCCTGCATCGTCGAGAAGCCGACCCAGTTCAGGCTCGCCATCACGCAGCTGCCGCCCTCGCGCTGCACGAGCTCGGCGTGGCGCAGCACCTCGTCGTGCGAGCCGCTGACGTTGAAGGCCACCATCACGTGCCTGCCGCTCTCGTCCTGCCAGCGGCGCACCTTGGCCATCACCGCGCGGATGCGGTCGGCGATCGGCGCGTGCTCGGAGTCTGCGTTGACCTCGTCGTCCTTCACGAAGTCGATGCCGGCGCGGCACAGCGCGTCCACCAGCTCGGCGGTCTGATCGGCCGACAGGCCGACGTTGGGCTTCACGATCGTGCCGGCGATCGGCCCGCTCGCGACGCCGGTGAGCCGGCGCGTGCCGGCGACGCCCTGGCGCGGTCGCTCGAAGCGCGCGCGGAACGAGGCGGGCAGCGCGAGGTGCTCGAGCCGCACGCCGGTCGTCTCGCCGAGGTCGTAGAGGTTGCCGGCGACGGTCGCGGCGAGCGTCGGCAGGTTGCGCCCGATGTTCGCGGCCGGGAATGCGACCTCGACCCTCGCGCGACGCCACGGACCGGTCGCGCCGCGCCCCGCGAGCCACGCGCTGTGCAGGCTCGGCGCCGGCGCCGGGTCGAGCTCGACGATCCGCTCGACGGTCGCGCGGCTCCTCGCACGCAGGTCGTCGGTCTCGCCGGCGACGCGCACGAAGGTGCCGCTGCTCTGCTCGCCGGCGAGCACGTCGGCGACCTTCGCGGGGTCGAGCGGGGTCTCGATCAGGTAGGTGGCGACGATGCGCTCGTCGCCGGATGCAGCGGCCATGTCAGAGCTTCGTGAGGTCGGGGAAGGGGCGCACCGGATCGCGGCCGTCCCAGCCGCGCGAGGCCTCGCGGATCATATCGAACATCCTGCCCTTCGGTCCCTGCACCTCGGAGAGCTC
>JBILTM010000288.1:0-4983 GCA_044371545.1 Burkholderiaceae bacterium
TGTGGACGTCCGACGGGCAAAGGTCGGCGCAGCCGACCTTTAGGGAAAAACTGTCTGAGGCCAGCTTCCTGGCTGGCCGAGTTTTTTTCCCGGCCCGTCGGGCGTCCACACGAGGCGGGAACCCCTCGGGCCGCAAGGCCCGAGGGGTGCGGCCCTGGGAGCAAGCATCGGCCCCCCTGCACCGGCGCCGCACGCCAACCGTCGAGCACAAGAACTCCCGACGACCGATCACCGCTTCATCCTCCGAGACCCGTCATAGAACGTCACCGGCCGCCTCGCCACCCACCGCACGAAATCCCCGATCTGCGGCACCGACCGTAACGCCGCCCAGTCGTCCCCGAACACCGCGAGTTCCCGCTCGCTGAACGTCGCGTGCAGCTTGCGATGACAGATCCGATGCATCGGCACCGTGGCCGTGCCGCCGAGCGCGCGCGGCACGGGGTGGTGGAGGTCGACCGTCGGCCCGTCGGGCAGCGGCCGGTCGCAGAGCGGGCAGCGGCGTTCGACCGGCGGCGCGGGTGCGGGCGCGTCCGCCGAGACCCGCAGCGATCTTCGGGCAACCATGGTCGATGTGGCTTTTCCCGTACCATAACCTCGCTCCCGCCCGCCCCACCGGAATTCCCCCCTCGATGTCCGACCCCGCCGACGTCCGCGCCGCGGACCGCCCGCCGATCCGCATTCGCGGCGCGCGCCAGAACAACCTGCGCAACCTCGACCTCGACATCCCGACCGGCGAGCTGGTCGTGGTCACCGGCGTGTCCGGCTCGGGCAAGTCCTCGCTGGTGTTCGACACGCTTTACGCGGAAGGCCAGCGTCGCTACGTCGAGACCTTCTCGGCCTACGCGCGCCAGTTCCTCGACCGGATGGACAAGCCGCAGGTCGACCGGATCGAGGGTGTGCCGCCGGCGATCGCGATCGACCAGACCAACCCGGTGCGGACCTCGCGCTCGACGGTCGGCACGATGACCGAGCTCAACGACCACCTGAAGCTGCTGTTCGCGCGCGCGGCGCGGCTGCACTGCCGGCGCTGCAGCCGGCCGGTCGCGCGCGACACGGTCGCGACGATCCGCGACGGACTGGCGCGCCGCGCGGCCGAGGCCGGCGACCCGCGGCTGGTGGTCGGCTTCCCGGTGCAGGTACCGGCGAACTTCACCGAGGCGGAGATCGAGAAGCACCTGCTCGCGCAGGGCTATACCCGCGTGCACGCGCGGCTGCCCGGCAGCGCGACCGTCGGGCCGACGCTGGTCGTCGTGCAGGACCGCTTCCGGCTCGGCGGCGCGCACGACGCGCGCGTCGGCGAGGCGATCGAGGCGGCGCTGCACCGCGGCGCGGGCCGGCTGCAGGTCCACGCGCTCGCGGAGGACGGCACCGACACCGCGGTCTGGCGCTGGTCGAGCGCGCTAGCCTGCGCCGACTGCGGCATCGCCTACTCGGACCCGAGCCCGAGCCTCTTCTCGTTCAACTCGCCGATCGGCGCCTGCGAGACCTGCCGCGGCTTCGGCCGCGTGATCGGCATCGACCTCGGCCTGGTGATCCCCGACGGCACGAAGACGCTCGGGGGCGGCGCGGTCAAGCCGTGGCAGACCGAGAGCTTCAAGGAATGCCAGAAGGACCTGGTGCGGCAGGCGAAGGAGGCCGGCGTCGCGCTCGACATCGCCTGGAAGGACCTGCCGCCCGAGCACCGCGACTGGGTGATCGAGGGTGGCGACGACTGGAAGGGCGACTGGAACCGGCAGTGGTACGGCATCCGCCGCTTCTTCGACTGGCTCGAGTCGAAGGCGTACAAGATGCACATCCGCGTGCTGCTGTCGCGCTACCGCGCGTACACGCCGTGCACCGCGTGCGGCGGTGCGCGGCTGCGGCCGGACGCGCTGCTGTGGCGGATCGGCTCGCGCGAGGACGCCGACGCGGCGTTCGACGGCGGGCACGGCCGCTACCGGCGCTTCATGCCGGCCGGCACCGAGTGGAGCGACGTGCAGCTCGGCGCGCTGCCCGGCCTGTGCGTGCACGACGTGATGCTGCTGCCGATCGAGCGGGTCGCGCGGCTGTTCGGCACGCTCGCGCTGCCCGGCGTCCTCGACGAAGCGACCTCGCTGCTGCTGACCGAGATCCGCGCGCGCCTGCGCTACCTGATGGACGTCGGCCTCGCCTACCTGACGCTCGACCGGCAGTCGCGCACGCTGTCCGGCGGCGAGGTGCAACGGATCAACCTCACCACCGCGCTCGGCACCTCGCTGGTCAACACGCTGTTCGTGCTCGACGAGCCCTCGATCGGCCTGCACCCGCGCGACATGAACCGCGTGATCGGCGTGATGAAGCGGCTGCGCGACGTGGGCAACTCGCTGGTCGTCGTCGAGCACGATCCACAGGTGATGTTCGCCGCCGACCGGATGCTCGACATCGGGCCGGGCCCGGGCGAGCGCGGCGGGCAGATCGTCTACTGGGGCGAGCCCGAGGGGCTGCGCCGCGCGCACACGCTGACCGGCGACTACCTCGCGGGCCGCAAGTCGATCCCCGCGACGCAGCTCGCGCCGGTGACCGCCTCGACGCCGAAACTGGTGCTGGAGGGCGCGCGCGAGCACAACCTGAAGGACGTGTCGGCCGAGATCCCGCTGGGGCGCCTGGTGTGCCTCACCGGCGTGTCCGGCAGCGGCAAGTCGACGCTGATGCAGGACGTGCTGCTGCCGGCGCTGCTGAAGGCCAAGGGCAAGCCGAGCGAGGCACCCGGCGCGTTCTCGCGCCTGCTCGGCGACGACTGGCTCGAGGACGTGGTGTTCGTCGACCAGTCGCCGATCGGCAAGACGACGCGCTCCAACCCGGTCAGCTACGTCGGCGCGTTCGACGCGATCCGCAAGCGCTTCGCCGCGGCCGACGCGTCGAAGGAGCGCGGCTACACCGCCGGCACGTTCAGCTTCAACTCGGGCGACGGTCGCTGCCCGACCTGCGGGGGCAACGGCTTCGAGCACGTCGAGATGCAGTTCCTGTCCGACGTCTACCTGCGCTGCCCCGACTGCGACGGCCGCCGCTACCGGCCCGACATCCTCGAGGTCGCGATCCGCGGCCGCGGCGCCGAGCGCTCGGTCGCCGACGTGCTCGAGATGACGGTGCACGAGGCGCTCGCGTTCTTCGGCGACGACTGGGAGATCTCGACGCGGCTTCAGCCGCTCGAGGACGTGGGGCTGGACTACCTGCGGCTCGGCCAGCCGGTGCCGACGCTGTCCGGCGGCGAGGCGCAGCGCCTGAAGCTCGCCGGCTTCCTCGCCGAGGCGGCGAGCAAGGGGCTCGACAAGGCGCGCGGCCGTCGCGGCACGCTGTTCCTGTTCGACGAGCCGACCACCGGTCTGCACTTCGACGACGTCGCGCGGCTGCTGCGCGCGCTGCGCAAGCTGCTCGCGGCCGGCCACTCGCTGCTGGTGATCGAGCACAACCTCGACGTGATCCGCGCGTCCGACTGGATCCTCGACCTCGGGCCCGACGGCGGCGACGCCGGCGGCGAGGTGGTCGCGGTCGGTCCGCCCGACGCGATCGCAGCGCATCCGACGAGCGTCACCGGGCAGTCGCTGCGCGAGTACGCCGTGCAGCTCGCCGAATCGGCCGCGCTCGCGTCGAGGCCGCCGCCGCTCGCGCTGGTCGCGTCCGACCGCGCCGCCGAGCCGGCCGACGACGACCCCGGTGCGCCGCTGCAGACGATGCTGCGCCGGCGCGCTCGGGACGCGATCTTCGTGCACAACGCACGCGAGCACAACCTGAAGAACGTCGACGTCGAGGTGCCGCGCAACCGGATGACGGTGATCACCGGCGTCTCGGGCAGCGGCAAGTCGACGCTCGCGTTCGACGTGATCTTCGGCGAGGGCCAGCGCCGCTACCTGGAGTCGCTGAACGCCTACGCCCGCCAGTTCGTGCAGCCCGCATCGCGGCCGGACGTCGACGGCGTGTACGGCATCCCGCCGACCGTCGCGATCGAGCAGCGCACCTCGCGCGGCGGCCGCAAGTCGACGGTCGCGACGCTGACCGAGATCTACCACTTCCTGCGGCTGCTCTACGTCAAGCTCGGCACGCAGCACTGCCCGAAGGACGACACCCGCATCGAGCCGCAGTCGTTCGACGCGATCGTCGCGCGGATCCTGCGCGAGCATCGCGGCGCGCGGATCGGCGTGCTTGCGCCGCTGGTCGTCGGACGCAAGGGGGTCTACACCGACCTCGCGAAGTGGGCGGCCGCGCGCGGACACACGCACCTGCGCGTGGACAAGCGCTTCCTGCCTACGGGCAAGTGGCCGCGGATCGACCGCTACGTCGAGCACGACATCGAGCTGCCGGTGGCCGACCTCGTCGTGTCGCCGCACCGCGAGCCCGAGCTGCGCGACGCGCTGCGCGAGGCGCTGCACCACGGCAAGGGCGTGGTGATGATCGCCGCCGGCCTGGACGCGCTGGAGCAGGCGATCGCGGGCGGCGACGTGGAGGGCGCGACCGCGCCGCTCACGACGACGATCCACTCGACCAAGCGCGCCTGCGGCACCTGCGGCACCAGCTACCCGGAGCTCGACCCGCGCCTCTTCTCGTTCAACTCCAAGCACGGCTGGTGCGAGGCCTGCCTCGGTGCGGGCCTCGAGACGATCGGGCGGATCAAGGAGGACGAGCTGACCCCGGGCATGGAGGGGGCGACCGACGCCGGCGTCGAGTACGGCGACGCGCCCTGCCCCGCCTGCGGCGGCGAGCGGCTCAATCCGGTCGCGCTCGCAGTGCGGCTGCGCGGGCAGTCGATCGCGGCGCTGACCGCGATGCCGGTCGACGCGACGCGCGGCTGGGTCGACGCGCTCGGCTTCGAGGGCCGCGAGGCCGAGATCGCGCGCGACGTGATCGCCGAGATCGGCTCGCGGCTGCGCTTCCTGTCGGACGTCGGCCTCGGCTACCTGTCGCTCGCGCGCGCGGCGCCGACGCTGTCGGGCGGCGAGGCGCAGCGCATCCGGCTTGCCGCGCAGCTCG
>JBILTM010000109.1:0-16982 GCA_044371545.1 Burkholderiaceae bacterium
CAGCCCGCAGCGGCTCGCCGCGCTGCCCGACGTGCCGACGATGGCCGAGGCGGGCGTCACCGGCTGGGACGTGCGCGAATGGCAGGGCGTGGCGGCGCCCGCGGGCACGCCGCCCGAGCTCGTCGGGCGCTGGAACGCCGAGCTCGCGAAGTCGATGGCCGATCCGGGCGTGCGCGAGCGGCTCGCGGCGCTCGGCATGAACGTCGCGGCGCCGAACACGGCGCAGGAGTTCGCGGGGCTGGTGAAGGCCGAACTCGGTCGCTGGTCGGCGATGGTGAAGACGCTCGGGCTGAAGGTCGACTGACCGGGCGCCGGCCGTGGCTCAGCCCGCGGGCCGGTCGTCCCAGGCCGCGTCGATCTCGCGCACGCCGAGGCGCGCGTAGGACGCGGCGGCGCCGCTCAGCTCCCAGAGGGACGCGCCGGCGAGCACCTGGGCCGCCTTCTCCTCCTCCTTGCGCGTGCGGGCCCGCGCCGCCTCGACCACGCGCGCCGCGTCGTCGCGGGGCACGCAGACCACCCCGTCGCCGTCCGCCACGATCAGGTCGCCCGGTGCGACGCGCGCACCGTCGCAGACCAGCGGCGCGTTGACCGTGCCATGGCCCGACTTGTCCGGGTGCATCGCCCACACGTGGGTCGACCACACCGGGAAACCCAGCTCGCGCACGACGTCGACGTCGCGCACGCAGCCCTGCACGATCACGCCGGCGAGCCCCTTGCGCAGCGCGTACCGGGAGGCCATGTCGCCCCACAGCGCGGCCGACAGCTCCTCGCGGCAGACGACGACCAGTACGTCGCCCGGCTGCGCGAGGACCAGCGCGCGGTGCATCATCAGGTTGTCGCCCGGCCAGCAGCTCGCGGTCACGGCGGGGCCCGCGATCCGCGGCGGGCGTTCCGTCAGCGGGCGCATCCGCGCCGACATCAGCGCGCCGCGCCCCTCGATGCCCATCGCCTCGTGCACGTCGACGACACTGGTCTCGCGTGCGCCCGCGGCGACCTCGGCCGCGACGCGCCGCACGCGCAGGTACACCCTCGATTCACTCACCGTCGTCTCCTCGGGACCGGGGCACGCCGCACGCGCCGCGCTCGCGGCTCAGCGGGCCGTGCGCCGCGCCGCAACCGTGCGCGCCGCGTCGCCACCGATCGTGCCGCGCATCGCGTCGTCGCGCGCCTCGAGCGCGAGCCGGCGCGCGACCGCGCCCTCGGGGCCGACGTCGAGCGCGATCCGCACGCCGTCGAGGCGGCCGCGCACCGGCAGCGCGCGGCCGTCCGCGCCCGCGAGCGTGCCGCGCACCACCTGGTTCGACTGCTCGAGCCGCAGCGTCGCGGCCCCGCCCTCGGGCAGCCCCTCGACCGTCCAGGTGCCGCCGACGCGCGCCGGCACGATCCACAGGAAGAGCGGGTTCTGCTCGGGCAGGCGCACCGTGCGGTCCGGCTCCCAGGTGCCCATGCCGAACGAGTTCGACACCACGCGCGTGCCCGGCTTCATCGCGAGGATCGTCGGGCGCAGCTTCTCGTTCAAGGCCTCGCCGAGGTACAGGGTCAGCACCGTCGCCGAGGAGAAGTCCTCCTTGAAGATGTCGCCGTGGATCATCTTCACGCGGTCGGTGACGCCCGCTCGCTCGGCGTTGCGCTGCGCGAGCGCGGAGAGCTTTCCGTCGTATTCGATGCCGACCGCGCGCGCGCCGAACTTGCGGGCCGCCCAGATCGGGATCTTGCCGTCGCCGGAGCCGAGGTCGTAGACGACGTCCTCGGCGCGCACGTCGGCGAGCTCGAGCATCGGCATCACCAGCCCGTCGAGCGTCGGCACCCACATCACGTCCTTGCCGGCCTGGCCGACCAGCGGGCGGAAGGTGTCGTCGCCGGCGCCGCCGGTGGTGCAGGCGGCGAGGAGGGCGGCGAGCAGCGAGGCGAGGGCGGCACGGCGGGGCGGGGCGTTCATGGGCGGGGCGGGCTCGAAGGGCGGCGGATGCGCAGGCCGCGACGGGGGCGAGCTTGACAGCGGCGATGGCACGCCGCAAGCGCCCGGCGGTCGGGGCGCTAGAATCCGCCGATCATGCCGATGTCCCCCTCGCGCCGGATCGAGCAGGTCGACCTGCCGATCATCCCGACGATCGCGCAGTTCGTGCGCGACCACCCCGGAACCATCTCGCTCGGCCAGGGCGTGGTCAACTACGGCCCGCCCGCGCAGGCGCTGGCCGCGATCGGGCCGATGACCGGCGACCCGGTGCTGCAGAAGTACCAGGCGGTCTCGGGCCTGCCCGCGCTTGTGGTCGCGCTGCGCGACAAGCTCGCGCGCGACAACGGCATCGGCGCCGACGGCACCGAGGTGATGGTGACCGCCGGCAGCAACATGGCGTTCCTCAACGCCGTCATCGCGGTCGCCGACCCGGGCGACGAGATCGTGCTGCCGCGCCCGTACTACTTCAACCAGGAGATGGCGATCCGGATGGTCGGCTGCGTGCCGGTGTTCGTCGACACCACCGCCGACTTCCAGCTCGACGTGCCGGCGATCGCGCGTGCGATCGGCCCGCGCACGCGCGCGATCGTCACCGTCTCGCCGAACAACCCGACCGGCGCGGTCTACGCCGAGGCGGACCTGCGCGCGGTCAACGCGCTGTGCCGCGAGCGCGGGCTCTGGCACTTCAGCGACGAGGCCTACGAGTGGTTCGTGCACGACGGCGCGACGCACTTCTCGCCCGGCTCGATCCCCGGCGCCGCGGCGCACACGCTGTCGTTCTTCTCGTTCTCGAAGACCTTCGGCATGGCGAGCTGGCGCGTCGGCTACGTCGTCTATCCGTCGGCGCTCGCCGAGGCGATGAACAAGGTGCAGGACACCAACCTCATCTGCGCGCCGGTGGTCTCGCAGGTCGTCGCGGCGGAGGCGGTGAAGCTCGGGCGCCCGCTGGTCGCGCCGCATCTGGAGCGGCTCTCGACGGTGCGCGACCACGTGCACGCGGCGCTGCGCGAGCTCGGCGACCTGGTCGAGTTCCCCGCGACGCGAGGCGCGTTCTACGTGCTGATGAAGCTGCCGGGCGTCGACGACGCGCTCGAATTCAACCGGACGATGGTGCGCGAGCACCGCGTCGCGACGATCCCCGGCTTCGCCTTCGGCCTCACCGACACCAAGGCGGCGAACTGGCAGCGGCTGTCGTACGGCGCGCTCGACGAGGCGACGGTCCGCGAGGGCGTGTCGCGGTTCGTGCGCGCGGTGCGCGGCTGGTACGGTCGCACCTGATCCTTTCCATCCACACGAGGAGACACCCATGAAGACACGCATCACCGAGCTGCTCGGCATCGAGCACCCGATCATCCAGGGCGGCATGCACTACGTGGGCTTCGCGGAGCTGGCCGCGGCGGTCTCCAACGCCGGCGGTCTCGGCATCATCACCGGCCTGACCCAGAAGACCCCGGAGCTGCTCGCGAAGGAGATCGCGAAGTGCCGGGAGATGACCGACAAGCCGTTCGGCGTGAACCTGACCTTCCTGCCGACCTTCGCCAAGCCGCCGTATCCCGAGTACATCCGCGCGATCATCGAGGGCGGGATCAAGGTCGTCGAGACGGCCGGCCGCAACCCCGAGCCGTACATGCCGTACCTGAAGGCCGCGGGCATCAAGGTGATCCACAAGTGCACCTCGGTGCGCCACTCGCTGAAGGCCGAGGCGATCGGCTGCGACGCGGTCAGCGTCGACGGCTTCGAGTGCGGCGGCCACCCGGGCGAGGACGACATCCCCAACTTCATCCTGCTGCCTCGCGCGGCCGACGAGCTGAAGATCCCGTTCGTCGCCTCGGGCGGCATGGCCGACGGTCGCAGCCTGGTGGCTGCGCTCGCGCTCGGCGCCGACGGCATCAACATGGGCACGCGCTTCATCGCGACCAGGGAGGCGCCGGTCCACGAGAACGTCAAGCGGGCGATCGTCGAGGCGAGCGAGCTCGACACGCGGCTGATCATGCGCCCGCTGCGCAACACCGAGCGCGTGCTGATGAACCAGGGCGTCAAGGAGATCCTCGAGATCGAGCGCGAGAAGGGCGCGGCGCTGAAGATCGAGGACATCCACGACAAGGTCGCCGGCATCTACCCGAAGGTGATGACCGACGGCGAGATGGAGGCGGGCGCCTGGAGCTGCGGCATGGTCGCGGGCCTGATCCACGACGTGCCGAGCTGCAAGGAACTGATCGACCGCATCATGCGCGAGGCCGACGAGATCATCGGCAAGCGGCTCGCGGGGTTCGCGAAGGGCTGATACCGTGGTGCCCTCGGCCGGCCCGCCGCAGCGCGGCCGCCCGAGGCTCCATCCCGATCCGGAAGGTCGCCATGCCCCGCATCACCTTCGTCCGCGCCGACAACCAGCGCAGCACGGTCGATGTCGCCGAGGGGGCGTCGCTGATGCAGGCGTCCAAGACGTTCCCGTTCGCGCTCGAGGGTGCGTGCGGCGGCCGGATGGGCTGCGCGACCTGCCACGTCGTCGTTCCCGAACCGTGGTACTCGGCGCTCCCGCTCTGGAGCGAACGGGAAGAGCAGGTGCTCGACGCGGCCTTCGACATCACGCCCCACTCGCGCCTCGGCTGCCAGGTGATCGTCGATGCGTCGATGGACGGCATGGTCGTCCACCTGCCGCCGGCGGTCGACTTCGACACGGCGGTGCTCGGCACGCCGTCGGCACCGGGGCCGACGGGCGACTCGCGACCGGTGTCGCCGTCGACCGCGCCCGCGGTCCTCGCGGCGGCAGACGCCGCCGCGCCCGGGCGCCTCGGGCAGGCGACCCCGTACCGACGCCGCGACGGATCGAGGCCGATCGAGGCCCGAGGCCCGGTCGCCTACATGCATCCCGAGGACGTCGGCCGATGGCACGTCCCGGGATCGGTCCGCACGCCGGCCACGCTGGTGCCCGACTACGCCGAGGGCCGGGAAGGGGTCGACACGGTCAAGGTGCTGTTCGCCTCCGACACCGTCATCGTCTTCGAGTCGTTCCGGCGCAAGGGGACCCGCGACACGGCGCATGTGCACCCGGACCACGACGCGATCGTCTACCAGAAGCGGGGACGGGTCCTGATGCGCGTCGGCCCCGACGTGTTCGTGGTGGAAGAGGGGGACACGTACTTCCATCCGCGCGGCGCACTTCACCAGCACGAGGCGCTCGAGGACTCGGTGCGCATCGAGACGAAGCTGTACCCGGGCGGAGGCGCCATCGCCGCGTGGAACGCGCTCGCCGCGGGCGGCAGCGGCGAGATCCCGGTCCTCCGGGACGACGACTGACCCGGGGACGCGAGCCTTGCGACCCGACCCGTCGGGACGGTCGCCCGCCCGGTGCGAGGAGCGACGATGATCTTCAGGACATGGACTGCCGGCCTCGCGGCGACGCTCGCGTCGTGGGCCGTGGCGCAGCCGATGGTGCCGCTCCATCTGCAGTGCTCGGGCCGCGAGCCGGAGTGGCGGCTCGACGCCGGGCCCGACGCCGCGCAGCTGACGCGCGCCGACGCGAAACCCGTCGCCGAGACGTTCCGCGGCACGCTGCTCCGCCTGGTCTCGTCGCAGTGGGACGGGGCCGCCTGGCCGGCGCGGTGCGCGCCTGCGTGGTCGACGGCTCGCGACGCCGGGTCGTCGCGACGCGCGCGGCCGCGCCCGGCGCCGAGCTGAAGGCCTCGGCCGTGTCGCCGGTGCTGTGGCCCGCGCGCGAGCAGCCGCCGGTCATCGACTGCGGCCGCGTCGAGCGGGTGCTCGACCGGGGCCGGCCGTTCGGCTGGCTGCAGTACGGCCCCTGCTGAGGCCGCGTCAGTCGACGAGTTCGGCGCCGCGCGCGGCGAGCAGCTCGCGCAGCACCGAGCGGTGGCAGCGCGCCGCGTCCTCGCAGTAGCAGCCGACCGACAGCGCGGCCGTGCGCGACAGCGCCGCGAGCAGGTCGAGGTCGCGCGAGGGCCCGGGCTCGGCCATCTCCGCACGGTAGCCGCGCACGAACGCGCGCCACTGCGCGTCGGTCGTCGCGGTGCGCGCGGCGTCGACCAGCGGCGCGCTCGGCGCGAGGTTGGGGAACCAGACGTCGTACCAGTCGTCGGTCGCGAAGCGCGCCTTCGGCACTCCGCGCGGCGGACGCCGCACGGTGCCGATCCGCAGGCCCTCGCCGGGCACGCGCGGCGTGCCGAGCCGGACAATCCTCAGCGGCACGGCGCCGGCCCGCCCCTCAGCGCGCGCCGATCCGCGCCGCGATGTGGTCGAGCGCCTCCTGCACCTGGTCGACCAGCACCAGGCACAGGTCGCCGTCGCCGAGCCGCTCGAGCGCGGTGTCGATCGCGACGAACTCGCCGTGGATCGCGTCGACGCGCCGCGTGCGCGCCGCGCCCTCGAGTCCCTCGCGCAGCAGCCCGACGACCTCGCCGTCGGCGCGGCCGCGCTGCGCGGCGTCCTGGTACAGGATCACCTCGTCGAAGGCCGTGCCGAGGATCCGGGTCTGGGCTCGCAGGTCCTCGTCGCGCCGGTCTCCGGCGCCGCTGATGACCACCGAGCGCGTGCGCGCCGGCATCGTCGAGACCGCCTGGACCAGTGCGTGCATCGCGTCCGGGTTGTGGCCGTAGTCGGCGACGATCGTCGCGCCGCGCCACGAGAACACGTTGAAGCGGCCCGGCACGGTGCCCGAGTCGCTGACGAAGGTCGCCAGGCCGCGGCGGATCGACTCCCAATCCATGTCGAGCGCCCAGACCGCCGCGATCGCAGCCATCGTGTTGGCGACCTGGAAGCCCACCGCGCCGCCGTGCGACAGCGGCACGCCCGACAGCGGGATGAGCCACTCGCGCTCGCGGTGTGCGGCGACGATGTCGTTGCCGCGGCGGAACACGATCCGGTGGCCGCGCGCGCGGTGGCTCTCGAGCACCGGGTGCGACGCGTCGAAGCCGAACATCGTCACCGAGCCCGGGCAGCGGTCGGCCATCGCCGCGCACAGCGGATCCTCGCCGTTCAGCACCGCCATGCCGTCGGGCGACACGTTCTCGACGACGACGCCCTTGACCCAGGCGACCTCCTCGGGCGTCTCGATGTGGTTCAGGCCGAGATGGTCGCCCGCCCCGATGTTGGTGACGACACCGACCCTGCAGCGATCGAAGCCCAGGCCCTCGCGCAGGATGCCGCCGCGCGCCGTCTCGAACACCGCGGCCTCGACGTCCGGGTGCATCAGCACGTTGCGCGCGCTCTTCGGTCCGCTGCAGTCGCCGCTGTCGGTCTGCACGCCGTCGACGTAGACGCCGTCGGTGTTGGTCATGCCGACCTTCAGGCCGCGGCTCGCGAGCAGGTGCGCGATCAGCCGCACGGTCGTCGTCTTGCCGTTGGTGCCGGTGACCGAGACCGTCGGGATGCGGCCGTCGCGGCCACCGGGATAGAGCGTCGAGACGATCGCCTCGCCGAGCGGGCGCGGCCGACCGTACGAGGGCGCGAGGTGCATCCTGAGCCCGGGCGCCGCGTTGACCTCCACGATGCCGCCGCCCTGCGTCTCGAGCGGCTCGGCGATGCTGCGCGCGACGACGTCGACGCCGCAGATGTGCAGCCCGATCATCCGCGCCGCCTCGACGGCGCGTGCGGCGACCTCGGGGTGGACCTCGTCGGTGACGTCGGTCGCCGAGCCGCCGGTCGACAGGTTCGCGTTGTTGCGCAGCACGACCTTGCGGCCGGCCTCGGGCACCGAGTCGGCGTCCAGCCCCTGGGACGCGAGACGCGCGAGCGCGATCGCGTCGAGCCGGATGCGGGTCAGCGCGGTCGCGTGGCCGTCGCCGCGGCGCGGGTCGCGGTTCACCAGCTCGACCAGTTCGCGGACCGTGCTGCGCCCGTCGCCGATCACCATCGGCGGGTCGCGGCGCGCGGCCGCGACGAGCTTGCCGTCGACCACCAGCAGCCGCCAGTCGTCGCCGGGGATGTAGCGCTCGACGATGACGTCCGAGCTGATGTCGCAGGCCGCGGCCCACGCGGCCTCGAGCTGCTCGCGCGTCTCGACGTTGACGGTGACGCCGCGCCCCTGGCTGCCGTCGCGCGGCTTGACGACCGCGGGTGCGCCGAGCGACTGCATGATCGCCCACGCGTCCTCGATCTCGTCGACCGAGCCGCCGCCGGGCACCGGCACGCCGATCGACTCGAGCAGCTGCTTGGTGAGCTCCTTGTCCTGCGCGATCGACTCGGCGATCGCGCTGGTCGCGTCGACTTCGGCCGCCTGGATCCGGCGCTGGTGCACGCCCCAGCCGAACTGCACCAGGCTGCCGTCGGTCAGGCGCCGGAACGGGATGCCGCGTGCGACCGCCGCCTGCACGATCGAGCCGGTGCTGGGCCCGAGCCGAACGTCCTCGTCGAGCTCGTGGAGCTTCGCGACCGCCGCGGCGACGTCGTACGGCGTGCCGGCGCGTGCCGCATCGACGAGCGCGGTGGCGCACTCGAACGCGAGCCGGCCGACCGCCTCCTGGGTGTACTCGAAGACGATCCGCGTGACGCGCGCCTCGCGGGTCGGGGCCTCGCGCACGAAGCGCACCGGGCAGCCGGCCTCGGCCTGCAGCGTCAGTGCGACGCGCGCGAGCACCGCCGGCAGGCCGAGCGTGGCACCGGCGTCGTCGCGCAGCGGCGCGAGCGCGGGCAGCGCGGCACGCAGCCGCGCCTCGAAGCCGTCGATGCGGTCGATCGATCGCTCGGTCTCGTCGAACCGCACCACCGCCTCGATCGCGGTGTGCCGGCTCCACACGTTCGGTCCGCGCAGCGCGCGCACTCGGGAGATGTCCATGGTCGGTTCAGTTCAGGGCAGCCTGCACCGCGCGGGCGGCGCGCGCCGCATCGGCGGCGGGGAAGGACTCGATGCCGGCGCGGATCGCGTCGGGCGCGTAGCCCAGTGCCCACGCCGCGGCCGCGGCCGGCAGCACCGCGTCGGGGTCGCGACCGGCGATCAGGCCGGCGAGCACCAGCTCCTCGCGGCTGTCGGCGAGCACCAGGTCGCGCCCGCGCGCGAAGGTCGCGCGCCGGCCGGTGCCGCGGTGCGCGACGATCGCCGGCGACGCGCCGTCGCGGGCGTACAGGATCACGTGGCCGTCGCACAGGCGTGCCATGTCGGCGACCCGCGCATCGTCGCCGTTCAGCACCGCGGTGCCCTCGGACAGCACGACGTCGACCTGCGTGCGCAGCACGCCCCAGACCGGGTCGCCGGCCTCGATACGCAGTTCGGGGAAGCTCGCCTCGGAGTCCATCGAGGTCACGACGCCGACCAGGCAGCGGTCGTACGCGAGCCCTTCCTCGGCCATCACCCGCGGCGGGTTCTCGAACACCGCGGCCTCGACGGTGCGGTTCATCAGCACCCCGCGCGCGACGTTCCAGCCGGTGCTGTCGCCCGCGCGGACGACGCGGCCGGCGACGGTCAGGCCGTCGGTCGAGGCCACGCCCAGGCGCTTGCCGGTCGCGCCCATCAGGTGCGCGACCAGGCGGGCGACCTCGGTCGTGCCGCGGAAGCCCGCGACGCCGACGACCGGGATCCGGCCGGCATCGCCCGGCGGGAACAGGTGGTCGACGATCGCCGCGCCGACCGGGCGGGGCGAGCCCTCGACGGGCTTCAGGTGCATCAGCAGGCCGGGGCCCGCGTTCACCTCGACGACCGCGCCGCCCTGCTCGTCGAGCGGCCGCGAGACGTCCTCGCAGACCAGGTCGATGCCGGCGATGTCGAGGCCGACGACGCGCGCCGCGAGCGCGACCAGGCGCGCGGTCGAGGGGTGGACCTCGTCGGTGCAGTCGATCGCGACGTTGCCGTTGCGCTGGATCAGCACGCGCTGGCCCTCGGGCAGCACCGACTCGCCGGACAGGCCCTGGCGGGCGAGCTCGAGGCGCGCGGCGGTGTCGATGCGCACCGGATTCAGCGGCGAGTCCTCGGCCGCGCCGCGCAGCGGGCTCGAGTTCAGCTGCGAGTCGATCAGCTGCTGGATCGTCTGGCGGCCGTCGCCGACGACGAACGCGAGGTCGCCGCGCGCGGCCGCGACCATGCGGCCGGCGACGACCAGCAGGCGGTGCTCGTAGCCCGGGATGAAGCGCTCGACGATGACGCCGGAGCCTTCCTCGAGCGCGGTGGCGTAGGCGGCCTCGACCTCCTCGCCGGTCATCAGGTTCGTGCACACGCCGCGCCCGTGGTTGCCGTCGTAGGGCTTGACGACCACCGGGTAGCCGAGCGACTCGGCGACCTCGCGCGCGTGCGAGGGCGCGCGCACCAGCTCGCCCTCGGGCACCGGCACGCCGACCGACGCGCACAGCTGCTTGGTCAGGTCCTTGTCCTTGGAGATGCCCTCGGCGATCGCGCTGGTGCGGTCGGTCTCGGCGGTCCAGATCCGGCGCTGGGCGGCGCCGTGCCCGAGCTGCACCAGGTTGCCCTCGTTGAGGCGGGTGATCGGGATCCGGCGCTCCTCGGCCGCCTGCACGATGCACGCGGTGCTCGGGCCCAGCCAGCGGCGGTCGACCATCCGGCGCAGCCGCTTCATCGTCGCGGCCATGTCGTACGGGCGGTCCTCGATCGCGGCCAGCAGCAGCTCGCGCGCCTCGCGCAGCGCCGCCTTCGCGATCTCCTCCTCGTAGGCGCTGACGATCACCTTGTAGACGCCGCGCGCCTCGGTCTCGCGCGCCTTGCCGAACCCGCCGGGCATGCCGGCCATGTTCTGCAGCTCGAGCGTCACATGCTCCATGATGTGGCAGGGCCAGGTGCCTTCCTGCAGCCGCCGCACGAAGCCGCCCCGCTCGCCGTAGCTGCAGCGGTGCTCGATCAGGTTCGGCACCCAGGCGACCAGCCGGTCGACGAACCCCGGCAGGGTGTTCGACGGGTAGTCCTCGAGGGCGCCGATGTCGACCAGCGCCTCGATCACCTGGGGGTAGGTCCACCGGTTCGGGCCGCGCAGCGTTCGGATCTCGAGGATCCGGATGTCACCGGGAGCGTTCATGGATGTGAGGGCGGGGTGGGGCGCCTGGGCGGCGCGGGCGGGTCGGCGGGGCGGGCGTCCCGTGCCGGCAGGTGCCGGTCGTTCGAGGATCCTCACGTCGGTGAACGGCCCGGCGGCGTTCCGGTTGACCGTGGCGGCCGACGGGTCGGTTTGCCGCAATGCCGCAGGAGGGGTCGCCGCGGATGCGGTACCCTTCGCGCCGCGGCGCCGTTCCAGGGGGGCGCCGGACCGGGTCCCCGGGCCGAACCCGCCGTGCGCGGGCACGGTGTCCCGACGGACCGGCTGACCTCATGCAGATGAACGAACCCACCCAGCCTCCGGCCGCGCTCGACAGCGCGGTGCCGGCGGCATGGCGCGACGCGTTGCGCGAGCGGCTCGGCGACGGCGAGCGGGTGCTGGCGACCCTGGAGGTCGATCTCGACGGACGGTTGCGCTTCGGCGAGGGCCTGCTGGTCGTCACCGACCGGCGGGTCGCGGCGCGCGCGCCCGGCGAGGCCGCGTGGCGCGACTGGCCGCTGCGCGAGGACCTGCGGCTGCGCAAGCGCGACCACGCGGGCGTCGGCACGCTCGAGCTGGTCGATGGCCGGCGGCGCCTCGACCACTGGTGCTTCACGCTCGGTCGCGACGCGGCCGCGCAGCGGCTGATCGAGTCGCTCGAGCTCGCGCTGCTCGCGCGGGCCGACGGCGAGGCCGCGCCCGAAGCCCCGCCGCGCTGCCCGCGCTGCCAGGCAGTGCTGCCGCACGCCGGCGACGAGTGCCCGGCGTGCGCGCCGGCCACCGAGGAGGCGGCGCCCTCGACCTGGGTGCTGTTCCGGCTGTGGCGCTTCGCGCGGCCGTACAAGGGCCGGCTGCTGCTCGGCTTCCTGCTGACGCTCGGCTCGACGGCCGCCACGCTGGTGCCGCCGTACCTGACGATGCCGCTGATGGACGACGTCCTGATCCCGTACCAGAAGGGCGTGCCGATCGAGCCCTCGACGGTCGGGATGTACCTCGCCGGCCTGCTCGGCGCGGCGCTGGTCGCCTGGGTGTTCGGCTGGGCGCGGACCTACACGCTCGCGCTGGTGAGCGAGCGGATGGGCGCCGACCTGCGCACGCAGACCTACGAGCACCTGCTGTCGATGTCGATGCAGTACTTCGGCGGCAAGCGCACCGGCGACCTGATGGCGCGGATCGGCGCCGAGACCGACCGGATCAACGTGTTCCTGTCGCTGCACCTGCTCGACTTCGCGACCGACGTGCTGATGATCGCGATGACCGCGGCGATCCTGACGTCGATCGACCCCTGGCTCGCGCTGGTCACGCTGGTGCCGCTGCCGCTGATCGCGTGGCTGATCCACCTGGTGCGCGACCGGCTGCGCACCGGCTTCGAGAAGGTCGACCGCGTCTGGGCCGAGGTGACCTCGGTGCTCGCCGACACGATCCCCGGCATCCGCGTGGTCAAGGCCTTCGCGCAGGAGCAGCGCGAGGCCGAGCGCTTCCGCGACGCGAACCGCCACAACCTGCAGATCAACGACCGCGTCAACAAGGTCTGGTCGCTGTTCTCGCCGACGGTGACGCTGCTGACCGAGATCGGCCTGCTGATCGTCTGGGCGTTCGGTGTCTGGCAGATCGCGAGCGACCACATCACCGTCGGCGTGCTGACCGCGTTCCTCGCGTACATCGGCCGCTTCTACCTGCGGCTCGACTCGATGAGCCGCATCGTGTCGTTCACGCAGAAGGCGGCCGCCGGCGCCAAGCGGATCTTCGACATCCTCGATGCGGTCTCGAGCGTGCCGGAACCGGGCAAGCCGGTCGCGCTGCCGAAGGTCGAGGGCCGGATCCAGCTCGAGGGCGCGGCGTTCCGCTACGGCAACCGCGCGATCATCCGCGGCATCGACCTCGACATCGCGCCGGGCGAGATGATCGGCCTCGTCGGCCACAGCGGCTCGGGCAAGAGCACGCTGGTGAACCTGATCTGCCGCTTCTACGACGTCACCGACGGCACGATCCGGATCGACGGCATCGACGTGCGCGACGTGCCGGTCGCGCAGTTCCGCCGCCACATCGGCCTCGTGCTGCAGGAGCCGTTCCTCTTCTTCGGCACCATCGCCGAGAACATCGCCTACGGCAAGCCCGACGCGACCCGCGCCGAGATCGTCGCGGCCGCGCGCGCGGCGCACGCGCACGACTTCATCCTGCGGCTGCCGCACGGCTACGACTCGCTGGTGGGCGAGCGCGGGCAGGCGCTGTCGGGCGGCGAGCGCCAGCGGATCTCGATCGCCCGCGCGCTGCTGATCGACCCGCGGATCCTGATCCTGGACGAGGCGACCTCGGCGGTCGACACCGAGACCGAGAAGGAGATCCAGAAGGCGCTCGACAACCTCGTGCAGGGCCGCACCACGATCGCGATCGCGCACCGGCTCTCGACGCTGCGCAAGGCGAACCGGCTGGTGGTGCTCGACCGCGGGCAGGTGGTCGAGGTCGGCGACCACGCGACGCTGATGGAGCGCGAGGGCGCGTACTTCCGGCTCTACCAGGCGCAGGTGCGCCAGGGCGACGAGAAGGACGATGGCCAGCGCCACAAGGTCTGGCGCGACGACGAGGACGCCGATGGCTGAGTTCTCGCTGTCGCGCGACCCGTTCGGCCGGCTGGTGCTGCGCGATGCGGCCGGCGTCGAGCACGTCGGCGTCGTGCCGGTGCGTGCGTTCCCGATCGGCGCACCCGACGAGGGGCTGTCGCTGGTGAGCGCCGACGGCCACGAGCTCGCCTGGATCGAGCGGCTCGGGGCGCTCGACGCCGCGCGGCGCGCGCTCGTCGAGGAGGACCTCGCGAGCCGCGAGTTCGTCCCCGAGATCCGCGCGATCCGCGCGGTCTCGAGCTTCGCCACCCCGAGCACCTGGACCGTCGAGACCGACCGCGGCCCGACGGACCTGGTGCTCAAGGGCGAGGAGGACATCCGTCGGCTCGGGCGCACCTCGCTGCTGATCGCCGACCGCCACGGCATCCAGTTCCTGGTCCGCGACATCGGGACGCTCGACCGGCCGAGCCGCAAGCTCCTCGACCGATTCCTGTAGACCGCCCGTCCTGGGCCCGACGACCCCCGGAAACCCCGGTGGAACCACCCCGACGGGCATGCGGCGGCCAAAGCGCGTAAAATCGAGGCTTTTCGGCGTTTTTCCGGCCACGCCGGCCGGGCGCCCCCCCGATGAGCGATTCGCCCCCGACCACCCCCCCGATCACCTTCGACGACTTCGGCCTGGCCGAGCCGATCCGCCGCGCCGTCGCCGAGCTCGGCTATCGCGAGCCCACGCCGATCCAGGCGCAGGCGATCCCGGTCGTGATGTCCGGCAAGGACGTGATGGGCGCCGCGCAGACCGGCACCGGCAAGACCGCCGGCTTCGCGCTGCCGATCATCCACCGGCTGCTGCCGCTGGCGAGCTCGAGCATGTCGCCGGCGCGCCACCCGGTGCGCGCACTGATGCTGGCGCCCACCCGCGAGCTCGCCGACCAGATCTACAACAACGTCGCCGCCTACGCGAAGCACACGCCCCTGCGATGCGCGGTGGTGTTCGGCGGCGTCGACATGAAGCCGCAGACCCTGGCGCTGCGCCAGGGCTGCGAGCTGCTGGTGGCCACGCCCGGCCGGCTGCGCGACCACGTCGAGCCGCGCACGACCAACCGCAAGCAGGTGCAGATCCTCGTGCTCGACGAGGCCGACCGGATGCTCGACATGGGCTTCCTGCCGGACATCCAGCGGATCATCAACCTGCTCAACAAGGACCGCCAGAACCTGATGTTCTCGGCGACCTTCTCGGGCGAGATCCGCAAGCTCGCCGAGAGCTTCCTCAAGTCGCCGCAGCTGATCGAGGTCGCGCGCCGCAACGCGCTCGCCGAGAACATCACGCAGACCGTCTACCGCGTGCCCACGCCCGAGCACAAGCGCGCCGCGGTCGCGAAGCTGGTGCGCGACAACGCGCTGTCGCAGGTCATCGTGTTCTCGAACACCAAGATCGGCGCCGGGCGCCTCGCGCGCCTGCTCGAGAAGGACGGCCTGAACGCCGCCGCGATCCACGGCGACAAGTCGCAGCAGGAGCGGCTGAAGACGCTCGACGACTTCAAGGCCGGCAAGATCGTCGTGCTGGTGGCGACCGACGTCGCCGCGCGCGGCCTCGACATCGCCGAGTTGCCCGCGGTGATCAACTACGACCTGCCGTACTCGCCCGAGGACTACGTGCACCGGATCGGCCGCACCGGCCGGGCGGGCGCCTCGGGCATGGCGCTGTCGCTGATGAGCGGCAGCAACGACGACCGCCTGCTCGCCGACATCGAGAAGCTGACCAAGCGCAAGTTCGAGGTCCAGGACTTCTCGGTCGACGCGGCGCCCCCGGGCCACCGGCGCGATGCGCGGCCCGAGCGCGGTGAGCGTCCCGAGCGCGGTGAGCGTCCCGTGCGCAGCGAGCGTTCGGAACGGGGTGAGGGCGAGGAGCGCGCCGAGCGGCCGCGCCGGCCGCGCGAGCGCGACGACGATCGCGGAGCGCGTGCGCGTCCGTCGGTGCCGTCGGCGCCGCGCGTCTCCGACGACCCGTTCTTCTCGCGGCCGTACGAGCCGCCGGTGGAGCCGCAGCAGCCGGCTGCGCAGGGCGCGGGCGGCACGCCGCCGGTGGAGCCGCAGCGGCCCGTGCCGAGGCGTTCCGCGCGGCCGGTCGCGGCGTTGCTGGGCGGGGTCAGGAAGCCCTGAGGCGGCGCGCCGCCCAGCGCGCCGTCGCCTCCGCGAGCCACGCGTCGAGCGGCGCGTCGGCCGGTGGCTCCAGCCCGAGGTGGCGCATCGCCGCACCGAGCACCTCGAGCGGACGCGACGCGTCGACCGCGGTCGCGCCGTTCTGCTTCGACAGCTTGTCGCCGTCCGGACCCGCGACGACCGGCACGTGGAGCCAGCACGGCGAGGACAGCCCGAGCACCCGCGCGAGCACGATCTGGCGCCCGGTCGAGCCGAGCAGGTCGGTGCCGCGCACGACGTCGGTGACGCCCTGCGCCGCGTCGTCGACGACCACCGCGAGCTGGTAGGCCCAGAGGCCGTCGGCGCGCTTCAGCACGAAGTCGCCGATCTCCGCGGCGACGTCCTGTTCCTGCGGGCCGAGCCGCCGGTCCTCGAAGCGCACGACGCCGTCGGGCACGCGCAGCCGCCACGCGCGCGCGGTGCGCCCGTGTGCGAGGCCGTCGCGGCAGGTGCCCGGGTAGCGCAGCTCGCCGTGGCGCGCGAGTGTCCCGCCCGCGTGCAGCACCGAGTCGGCGATCTCGCGGCGCGTGCAGCCGCAGGGGTAGGCGAGGCCGCGCGCGACGAGTGCGCCGAGGGCTTCGGCATGGGCCGCTCCGCGCGTCGACTGGACGACGATCTCGCCGTCCCAGTGCAGACCGAGCCGACCGAGCGTGTCGACGATCGACGCGGCCGCGCCCGGCTGCTCGCGAGGCGGGTCGAGGTCCTCGATGCGCAGCAGCCAGCGGCCGCGGTGCGCGCGTGCGTCGAGCCACGACCCGAGCGCGGCGACGACCGAGCCGGCATGCAGCGGGCCGGTCGGCGAGGGCGCGAAGCGCCCGACGTAGGGCGCGCTCACGTCGTGCGGCCCTTCGCGGCCCGGCGCGGCTGGGCCGCACGTGCCGCACCGGCCGGCGCCGGCAGCGCCTCGGGCAGCGGCGCGGTCTCGGGCCCGTCGAGCAGCCGCTCCCGGACTCGAGGCAGGTCGAGCCGGCCGAGCCACCACTTCAGCGCGTTGCCCGGGTCGGCGCGCCGCCAGCCGTACTGCAGCATCGCGGCGTCGCGCGGTTCGGCCGGACGCAGCGCGACCAGCCGCCCGCAGGCGAGGTGCGGCCGCGCGAACGGTTCGGGCAGCCAGCCGACCCCGAGCCCCGCGACCTGCAGCGCGACCTTCTGCTCGAGCGTCGCGACGGTCAGCGTCTCCTGGCCCGACAGCAGGCCCGCGCTGCGCGACGGCGTGGTCCGCGAGGTGTCGGCGAGCGCGATCGCGCGGTGGCGCAGCACCGCCTCGGCGGACACCGGCCCGGGCTCGGCCGCGAGCGG
>JBILTM010000238.1:0-7111 GCA_044371545.1 Burkholderiaceae bacterium
CGATCGCGGTCAAGGAGTTCCTGCCCGCGCAGCTCGCCACGCGCGGCCCCGACGGCCGGCTCGAGCCCGCGCATCCGGTGCACGCCGAGACCTACGCGGCCGGGCTGCGGGGCTTCCTCGACGAGGCACGGCTGCTCGAGCGGATCCGCCACCCGGGCCTGGTCGAGGTGATCGGCTGCTGGGAGGAGAACGGCACCGCGTACATGGCGATGCCGCTCTACGAGGGGCCGACGCTCGAGCGCGTGATCGCCGACCATCCGGACGGCGTCGACGCCGACCTGCTGCGCGCGATCGTCGGGCCGCTGCTCGGCGCGCTCGGGACGATCCACGCGGCCGGCTGCGTGCACCGCGACGTCGCGCCGGACAACGTCATCGTGCGTCCCGACGCGGGCGCGGTGCTGCTGGACCTGGGCGCCGCGCGCCGCACGATCGGCGACCGCGTCCGCGCGACGACGGTGATGCTGAAGGCCGGCTATGCGCCGATCGAGCAGTACGGCGACGACCCGGACTGTCCGATCGGGCCGTGGTCGGACGTCTACGCGCTCGGCGCGGTGATGCACCACGCGATCTCCGGCGAGGCGCCGGCGGCCTCGCCGCTGCGCGTGATGCGCGACACCCGCGAGCCGCTCGCCGCGCGTGGTGCGCCCGGGTATCCGCCGGCATTCCTCGCGGCGGTCGACGCGGCGATGGCGCTGCGCCCCGAGGATCGGCCGGTGTCCGCGCAGGCATTCCGTGCGCGGCTGGGCCTGCCGGACGAGCCACCGGGCGCGAGGCACGTCGCGCCCGAGCTGGTCGCGGCCGCCACGGCCGCCGCCGCAGCCGCGGCGCCCGCACCGCGCGGGCGCGCGCCGCTCGCGCAGCGCCCGGTGTTCCTCGCGTTCGCGACCGCCGCGCTCTTCGTCGCGTCGGTCGTCGTGTGGCTCGGCGCCTCGCCGCGCGGCGCGATCGTCGACGTGTCGGTCGGCGGCCACGACGGCGGCCAGCGCTCGGGCGACTCGATCCGCGTGGACGCCTGGCTGCGCGACGCGACGATCGACGCCGCCACCGGCACGATCGTGCCCGCCGAGCCGTCCACGCGCGCCGTGCCGATGCCGCGCAACGCGACGCTGCGGCTCGCGGTCGCGCCCTGGGCCGAGGTCTGGGTCGACGGCACCCGGCGCGGCGTGACGCCGCCGATGACCTCGCTGACGCTCGCCCCCGGCGAGCGCGTCGTCGAATTGCGCAACCCGGCGTCGGAGCCGGTGGTGCGCCGCATCGACGCGAAGGCGGGCCAGACGGTCGAGTTCGCGCATCGGTTCGGCGCGCGGGAGGGCGGACGGTGAGGGCGCTCGCCGCGATCGCCGCGGGCCTGCTGGTGGCCGGCTGCGCGACCGCGCCCGGGGGCGGGGGCGGGGGCGCCGTCGCACCCGGCGGCGCCGTGCCTGCCGCGACGGCCGCGACCGCGCCCCGCCCGCCCGAGCCGTCGGAAGGCCGGCGCTGGCTCGATCGCGGCATCGCGCTCTTCGAGCAGGGCAAGTTCGCCGAGGCGGTGCGTCTGCTGCAGGAGTCGCCCGAGATCGCCGCCGACGGCGTCGAGGTCCGCGCGCAGTCGCTGAAGTACCAGGCCTTCGGCCAGTGCGTGACCGGCCGGCAGGCCGCGTGCCGCCGCAGCTTCGACGCGCTGCTCGCGCTCGACCCGTCGTTCGCGCTGACGCCGGCCGAGGCGGGGCATCCGTCGTGGGGCCGGGAGTTCGAGCGCGCGAAGGCCGCGGCGGGCGCGGGCGCGGTCGGGCGACGCGCGTCGCGCTGAGCGCCTACTTGCCCAGCAGCACCGACGGCAGCCAGGTCGCCAGCGGCGGGAACAGCATCACCAGCACCAGCATCAGCAGGCCGAACAGCACGTAGGGCATCACCGCCGCGAAGATCTCGGAGGTCGGGATCTCCTTCGGCGCGACGCTGCGCATCGTGAAGAGCAGCATGCCGAACGGCGGCGTCAGCAGCCCGAGCTGCATGCAGATCAGGAACATCACGCCGAACCACAGCGGGTCCCAGCCGTAGTGCTGCACCAGCGGCATGAAGAACGGCAGCGTGATCAGCATCATGCTGACCTGGTCGACGAAGCAGCCCAGCACCAGCAGGATCGCCATCATCCCGATCAGCACGACCCACGGCGACAGCGACGCGCCCTGCACCAGCCCGACCAGCCCGTTGGTCGCGCCGGAGAACGACAGGATCTGCGAGAACGTCGTCGCGCCGATGATGATGAACAGGATCACGCCCGAGATCGCCGCGGTGCCGGTCAGCGAGCGCACCAGCGCACGCACGGTCATCGCGCGGTAGAGGACGGCGACCGCGATCGTCGCCGCCGCCCCGACCGCGGCCGACTCGGTCGGCGTCGCCCAGCCGGCGGTCATCGACAGGATCACGACGACGAAGATGAACACCAGCGGGGTCACGTAGACCACCAGCGGCCGCCAGCGCGCCCAGCCGGTGACGCGCTCGTGCTCGAAGGTCGGCGCGAGCGTGGGATCGAGCACGCAGCGCACGACGATCCAGCCGACGAAGATCATCGCGAGCAGGATGCCGGGCACGACGCCGGCGACCAGCAGCCCTGAGATCGAGATGCCGGCGAGGCTGCCGAGCAGCACCGTCAGCGCCGACGGCGGCACCAGCATGTCGACGCCGCCGATCGCCATGATCGGGCCCATCGCCATGCGCGGCTGGTAGCCGCGCTTGAGCATCTGCGGCAGCAGCAGGCCGCCGAGGAGCGCGGTGGTCGCGACGGTCGAGCCGGAGATCGCGGAGAACACCGTGCCCGCGACGACCGCGATCACCGCGAGCCGGCCGGGCATGCGCCAGATCAGGTTGTCGAACGCGTCGATCGCCTTCATCGCGACGCCGGTGTGGAACAGCACCTCGCCCATCAGCACGAAGAACGGGATCGGCGTCAGCGAGAAGTTGGTGATCGACGCGACGCCGTTGCGCACCACCTGCATCAGGCCGGCCTCGCCGCCGAGGTAGATCAGCGCGCCGACGAGATTGATCGCCAGGAACGCGAAGCCGGCCGGCAGGCCGACCAGCAGCAGCACCGTGAGGATGCCGAACAGCAGCGCGAGCGTCTCCCACCACGGCATCATCGTGCCGCGCTCCCATCCTCGCCCGGCAGCGCGATGCCGCCGTCGACCGCGGCCGGCGTCGGCGGCGGCGGGAACACCAGGCGTCGCGCGCACTCGCCGGCGAGCAGCAGGAAGCAGATCGGCACCGGGACGAAGAGCCACCACTCGGGGAACACCAGGCTCTTGATGACCAGCGAGCCGACCTTGCGGGTGTCGAGGATCACCGCGAACGAGTACCAGACGATCACCAGGCTCACGAGCAGGCAGACCGCGGCGGCGATGCGCTCGATGCGCGCCATGTTCGCGGGCGACAGCGTGGCCGACAGCAGGTCGAGCCGCACGTGCTCGTAGCGGAACATCAGCCAGGGCGCGGCGAGGAAGGTCGCGAGCGGCAGCGCGTACTCGGTGACCTCGACGATCCAGGGCAGGCTCTTCGCGCCGAGGTTGCGCGCGAAGACGTCCCAGCAGACCGCCAGCACCACCGCGCCGAGGATCGCGGCGGCACCGCCGCCGCAGGCCTGCATCAGCCGCGCCCAGGCCTTCACGCGACGATTCCGGGCGTGGGCGCCCCGGCCGTCACTTCGGCTCCATCGTCTGGCGCAGCTTCGCGCCGTGCGTCGGGCTGGTCTTCACGAGGCCGTCCCACGCGGCGCCATAGGCCGCGGCCAGGTAGGCCTTCGACTGGACCGGATCGAGCCGGATCACCTGGATGCCCGCCTCCTGCTGGCGCTTCGTGTCGGCGGCCGCGTCCTTCGCGGAGATGTCGTTCAGCTCGGCCTCGAGCGCGGCGCCCTGCTTCTCGAGGAACGTGCGCTGCGCGGGCGTGAGCTTCCTCCAGGTCGCGGCGCTGAAGACGATGCCGAGCTCGAGCGAGTAGAAGCCCGGGTCGATCCGGAATTTGGTCCGCTCGTGCCAGCCGTTGTCGAAGATGCCGAGCAGCGGCCAGCCGTAGCCGTCGACGACGCCGCGCTCGAGCGCGGTGTAGACCTCGCCCGGCGGCATCTGCACGACGCTCGCGCCGAGCTTCGAGAAGAAGTCGCGGAAGATCGGCGCGATGCGGATCTTCAGGCCGGTGAGGTCGGCCTTCTCGATCGGCTTGTTCGAGAAGATGTGGTACTGGATGCCCTCGCCGGTCTTCGCGAAGTAGTACAGGCCCTTCTCGAGGTACAGCGTGTTCAGGTACTCGAGCGTGCCGTCCTTGCGCAGCTCGGCCATCTTCTTGTCCGTGTAGTTCAGCGCGAGCCCCTCGGGCACCAGGCTCGCGGTGTACGCGGCGGTGGTGTTCGCGAGGTCGATGACGCCGGTGCGCAGCGCGTTGCCCTGCTCGAAGGTCGGGATCGCCTTCGGGCCGCCGAGGTAGTTGATCTGCACCAGCCCCTTGCCCTCGGCGTTCACGCGCTGAACGAAGCGCTCGAAGTTGCGCGAGAAGTAGGTGCCTTCCTGGAAGCCGCTCACCGCGCGCAGCGTGATCTCCTGCGCGAGCACCGGCGCGGGTGCGGCGAGGCCGGCGGCGAGCGTCGCGGCGAATGCGGCGCGTACGGTGCTGCGGCGGAACGTGTCGATGGTCTTCATGCGTGCCCTCCCGGCTGCGGGAACTTTATGGTTGAATATTTCAAGCGTCAAGCAATCGGACCCGGGCCCGCACCGGGTGCCGCGAGCGCGAACGATACCGGAGCATCCGCCATGCCACCGCATCCACGCACCGTGCCGGGGCTGCTCGCTGCGCGCGCCGCAGTCGATCCGGACCGCGTGCTGTTCACGTGCGGCGGCGAGTCGTGGACCGTCGGCGAGGCGGCGTCGATCGCCGCGGGGCATGCGTCGGCGCTCGCGGCCGCGGGCGTCGCGCGCGGCGAGCGCGTCGCGCTCTTCAGCTCGAACCGGCCTGAATTCATGCGCGTGGTGCTCGGGTGCGCGTGGCTCGGTGCGATCGCGGTGCCGGTCAACGTCGCGTGCCGTGGGCCGCAGCTGCAGTACTACCTCGCGAACTCCGGTGCGCGCCTGCTCGCGATCGAGTCCGCGCTGCTGCCCGAGCTCGCCGGCGTCGAGGCGGCGGCGGTGGCGCTCGAGCGCGTCTGGATCGTCGACGGCGACGGCGCGTGCGCGCCCGCCGGCTGGGCGTCGCGCACCGTGGCGATGCCCGGTCCCGGCGCGCCCGCGCCGGCCGCGGCGCTGTCGCCGGGCGACACCGTCGCGATCCTCTACACCTCGGGCACGACCGGCCCGTCCAAGGGCGTGTGCTGCCCGCACGCGCAGCTGATCGCCTGGGGCGAGCACACCGCACGGCTGCTCGGCGTGACACGCGACGACGTGCTGTGCACGACGCTGCCGCTGTTCCACGTCAACGCGCTGAACGGCTTCTTCCAGGCCCTGGTGACCGGTGCGTCGCAGGTCGTCGAGGCGCGCTTCTCCGCCTCGGGCTTCTGGGACACGATGGCCGCGCGCGGCGCGACGGTCGGTTACCTGCTGGGCGCGATGGTGCCGATGCTGCTCGCGCGTCCCGCCTGCGAGGCCGAGCGCGCGCACCGGATGCGGATCGCGCTCGCGCCCGGCGTCCCCGCGTCGCTGCATGCGCGCTTCCTCGAGCGCACCGGCGTCGCGCTGCTCGAGGGCTACGGCTCGACCGAGACCAACTTCGTGATCGCGGCGGTGCCGGGCGAGGGCGCCGAGGGCACGATGGGCCGATTGCGCCCGGGTTTCTCGGCACGCGTCGCCGACGCGGACGACGCCGAGCTGCCGCCGGGCGAGGCGGGCGAGCTGCTGCTGCGCGCCGACGCGCCCTTCGCGTTCGCGACCGGGTACTGGGGCATGCCGGAGAAGACCGTCGAGGCGTGGCGCAACCTCTGGTTCCACACCGGCGACCGCGTGGTGCGTGACGCCGAGGGACGCTTCCGCTTCGTGGATCGGCTGAAGGACGCGATCCGCCGCCGCGGCGAGAACGTGTCGTCGTGGGAGGTCGAGCAGGTGCTGCTGTCGCACCCGTCGGTCGCCGCGGCCGCGGTGTTCCCGGTGCGCTCCGAGCTCGCCGAGGACGAGGTGATGGCCGCGATCGTGCCCGAGGCCGGCGCGACGCTCGACCCGGTCGAGCTGGTGCGCTTCTGCGAGACGCGGATGCCGCACTTCGCGGTGCCGCGCTACGTCGAGCGCGTCGACGACCTGCCGCGCACCGAGAACGGCAAGGTGCGCAAGGTGGTGCTGCGCGAGCGCGGCGTCGGGCCCGCGACCTGGGACCGCGAGGCGGCGGGCGTCGTGGTTGCGCGGCGCCGGTGAGCACGCGGCCCTTCGACGGGCGCGTCGCGTTCGTCACCGGCGCGGCGCGCGGGCTCGGCGAGGCGATCGCCGCGGCCTTCGTCGAGGCGGGCGCGTGCGTCGCGCTCGCCGACGTCGACCCGTCGGTCGGCGACACCGCGGCGCGGATCGACCCGCGCGGCACGCACACGCTCGCGCTGCGGCTCGACGTCCGCGACGAGCAGGCGTTCGCGGCCGCGTTCGACGACGCGGTCGCGCGCTTCGGCGCGGTCGACGTGATGGTCAACGACGCGGCGATCACCGCGGGCGGCTCGCCCTGGACGCTGCCGCTCGACGAGTGGGACGCGGTGATGGCGGTCAACCTGCGCGGCACCTTCGTCGGCTGCCGGATCGCCGGCGCGCACCTGCGCGCGCGTGGGCGCGGGCGCATCGTCAACCTGTCGTCGTTCGCCGGGCTGCACCCGAGCCGCGCGAGCGGCCTGCACTACGCGGCGTCCAAGGCCGGGATCCTGGCGGTCACGCGCGGCTTCGCGATGGAGCTCGCGCCGCACGGCGTCACGGTGAACGCGGTCGCGCCGTCGGCGATCGAGGGTGCGCAGCTCGATGCGATCGACGCGGCGCGCCGCGACGCGCTGCTCGCCGAGGTGCCGGTGGGACGATTCGGCCGCGCCGACGAGGTCGCGGACGCGGTGCTGTGGCTCGCGTCGGACGCGGCCGGCTACGTGACCGGCGAGACGATCGAGGTGAACGGCGGCCGCGCGATGCGCTGA
>JBILTM010000188.1:0-9828 GCA_044371545.1 Burkholderiaceae bacterium
TTGACGGGGGGCGGCGCGTGGCGCGGCGCGCGCGCGCCCGCGGCGCTCACTTGGGCGCCATCAGCCCGCGCAGCTTCGCGCCGTGCGTCGGGCTCGCCTTCACGATGCCGTCCCAGGCCGCGTCGTAGGCGTTCTTCAGGAACACCTTCGCGTCGGCGTCGGGGAGCTTGACGACCTGGATGCCCGCGTCCTGCTGGCGCTTGATCTCGGCGACCGAGTCCTCGCGCGCCTGCTGCGCGAGCTGGGCCTCGAGCCACTCGGCCTGCTTCTCGAGGAACGCGCGCTGCTGCGGGTTGAGCTTGCGCCAGGTCGCGGCGCTGAACTGGATGCCGAGCTCGATCGCGTAGAAGCCGGGCTCCAGGCGGAATTTGGTCTTCTCGTGCCAGCCGAGGTCGAAGATGCCGATCAGCGGCCAGCCGTAGCCGTCGACGACGCCGCGCTCGAGGCCGGTGTAGACCTCGCCCGGTGCCATCTGCACGACGCTCGCGCCCTGCTTGGCGAAGAAGTCGCGGTAGATCGGCGCGATCCGCAGCTTGAAGCCCGACAGGTCGGCCTTGTCGATGCGCTTGGAGCTGTAGATGTAGTACTGGATGCCCTCGCCGGTGCGCGCGTAGTAGTACAGGCCCTTGTCGAGGAACAGCGTGTTCAGGTACTCCATCGTGCCGTTCTTGCGCAGCTCGGCCATCGTGAAGTCGGTGTAGTTCAGCGACAGCCCCTCGGGGATCACGCTGGCGGTGAACGAGGTGGTGGTGTTCGCGAGGTCGACGACGCCGGTGCGCAGCGCGTTGCCCTGCTCGAAGGTCGGGATCGCCTTCGGGCCGCCGATGAAGTTGATCTGCACCAGGCCCTTGCCCTCGGCGTTCACCTTCTGCACCCAGCGATCGAACATCCGGTTGAAGTAGGTGCCCTCGTTGAAGCCGCTGACCGCGCGCAGCGTGATCTCCTGCGCGATGGCGGCGGCGCCGGGCACCAGCAGCGCGAGGCCGAGCGCGGCGCGCGCGGCGAGGGCGAGGAACGGACGGGACGTGCGGGTCATGCGAGGACTCCTCGGTCGGATGGGGATCGGGGATCTGTGGTCGGTGCGGCTCATCGCGGCGGGCGCTGCAGCCCGGCGTGGCGGAGCATCGCGAGCGTACGCGAAAGCACGTCCTTGCGGTACGCCGCCACGTCGACGTCGCGGTAGTCGTGGAAGCCCCGGCCGTCGCGCAGGCCGTTGCGGCCCTCGCGCATCATCCGGTCGACGACCGCCGGGGCGGTGTAGCGCTCGGGGCTCAGCGTCGCGGCGAGGTAGCGGCTCGCGTGGTAGAGGATGTCGTTGCCGCCGAAGTCGATGAATTCGACGACGCCGATGGCGGCGAAGCGCAGGCCGAGCCCGTAGCGCGTCGCGCGGTCGATCTCCTCGGCGGTCGCGACGCCCTCGTCGACCATCCGCGCCGCCTCGTTCATCATCAGCGCCTGCAGCCGCGGCACGATGTAGCCCGGCGCCGGCCCGCAGACGACCGGCACCTTGCCGACGTCCTCGAGCAGCGCGCGCAGCCGCGCGACGACCGCCGGGTCGCAGCCGGGGTGCGTGCTGAGCTCCACCAGCGGGATCACGTAGGCCGGGTTCAGCCAGTGCGCGTTCAGCAGCCGGCGCGCGTCGTCGACCATCGGGACGAGGTCGGTGACCAGGATCGTCGAGGTGGTCGACGCGAGGATCGCGTCGGCCCGGCAGTCGCGCGAGAGCCGCGCGAACGCGTCGCGCTTCGCGTCGAGCGTCTCGGGCACCGCCTCGAACACCACGTCGGCCGCGGCGAGCGCCGCGGACGCCCCGGGCTCGGCGACGAAGCGGATCCGCGCGAGCAGCCGGTCGGTCGCGTCGGCGGGCATCGCGCCGAGCTCCGCGAGCGTCGCGAGGCTCGAAGCGATCTCCGTGCGCGCCTCGTCGGCGAGCCGCGTCGAGGCGGCCGCGTCGCGCGGCTTCAGGTCGACGAGGTCGACCTCGTGGCCGCCCCAGGCGAACGCGATCGCGATGCCGCGCCCCATGCGGCCCGCGCCGGCTGCGGCGATCCGGGCGCGCGGTAGCTCGCCTGCGCCGCTCACAGCGTGCCCTCGCGCAGCCGTGCCTGAAGCTCGGCGCGCGTGAGCGACGCGAGCCCGAGCGCCTGGAGCGTGCGCGGTCCGGCGCGCAGGTCGCGTCCGAGGATCGCGCCGGCGACCGCGAGCAGCCCGTGCGCAACCGGCGCCTCGACGCCGGCGAAGCGCGCGCACGACGCGAGGAACGCGAGGCCGAGCACCGTGTCCTCGGTCATGTAGCGGTGCGCGTGCAGGTCGATGTGCTCGCGCCAGTCGCCCGAGTCGGTCAGCTTGCGGTGCGCGTCGCCGTACATCCAGCGGTCCGAGGTGTAGTGGTCGCGCAGCGGGAAGTGCGGCCCGTCGTAGCCGAATGCCTCGCGGACCGCGATCCGCTCGGCGTCGAGCGCGTCGGTCACCGAGCGCACCGAGGGCTGCGTGCCCTCGAGGTGGATGTCGTAGCGCGCGTTGAACTCGAGCGGCGCCGCGTTCATCAGGATCAGCGGTGGGTGGATCACCGGGCCTGCGTTCATCAGCGCGCCCGACAGCGCGTCGCCGCAGGGCTGCACCGACGGGTACGCGCGGCGGATCGCGGCGATCGCCTCGTCGGCGCGCCGCGCCGGGTACACGCCGGTCGGCAGGCGCACCGCGCGGATCGTGATCGCGACCTCGTCGGGCGCGCGCTTGCGGGCGAGGTAGGGCAGGGTGCCGGTCTCGGCCCACAGCACGTCGGCCCGGGAGCCCGCGGCGGCCGCGCGCCGTGCGCTGCTCACCGTGCCGAAGGTGCCCGGCGGCAGGAACGCGACCATGCCGTCGGCGAGGTGCGGGGCGAGCGCGTCGGCGATGTCGTCCTGCGCGAGCGCGGGCGAGGGCATCAGCAGCAGTTCGGCGCCGCGCACCGCCTCGCCGAGGTCCGCGGTCGCGAGCGCGATCGGCACGCGTCGGCGTCCGGCGTGGTCGATCAGCCCGATCGAGCCGCTCGCGCGGACCGGCTCGAGCGCGGCCGCGTCGCGCCGCCACAGGCGGACCTCGTGACCCTGCTCCGACAGGTCGGCCGCCGCGGCATGGCTGCCGTGACCGCCGCCGAGCACCGCGATGCGCATGCCGACCCTCCTCCGTTGCGAGGCAGTCTAGGCAGCGAAGCTTGAAGGTTCAAGTAACATCGGCGGGAACCGAACGCGAGCGGACCCGAGATGGACCCCGAGGACCCGGTCACGGCGGGCGGCGACGCCCGCGCGCTGCGGGCGCGGCTGCAGTGGAGCGCCGACGACGGCGCGATCCGCGACGGCCCGCGCCGCTACCTGATGATGCGGCCCGACGTGCTGATGGGGATGCTGCGCCGGCTGCCGCCCGAGGCGCGCGCGCAGGCGATGGCCGCGTTCGCCGACGCGGTGGCCGCCCAGGGCGCCGACAGCATCCGCGCCTACTTCCGGCAGGTCGGCGAGGACCCGTCGGCGCTGCTCGCTGCGACGGTCGGCGCGGCCGCGGACCTCGGCTGGGGCGCGTGGCGCTTCGAGCCGGGCCGCGATCGGCTCGGCCTCGCGGTCGACGCGAGCCCGTTCGCCGAGGGTTTCGGTGCGGCCGACACGCCCGCGTGCGCGCCGATCGCGGGCATGCTGCAGGCGGTGGCGACGGTATCGACCGGCATCGACTGCGAGGTGCGCGAGCTGCGCTGCGCGGCCTGCGGCGCGCCGCGCTGCGAGTTCGAGGCCCGCTGGTCCGCCTGCTGAGCCTCCCTCGAAAGCCGCCGCATGAACGCCCCGTCCCGCCCCCTCGCACGCTACCGCGACGACCCGGATGCGCTGCGGGCGCTGGTGAGGGACGACGCGGTGCACCGCGACGTGTACGTGAGCGAGGAGGTGTTCGAGCTGGAGATGGAGCGGCTGTGGTCGCGCACGTGGATCTACGTGGGACACGACAGCCAGGTACCGAGGGTGGGGGACTACGCGACGTCTGACGTGGCGGGGCGTCCGGTGATGATGGTGCGGGGCGAGGACGGGGTGGTGCGCGTGGTGATGAACCGGTGCGCGCACAAGGGCGCGAAGCTGGTGAGCGAGCCTGCGGGGAACGTGGGGAAGTTCTTCCGGTGCCCGTACCACGCGTGGGCGTACGACCTGGACGGGAAGGTGAGGGCGGTGCCGCTCAGGTCGGGCTACGAGCAGACCGGTCTCGCGACGTCCGAGGCCGCCGGCGGCCTGTCGGTGGTGAAGCACGCCGTGAACTACCGCGGCTTCGTGTTCTGCCGGCTGTCCGACATCGGTCCCGACTTCGAGGCCTACTTCGGCGCGTCGCTCACTTCGATCGACAACATGGTCGATCGCTCGCCCGAGGGCCGGCTCGAGGTCGCCGGCGGCGTGCTGCGCTACGACCACGCGTGCAACTGGAAGATGTTCGTCGAGAACCTGAACGACACGATGCATCCGATGGTCGCGCACGAGTCGTCGGCGGGCACCGCGAAGAAGCTCTGGGCGGACAAGCCGGAGGACGCGCCGAAGCCGATGGCGATCGAGCAGTTCGTGCCGTTCGCGTCGAGCTACGAGTTCTTCGACCGGATGGGCGTGCGCGTCTTCGACAACGGCCACAGCTACACCGGCGTGCACGGCTCGATCCATTCGAAGTATTCGCAGATCCCCGAGTACGAGGCCGCGATGGTCGGGGCGTACGGCGACGCGCGTGCGCACGCGATCCTCGGCGAGGTGCGGCACAACACCGTCTACTACCCGAGCCTGACGATCAAGGGTGCGATCCAGGCGATCCGCATCGCGCGCCCGATCGCGCCCGACCGCACGATCGTCGAGTCGTGGACCTTCCGGCTGGTCGGCGCGCCGGAGGCGCTGCTGCGCCGGACGATGATGTACTCGCGGCTGATCAACTCGCCGATGTCGGTCGTCGGCCACGACGACCTGCACTGCTACCGCGCGATCCAGGAGGGGCTCGCGGCGTCGGGCAATCCGTGGGTCAGCCTGCACCGCGACTTCGATCCGGTGGAACTCGCCGGCGGCGACCGGACGGTCAAGGGCACCAGCGAGGTGTCGATGCGCAACCAGTTCCGCGCGTGGGCGCGGTACATGAGCGAAGGGGACGCAGCATGAGCGCATTCGTGCCGACGGAGGATGACCTCGTCCGCCTCGTCTACCTCGAGGCGCGGCTGGTCGACGAGCGTCGCTTCGACGAGTGGTACGCGCTCTACGCGGACGACGCGTTCTACTGGGTGCCGCTGGTGCCGGGCCAGGCCGACGGCGAGAACCACACCTCGCTGATGTACGAGGACAAGCTGCTGCTCAAGCTGCGCATCGAGCGCTTCGGCAACCCGCGCTCGTACTCGCTGCACCCGCAGGTGCGCTGCCTGCACGTGCTGCAGCGGCCCGAGCTCGAGGAGGCCGACCCGGCGGCGAACCGCTGGACGATGCGCACGAACGAGCTCTACGTCGAGACGCAGGGCGCGACCAAGCAGGCCTACGCGGCGGTCGTGCGGCACACGCTGTCGGTGGTCGAGGGTGCCCTGCGGATCCGCCTGAAGCGCATCGACCTGCTCGACTGCGACGCGCCGCTGCCCTCGATCCAGCTCTTCCCCTGATCCGTCCGCCGATGCCCCTCGCCGAGCCCGCCGACGCCTGCGTCTTCGCCGCGTTCCGCCGCGTCGCGACCGCCCGTCCCGACGCGCCCTTCCTGTCGATCCTGCCCGAGGTCGCCGAACGCTACGGCATCGCGCCGATCGAGCTCTCCTACGGCCGCGCGCTCGACGCGGTCGAGGCGATCGCGACGCGGATCCAGGCCGCGGGCTACGGGCACGGGCACCGCGCCGGGCTGCTGCTCGAGAACCGGCCGTCGTTCTTCCTCAACTGGCTCGCTCTGAACGCGATCGGCGTGTCGGTCGTGCCGGTCAACGGCGAGCTGCGGGCCTCCGAGCTCGACTACCTCGTCGAGCACAGCGGCCTGTGCCTCGCGATCGGGCTGCCCTCGCGCGTCGAGGCCCTGCGCGCCGCGGCCGCGCGGACCGGCTGCGAGGTCTGCGTGGTGGCGAGCCACGACGACGAGGTCGACGCCGGCCTCGCGGTCCGCGGGCCGGGCAGCGCGCCGCGCGGGCTCGCGTCGCTGGCGCGCGCACCGTCCGCGCCGCCGCTGCGCGGCGAGCCGACCGCGGACACCGAGTGCGGGCTGCTGTACACCTCGGGCACGACCGGCCGCCCGAAGGGCTGCGTGCTGCCGAACGCGTACTACCTGATCGCCGGCGAGTGGTACCACGCCGCGGGCGGGCTCTGCGCGATCCGACCCGGCGAGGACCGGCTGCTGACGCCGCTGCCGATGACGCACATGAACGCGATGGCGTACTCGACGATGGCGATGCTGCTGTCGGGCGGCTGCGTGGTGCCGCTCGACCGCTTCCACCCTGCGGGCTGGTGGCGCGCGGTGCGCGACTCGCGCGCGACGATCGTGCACTACCTCGGCGTGATGCCGGCGATGCTGCTCGGCGCGCCGGCCTCGCCCGAGGATCGCGAGCACCGGGTGCGCTTCGGCTTCGGCGCGGGCGTCGACCGGCGTCACCAGGCGAGCTTCGAGTCGCGCTTCGGCTTTCCGTTGCTCGAGGCTTGGGCGATGACCGAGACCGGCGCCGGTGCGGTCGTCATCGCGAACCGCGAGCCGCGGCAGGTCGGGCAGTCGTGCTTCGGCCGCGCGGGGCCGGAGCTCGAGCTGCGGATCGTCGACGAGCAGGGCGCCGACGTGCCCGGCGGCACGCCTGGCGAGCTGCTGGTGCGCGCGGTGGGCGCCGACCCGCGGCGCGGCTTCTTCCGCGAGTACCTGAAGGATCCGGCGGCGACCGCCGAGGCTTGGGGCGACGGCTGGTTCCACACCGGCGACGTCGTGCGCCGCGACGCCGACGGCCACCTGTACTTCGTCGACCGGCGCAAGAACGTGATCCGGCGCAGCGGCGAGAACATCGCGGCGGTCGAGGTCGAGTCGGTGCTGCGCCGGCACCCCGGCGTGCGCGAGGTCGCCTGCGCGGCGACGCCCGACGCGGTGCGCGGCGACGAGGTGCTCGCCTGCGTCGTGCCGGCCGCGCCGCTCGACGGGGCGGGACGCGCGCGTGTCGCGCACGAGCTGGTCGCGCTGTGTCTCGAGCACCTCGCCTACTTCAAGGCGCCTGGCTGGGTCGCGTTCGTCGACGCGCTGCCGCTCACGCCGACGCAGAAGGTGCAGCGCGGCGAGCTGAAGGCGCTCGCCGCGACGCTGCCCGGCACGCCGGCCTGCGTCGATACCCGGCCGCTGAAGAAGCGGCCGCACTGAACCCCGTCCCGAGGAGCCCCGTCATGTCCGGACGCGTCGCGATCGTCACCGGCGGCAGCGCCGGCATCGGCGCCTCGATCTGCACCCACCTGCTCGACGCCGGCTGGACGGTGGTGTCGATGGCGCGCCGCGCCGGCACGCGGGCGCATCCGCGGCTGCACGCGATCGAGGTCGACCTCGGCGACGTCGAGGCGACCCGCGCGGCCGCGCTCGACGCGTGCGCGCGCTTCCCGGTCACCGCGGTCGTGCACAACGCGGGCGCGATGCGGCCGGCGCTGCTGCCGGACGTGGCGCTCGAGGACCTCGAGGCGCTGACCGCGCTGCACCTGTCGGCGCCGCTGCTGCTGGTGCAGGCGGCGTTGCCGGAGATGCGGCGCCAGCGCTTCGGGCGGATCGTGCTGGTCTCCTCGCGCGCGGCGCTCGGCCTGGCGACGCGGACCGCGTACTCGGCGACCAAGTCGGGCATGTTCGGCATGGCGCGGACCTGGGCGCTCGAGCTCGGCCGTGACGGCATCACCTCGAACGTGGTCGCGCCGGGGCCGGTGGTCACCGACATGTTCCACGAGGTGATCCCGCGCGAGCAGGCCGCGATCGAGGCGACCGCCGCGAAGATCCCGGTCGGGCGCGTCGGCGTGCCCGACGACGTCGCGCGGGCGGTGATGTTCTTCGTCGCGCCCGAGAACGGCTTCGTGACCGGCCAGTCGCTGTACGTCTGCGGCGGCACGAGCGTCGGCAGCATCACCTACTGAGCGCGCCGGCCGGGCGCGGCGCCCCGGTGCGGTGCGTGCGCCGCCGGCCGGCCGACGCGCGGCCGACACCGCGCCCGACCGCGCGTTCCGGCCGAGCCGCCGACCGTCCGGTCCGCCTGTCGCGACCCCCAACGGCACGCGAGACTCGTCCTGTAGGCCGTTCGTCCGGATCACCGGGCGGGGCCGACGAGTTCCGCTGGAGCCAGCTTGGAGAGCGCAACGGATCACGATCCGGCCGGACGGCCCGCGTCGCCGCTGCGGGCCTGGGCGTCCGCCTTCGCGAGCGTCGCGACGCTCGGCGCCGGCGCTCGCGCGTCCGCCGCGCCGTCCGCGGCCGAGGAAGGGCACCGCCGCGCGCTCGAGTCGGCCCGGCACTATCGCCACCTCTACTACAGCGCGCCGGTCGCGCTGGTGTCGTCCGACGCCGCCGGCACGGTGCTGCGCTGGAACGACAGGGCCGACGCCTGGTTCGCCGAGCGCCTGAAGAAGGGTCGCGTCAACACGCTGGACGCGCTGCTCGGGCCGCGGGGCGCCGCGGCGCTGCTCGCCGCGGTCGAGCACGACGGCCGCCATCGCTGCGAGCTGCGCGTGCAGGGTGCGCCGGGCGAGCCCGAGCGCGTCTGCGCGGCCGAAGCCTCGCGGGTCGGCGACGCGGTCGAGCTCTCGCTGGTCGACGTGTCCGAGCGCAGCCGGCTCGCCGACGCGCTCGAGCACATGGCGCACCACGACGTGCTGACCGAGCAGCTGAACCGCCGTGGCCTGGAGCGCGCGCTCGACGCGCGGCTCGCCGACCCGTCGGCGGGTCCGACCGCGATGGTCTACATCGATCTCGACCGGTTCAAGGCGATCAACGACGTGTTCGGCCATGCGGTCGGCGACCAGGTGGTCATCGAGGTCGCGCAGCGGCTGCGCGTCGCGCTGCCCGAGGACGCGGCGCTCGCGCGGCTGGGCGGCGACGAGTTCGTCGCGCTGCTGCCGGGACGCGACCTCGACGGCGCGCAGCCGGTCGCGGTGGAGCTGCTCAACGCGCTGACGAGCGAGCCGTGCCTCGCCGACGGGCTGCGCCTGGACGTCGAGGCGAGCCTCGGCGTCGTCGAGGTCGCGGCGCCGATGGCGACGCGCGAGGCGATCGCGCTCGCCGACGAAGCCTGCTCGCGCTCGAAGCGCGGCGGCCGCGGCCGGATCACCGCGCTGCGTCCCGACGGCGACGCGCTCGACGCGCTGCGCGCGTCGGTGCGCCTCGGCTCGATGCTGAAGACCCGCCTGCCGGTCGAGCGGCTGAGGCTCTACGCGCAGCCGATCGTGCCGCTCGCGCGCGGCGGCGCGCCGTGCTCGTACGAGGTGCTGCTGCGCACCTGCGGGGAGGACGGCCGCATCGAATCGCCGGGCCCGCTGCTCGAGGCCGCCGAGCGCCACGGCGGCATGCCGGCGATCGACCGGTTCGTGCTCGAGCGCACCGTCGAGCACCTCGCTTCGAACCCCGGGCACGCGGCGTCGGCGGGGTTCTTCGCGGTCAACCTGAGCGGCCCGTCGCTGAACGACGAGCGCTTCGTGCGCGACGTGGTCGCGCTGCTGCGCTCGCACCGCGCGATCGCCTCGAAGCTGTGCCTCGAGATCACCGAGGCGGTCGCGGTCTACGACCTGCGCGGCGCGCGGCGCTGCATCGACGCGTTCGTCGACGTCGGCGCGTCGATCGCGCTCGACGACTTCGGCGCGGGCTACACCTCGTTCGCCTACCTGA
>JBILTM010000290.1:0-4956 GCA_044371545.1 Burkholderiaceae bacterium
CCCGCCCGACCGCCCCCGACCGCCCCGCACGATGGACACGCTGACGCTGACCCGCCCCGACGACTGGCACCTGCACCTGCGCGACGGCGAGGCGCTGCGCGCGGTGGTCGCGGCCACCGCCCGCCAGTTCGCGCGGGCGATCGTGATGCCGAACCTGAAGCCGCCGGTCACCACCGTCGCGCAGGCGAGCGCCTATCGCGACCGGATCCTCGCCGCGCTGCGCGAGACCGCGGGCGACGAGCCCGCCTGCAGCGGCTTCGAGCCGCTGATGACGCTCTACCTGACCGACCGCACGCCGCCGGACGAGGTGCGGCGCGCGCGCGAGTCCGGCGTCGTGCACGCGGTCAAGCTGTACCCGGCGGGCGCGACCACCAACTCGGACGCCGGCGTCACCTCGATGGCCGCGGTCCGCGCGACGCTCGAGGCGATGCAGGCAGTCGACCTGCCGCTGCTGATCCACGGCGAGGTCGTCGACCCCGGCGTCGACGTCTTCGACCGCGAGAAGGTGTTCATCGACACGGTGCTCGAGCCGATGCGCCGCGACTTCCCCGCGCTGCGGATCGTGTTCGAGCACATCACGACGCGCGAGGCCGCGCAGTGGGTCGCGGCCTCGCCCGCCGCGACCACCGGCGCCACGATCACCGCGCACCACCTGCTCTACGAGCGCAACGCGCTCTTCAAGGGCGGCATCCGTCCGCACTGGTACTGCCTGCCGGTGCTCAAGCGCGAGACGCACCGTCGCGCGCTGCTCGAGGCGGCGACCTCGGGCGATCCGCGCTTCTTCCTCGGCACCGACAGCGCGCCGCACGCGAAGCACCTGAAGGAACTCGCCTGCGGCTGCGCCGGCTGCTACACCGCGCCGCACGCGATCGAGCTCTACGCCACGGCGTTCGACTCGGTCGGCCGCCTCGACCGGCTCGAGGGCTTCGCGAGCCACCACGGGCCGGACTTCTACCGTCTGCCGCGCAACACGCAGCGGGTCACGGTCCGGCGCGAGACCTGGACGGTGCCCGAGGCGCTGCCGTTCGGCACCGCGTCGATCGTGCCGCTGGCCGCCGGCGAGCCGCTGGACTGGCGGCTCGCCTCCTGACGGCGGTGGCCGGGGACGGGCGCGACGCCGCGCCGGCGCCCGCGCGGCCCGTCGACGTCGTGCCGGCCGCCGCGCCGCGCCCCGGCGTCCCGCCCTGGCTCGCCCCGCACGCGTCGCACCTCGCCGCGCTCGCCTCGATGCCGCCGCCGGCACGGCTCGACGCGCTGAACGCCTGGGCGCGGGAGCGCGGCGTCGCGAGCGGCTCGGGCCGGCCGCTGCGCTTCGTGGCCGACGCCGACGGCGGCGGCGCCGGACGCGTGCCCGCGGCGAGCCGCGTCGCCTACGAGGCGCGGATCTTCGCCGACGGCGAGGTCGCCACCCGCATCGACGGCCCCGGCGCGCGCCACGACCTGCACAACGCGCTCGCGTGGCTCGCGTGGCCGCGCGCCAAGGCCCGGCTCAACGCGCTGCACGCCGGAGCCCTCGCCGACGCCGGCCCCGGCGCGCCCCGCGGCCCGCTGCGCGACGCGGCGACGCTGTTCGACGAGAACGCGGCGCTCTGGGTCGGCACCGACGCCTCGCTCGAGGCGATGCTGCGCGCCTTCGACTGGCAGGCGCTCTTCGTCGCGCACCGCGCGCGGTTCGTCGCGTCGGTGCGCGTGCACGCGTTCGGCCACGCGCTGCTCGAGAAGCTCGACGCGCCCTTCAAGGCGATCACCGCGCACGCGTGGCCCCTGCGGCTGCCGCCGGACACGCCGGCCGACGCGCTCGACGCCGCGCTCGCCGCCTCGCTCGAGCCCGGGGCGCTCGACACCCGCGCGTTCTGCCCGCTGCCGGTGATGGGCCTGCCGGAATGGTGCGAGGCCAACGCGGACCCCGGGTTCTACAATGACGCGACGGTGTTCCGGCCCGGGCGGCTGCGCGCCTCCCGGCGCTGCTGAGCGCCGCGGTCCCGCCTGACGCGCACCCCGACACGACCCACACGGAGACACGATGGAGATCCTGATCACCGGCGGCGCCGGCTTCCTCGGCCAGCAGCTGATCGCGCGCCTGCTCGCGCAGCGCACGCTGCGGCTGCACGACGCGGGCGGCGCGCGCGACGAGACCGTCGACCGCATCGTCTGCTTCGACCAGGGCGAGGGCGCGATCCGCGACGCGCGCGTACACAACGTCGCCGGCGACATCTCCGACCCCGCGCAGGTGCGCGCGCTCGTCTCGAAGGACACCGGCGCGGTCGTGCACCTCGCGGCCGTCGTCAGCGGCACCGCCGAGGCCGACTTCGACCTCGGCATGCGCGTGAACCTCGACGGCACGCGCCACCTGCTCGAGGCGTGCCGCGCGCTCGGCACGCAGCCGCGGCTGCTGTTCTCGAGCTCGATCGCGGTGTTCGGCGGCGCGCTGCCGCCGGTGGTCGCCGACGCGACGACGCCGACGCCGCAGGGCTCCTACGGCACCCAGAAGCTGATCGGCGAGCTCCTCGTGCAGGACTGCACGCGCAAGGGCTTCATCGACGGCCGCGCGGTCCGCGTGCCGACGGTCGTCGTGCGGCCGGGGCGCCCGAACGGCGCGGCCTCGGGCTTCGCGTCCGGCATCATCCGCGAGCCGCTCGCGGGCGTGGACGCGCCGCTGCCGGTGCCGCCCGAGACCGAGATGTGGGTCGCCTCGCCGCGCGCGGTCGTCGGCATGCTGCTGCACGCGATCGCGCTGTCGCCCGCCGACTGGGGCTGGCACCGCAGCCTGAACCTGCCGGGCCTCACCGTGTCGATGCACGAGGAGATCGCCGCGCTGCGCGCGGTGGCGGGCGACGCGGTCGTCGCGCGGATCAAGCCGGCGCTCGACGAGAACGTGATGCGGCTGGTGCGCACCTGGGCCGCGCGCTTCGACACCGCGCGCGCGTCGTCGATGGGCTTCGTCGCCGACGCCGACTTCGCGTCGATCGTGCGCGCCTACGTCGAGGACAACCCGCAGGCGATCGCACGCGGCTGAGCGCGCGTTCGGCGCCCGCGTGCGTCAGCGCGCGAGGTAGCCGCCGTCGACCGCGTAGTACGCGCCGTTGACGAACGACGCGCGGTCCGAGGAGAGCCACGCGACCAGCTCGGCGACCTCCTCGGGCCGCCCGAGCCGGCCCGCGGGGTGCAGCGCCTCGAGCGCCTGGCGCGTCGCCGGGTCGCCCTCCATCGCCGCGATCATCGGCGTGTGGATGAACGCAGGCCCCACCGCGTTCGTGCGGATGCCGTGCGCCGCGTAGTCGAGCGCCGCGACCCGGGTGAGCCCGACCACGCCGTGCTTGGCCGCGGTGTACGCCGGCGCGCCGGCGAAGCCCACCGCGCCGAGGATCGACGCGACGTTGACGATGGCGCCGCCGCCGCTCGCGAGCATCGCCGGGATCTGGTGCTTCATGCACAGGAACACGCCGGTGAGGTTCACCGACAGCACCCGCTGCCACTCGTCGGTCGCGTAGTCGGCGATCGGCCCGAGCGCGCCGGCGACGCCCGCGTTGTTGCACGCCGCGTCGAGCCGGCCGAAGCGCTCGACGCAGGCCGCGACGAGCGCCGCGCAGTCGGCCTCGCGCGCGACGTCGGCCGCGACGAAGATCGCCTCGGCGCCGGCGGCGCGCACCATCGCCACGGTCTCCTCGCCGCCGGTGGCGGCCGACGCGAGGTCGGACACCACCACGCGCGCGCCGTCGCGCGCCCATGCGAGCGCGATCGCCCGGCCGATGCCGGACGCCGCGCCGGTCACCACGCACACCTTGCCTTCGAGCATCGGAGTCTCCAGTCGATCGTCGATGCGACGATCGGACCACGGCTCGCGCGGCGCCGGGTTGACGCCGGTCAGACGAGCCCGGGTGACCGAAGACCTTAGCGCGCCGTCGCGCGCTCGCGGGCAGGAGCGCGGCGCGCGGCGCGCTCGGCGGCCGCCGCGCCCGTCGACACCGGCGTCATCGCCGGCGCGCCCGACGCGACCGCGGTGGCCCGCGCCGGCGGCACGCCGATCGTGAAGGTCTGCAGCGAGTCGGGCTGCTCGGCGACGCGCACCGTGACCGTCAGCTCCGGCGCGTCGACCGTCTCGCGCGAGCGCAGGTAGACGACGTTGCGCCGAGGCGGCTTCGCGAACGAGAAGCCGGCCGGATCGGGCGCCGTCCAGCCGTCGGGCGCCTTCACCGACACCACCTCGAATCGCGAGACCGACACTCGCTCGCCGGGCGACGAGCCGTAGGGCAGCGCGAGCGCGAGACGCTGGCCGCGCTGCGACATCACGCTCGGGTCACCGAGATCGATCGTCGCGGCCTGGGCGGCGGCCAGGCCAGGCGCGGCGAGGGCCAGCGCGACGGCGGCTGCCGCGAGCGGGCGGCGCACGGGGAGGCGGACGGGGCTGGATCGGGTCATGCGACGACTCCGGTGGGCGCGCGGCGCGGGCCGCGAGCGGGATGCGACCGAGGGTAGGGGGCGGGCCCGCACCGGGCGAGGGCGCGCCGCCGGCCGGCCGCCGCCCGTCTCCGAGCGGATAGAATCATCGCTGGAGCGGGTCGGACGGTCGCCGGGGCAGCGATGCCCGGGAGGAAGGTCCGGACTCCGGAGGGCGGGGTGCTGGCTAACGGCCAGGCGCAGCAAGCGGGTCCCCCGGGACGCGCCCAAGGCGACGGACAGTGGCACAGAGAACAGACCGCCGACGTGGCCGCGAAAGCGGCTGCGGGCAAGGGTGAAACGGTGGGGTAAGAGCCCACCGCGTTCCCGGCGACGGGGACGGCACGCCAAACCCCACCCGGAGCAACGCCGAATAGGCACGCATGCGGCTTGCGCCGCGACGGACGCCCCTCCGTGCGTGCGGGTTGGTGGCTCGAGCCCCCGGGTGACCGGGGGCCTAGACGAATGACCGTCACGCCGGGAAACCGGCGCACAGAATCCGGCCTACAGACCCGCTCC
>JBILTM010000005.1:0-51235 GCA_044371545.1 Burkholderiaceae bacterium
GCGTCGCGCCGGTGTCGCTCGATGCACCCGCGGTGGCCGAGCTGTCGCCGCCGGTGCCCGACTGGATCGCGACCCGTGCGACCGAGGCCGACGACGGCCGCCGGATCGAGCTCGCGCGCGGTGCGTCGCTCGCGGTCTCGTTGCGCGCCCCGACCGCGGCCGGCGTCGGCTGGCGCGAGGTCGCGGTGCCGGCGGGCCTCGTGCGCACTGGCCGCTTCACCGGGCCGGTGTGGCCGAAGGACGCGCCGTCGAGCCTCGTCGCGCCCGCGCCGCTGTGGCAGGTGTTCGTGTTCGAGGCGCGCGACGGGGCCGGCGGCGAGCTGGCGCTCGAGCTCACCGGCGACACGGCCGCGCGGCCGCGCCGGCTGGTGCTGCGCGTCGACGTGCGCTGAGCCCCGCGGCGCGGGTCGCACCGGACGCCGCGCCCGGCCTGCTTCGCGCCAGCGCTCAGCGCCCCGCGACGCCGTACCGCGTGCGGTACGCCGCGATCGCCTCGCGGTGCGCGGCGTGTGGCGCCGCCTGCGCGCCGCCCGCGTCGAGGAAGCCGAGCAGGTCCTCGAGCGACGCGATCGACAGCACCGGGATGCCGTAGAGGCGCGCGACCTCCTGCGTCGCCGAGGTCGCGGTCGGTGCGTCGGCGGTGCCGCCGCGCTCCTGGCGGTCGAGCGCGATCAGCACCGCGCACGGCGTCGCGCCCTGGCCGCGGATCAGCTCGACCGACTCGCGCACCGAGGTGCCCGCGGAGATCACGTCGTCGACGATGACCACGCGGCCCGCGAGCGGCGCGCCGACCAGCGTGCCGCCCTCGCCGTGGTCCTTCGCCTCCTTGCGGTTGAACGCGAAGGGCACGTTGCGCCCCGCGCGTGCGAGCGCCACCGCGGTCGCGGACGCGAGCGTGATGCCCTTGTAGGCGGGGCCGAACAGCATGTCGAACGCGCACTCGCCGTCGCGCTCGGCGCGCAGCAGCCGCTTCGCGTAGAACTCCGCGAGCGCGCCGAGGCGTGCGCCGTCGTCGAACAGGCCCGCGTTGAAGAAGTACGGCGAGTCGCGCCCGGCCTTGGTCCGGAAGCTGCCGAAGCGCAGCACGCCGGCCCCGAGCGCGAAGCGGATGAAATCCTGTCGGTCGTCCATGGGTCGCGATTATGCGCGAGCCGGCGCGGCCGCGGAGCGACTACACTGCGCGCTCCCCCAACGCCCCGCCCGACACCGATGCTGCGCATCGTCACGCTCAATCTCAACGGCATCCGCTCGGCGTGCCGCAAGGGCTTCCTCGACTGGATCCACGCGCAGCAGGCCGACGTGGTCTGCGTGCAGGAGGTCAAGGCCCACGACACCGACCTCGACGACACGATGCGCGCGCTCGGCGAGGCGGCCGGCCACTTCCACTTCGCGCGGCAGAAGGGCTACAGCGGCGTCGGCCTCTACGGGCGCAGGAAGCCGAAGGCGGTGCGGATCGGCTTCGGCTGCGACGAGTTCGACGCCGAGGGGCGCTACGTCGAGGCCGACTTCGGGAAGTACACCGTGATCTCGCTCTACGTGCCCTCGGGCTCGTCGTCGCCCGAGCGCCAGGCCGCGAAGTTCCGCTTCCTCGAGCGCTTCGAGCGGCACCTGCTCGAGCTCAAGGCGAGCGGCCGCGAGATCGTGCTGTGCGGCGACGTGAACATCGCGCACAAGGAGATCGACCTGCGCAACTGGCGCAGCAACCAGAAGAACTCGGGCTTCCTGCCCGAGGAACGCGCGTGGCTCTCGAAGGTGTTCGACGAGCACGGCTGGGTCGACGTGTTCCGCCGCGTCGACCCGAACCCCGAGCGCTACACCTGGTGGAGCAACCGCGGGCAGGCCTGGGCGAAGAACGTCGGCTGGCGGCTCGACTACCAGATCGCGACGCCGGGCATCGCCTCGAAGGCCAGGCGCGCGGAGATCTACACGGCGCAGCGGTTCTCGGACCACGCGCCGCTGACGATCGACTACGCGGTGCGCTGAGCCGGCGACGCGCGACCGCGGTCCGCCGGCGCGTCCCCGCCGCCGGTCGGCTGCGCACCAGGATCGCGTGACAGGACGATGACATCACGGGGCCCGGCCGATATCCTCGTCGCGAGGGCGGGGCCGGCGTGTCGCCGGTCCGAGGGACGCCCGGGCATCGCGGAGGCGGCATGCGCCACTGGATACGGCTCGCCACGACCGTCGCGCTCGCGGGCGCGCCGCAGGCGCATGCCGGTCCGGTCCTCGACGTCCCCGCTGCGCCGCACAACGCACACCAGGTCCGCGAGTTCGCCTCCGGCCTCGTCGCGGCGCGCCTGGTGCGCCTCGAGCGCGACGCGCTCCACGGGTGCGAGCGTCATTGCGAGCGGGTCGGCCGCGTGTTCCAGCGGCTCGCCGAGGCCGCGCACGAGCAGTCGGCGCGCGCGGCCGAGCTGAGGCTGATCGTGGTGCGCGACGAGGACACCGCGGCGTTCTCCGCGCCCGGCGGCGAGATCGTCATCTCCGAACGCTTCATCGACCGGCACGCGCTCAACGATGCGGAGCTCGCCTTCGTGCTGGCGCACGAAGTGATGCACGTCCTGCTGCACCACGAGGCGCACGCGATGGCGCTGGTCGCGGTCTCGAACGGACCGAACCGGCGGCGCCCGCTCGCCGACCTGTACGAGGACCTCGACGCGGACCTGTCGCTGGTGCTGCGACTCGCGCCCGCGTTCCACGAGCACGAGTTCGAGGCGGACTGGCAGGGGCTGCTGCTCGCATCGGTGGCGGGCTTCGATCCGCACGAGCAGGCGGGGTTCCTGCACAAGCTCGCACGAGACGCCGCGCCCGGGCTGCAGCTGACCCATCCGGCGGGGGCCCGGAGGCTTCAGCGCATCGAAGGGATGCTGCCGATCGCGGAGCGCGCGCACGGGCTCGCCCGGATCGACCGGCCGTGAAGCGTCGAGACGCCGCTGCCTGATCCGGGCGCGCCCGGCCCGCTCGAGCCGCCGCGGGTCCGTGCCGCGCCTACAGCCTGAACACGGCCACGGCCTGAACGAGCTGCTGGGCCTGGCCCTTGAGGCTCTCGGCCGCGGCCGCGCTCTCCTCCACCAGTGCAGCATTCTGCTGGGTGGCCCGGTCCATCTGGCTGACCGCCTCGCCGACCTGCTGCACGCCCGAGCTCTGTTCGACGCTGGCCGAGCTGATCTCGGCCACGATATCGCTCACGCGCCGGATCGAGCCGACGATCTCGTCCATGGTCCTGCCCGCGTCGTCGACGAGCGCCGTGCCCTGCTCCACCTGCTCGACGCTGCGGCCGATCAGCGACTTGATCTCCTTGGCCGCTTCGGCGCTGCGCTGCGCCAGGCTGCGCACTTCAGAGGCCACCACCGCGAAGCCCCGGCCTTGCTCGCCGGCCCGCGCGGCCTCAACCGCCGCGTTCAGCGCCAGGATGTTGGTCTGGAAGGCGATGCCGTCGATCACGCTGATGATGTCGCCGATCTTTCGGCTGCTCTCGTTGATGGATCGCATCGTGGTGACCACCCGACCGACCACCTCGCCGCCCTGGACCGCCACGGCGGACGCGCCCTGCGCGAGCTGATTCGCCTGCTTGGCGCTGTCGGCGTTGTGGCGCACCGTGGTGCCCAGCTCCTCCATGGTGGCGGCCGTCTGCTGCAGGGCGCCGGCCTGCTGCTCGGTGCGGCCGGACAGGTCCTGGTTGCCCTGCGCGATCTGCGCGCTGGCGCTGGCCACGTTCTCCGAATTGCTCCGCACCTCCGTGACGACCCGGACCAGGTTGTCGCGCATGCCGGCCAGGGCCGCCATCAGGCTCGTCTTGTCTCCGGCGCGCGTGGCGATCTTCACGGTGAGGTCGCCCCTTGCCACGGCATCGACCGCCGTCGCCGCGTCGCCCGGCTCCGCACCGAGCTGGCGGAAGACGCTGCGCGTGAGCACGACACCGAGCAGGCCGGTCAGTGCGCACAGGGCCAGACCGCCGATCAAGAGGGTCCGGGTCGTCACGGACATCATCGCGTCCTGCGCCGCGGCGCGCGTCGCGAGGAGGTCCTGCTCCTCCTTCGCGAACGCCTGCTCGCCGGCCCGGAACGCGTCCATCGCGGTCTTGTCCTTGCCGGCCGAGAATTCGCGCAGCAGTGCGTCCAGGGACGTCTTGCCCGCGGTGACGTCGCGACGCAGGGCGACGAGCGAATTGGCGACCTCCATGAACTGCTTGTGGTGGTCCATGAGCATGTCGAGCCGGCGCTGCTGCGCGGGGTTGTCCGAGGTCTGCGTCCGGGCCCGGTCGAAGGCGGCGGCGAACTCGCGCTGGCCCGACTCGTACGGCTCGAGGAACTTCTCGTGGCCGCCCGCCACGAACCCGCGCAGTCCGGTCTCGATGTTGACCATGTTCAGCAGCATGCGGCCGGACTCCGCGAGCACATTGTGCGTGTGCGCGTTCCACTTCACCGTCTCGCCGAGCCTGGCGTTGTTGAAGATCGCGACGCCGATCAGCGCGCACGCAGTGGTAAGCAGGGCGACGAACGTGAGCGTCAGTCGCTTCTTCAGGGTCCAGCCCTTGAACATGGGGGGCTCCAGGGGAAGGGCGCGGGGGGCGGGGGGGCCCGTGCACGCGCCGTACCTGCATCATGGACACCTTCTTCCGCGGTCGATCCGAGGAGCAGCGGCAGCGTGGCTGCAGATCTTTCGTGCCTGAGTCGCGCGCGGGCCCCCGTACTTGACGGCTCGTCAATTCGCGCCTGTCCTCGAGACCCGCGGCTCAGCGGATCGGCTCGCCCCAGTTCGACGCGTACGGCTCGAGCGCCTGCGGCGACACGCCCTTCGCGCGCGCGTAGAGCGGCAGCACCTTCGGCAGCGCCGCGCGGATCGTGTCGATCCGGGTCGCGTGCGCCGGGTGGGTGGACAGGAACTGCGGCGGCGCGCCCTGGCCCTGCGACAGCGCCGACATCTTCTGCCACAGCTTGATCGCGGCGCGCGGGTCGTAGCCGGCGCGCGCCGCGATGTCCATGCCGACCAGGTCGGCCTCGGTCTCGTCGCCGCGGCTGAACTTCAGCAGCGTCAGCTGCGACGCGCCGGAGGCGAGCTGGCCGCCGAGGTCTCCGTAGCCGAGGATCTGCGAGAACACCGACGCGCCGATCGTCGCGATCTGGGCGAGGCGTGCCTGGCCCTCGCGCTCGCGCCCGTGCTCGAGCAGCGCGTGCGCCATCTCGTGACCCATGATCATCGCGATCTCGTCGTCGGTGAGCCTGAGCCGGTCGATGATGCCGGTGTAGAACGCGATCTTGCCGCCCGGCATCACGAACGCGTTGACCTGCTTCGAGCCGAGGAGGTTGACCTCCCACTTCCATTCGTCGGCGCGCTCGCTGAAGCGGTGCGTGTACGGGATCAGCCGTTGGGCGATCCGCTCCAGCCGCTGCCTGGGCGGGTAGTCGGGCGGCGCGAGCGCGCCCTGGGCCTGCGCCTGCTTCAGCAGCTGGCCGTACTGCGCGAACGCCTGCGACTCCATCCGCTTCGCATCGGCGAGCGACGCGATCCGGCTGCGCTTCGGGACCTCGATGCCCTCGTCCTTCGACAGCGCGTCGCGCTTGCGCTGCTCGGCGGACGCCTCGCGCGAGTCGGCCTTCGCGGCCGGCGGCTGCTGCGCGGACGCGGGGGCGAGCGACCCGACGGCCAGCGCGACCGCGAGCAGCGCGGTGCCCGCGCGTCGCGCGCCGGCGAAGAGGCACCGCAGCGAACCGTCCATGGGGCCGAGGTTAGCAACCCGCATTCCCGAGGCCACGGCAAGACCCCGCGCGCGTCGCGACACCGCCGGCCGCACGTCGGGCCGGCCCGCGCGGCCCGCCGCCGAGGCACGGGCCAAGGGCCCGGGTGAGCGCACCCCGCTGCTACACTGCCCCGCGATCATGTCGAGCCCCGCCGCCCGCACCTCGTCCTTCGCCTCGATCGCCCAGGTCTTCGCGTCGGCGCGGATCGCGGCGATGCTCGGGCTCGGGTTCGCGAGCGGCCTGCCGCTCGCGCTGTCGTCGGGCACGCTGCAGGCCTGGCTGACGGTCGAGGGCATCGACATCAAGACGATCGGCATCTTCGCGCTCGCGGGGCTGCCCTACACCTTCAAGTTCGTCTGGGCGCCCCTGCTCGACCGCTTCGAGCCGCCGTTCCTCGGCCGCCGCCGCGCCTGGCTGCTGGTCACGCAGCTGCTGCTCGCCGCCGCCTGCTGGGCGATGGCCTCGTTCGACCCGAAGACCTCGATCGGCATGCTCGGCGCGATCGCGGTCGCGGTCGCGTTCCTCTCGGCCTCGCAGGACGTGGTGTTCGACGCCTACCGTGCCGACCTGCTCGAGCCCGCCGAGCGCGGCGCCGGCGCTGCGGTGTCGGTGCTCGGCTACCGGCTCGCGATGCTGGTCTCGGGCGGCCTCGCGCTGATCCTCGCCGACCAGTGGCTCGGCTGGCCGAACACCTTCCGCCTGATGGGCGCGCTCTTCGTGCTGATGGCGGGCATCACGCTGCTCGCGCCGCGCACCCGCGTCGACGCCGCGCCGATCAGGAGCGAGGCGCGCCGCGAGTGGATCGGCTTCGTCGCGATGCTCGCGGCCGGCGGCCTCGCGTGGTGGCTCCTGTCCTCGGCGACGGGCGCGCTGCTGCCCGACAAGCCGGGCCGCTTCGAGAAGCTCGGTGCCGACACGGTCGCGCTGTTGGGTGCGTTCGCCGCGGCCCTGTACGCGGCGCGCCGCGCCGGTTTCCCGTCGTTCGTCGAGCCCTGGGACGCGTTCTTCTCGCGCCGCCGCGCAGTCGCGCTCCTCGCGCTGATCGTGCTCTACAAGCTCGGTGACGCGTTCGCCGGCAGCCTGTCGACCGCGTTCCTGATCCGCGGCGCCGGCTTCACCGCGACCGAGGTCGGCGCGGTCAACAAGGTGCTCGGGCTGATCGCGACGATCGTCGGCGCGCTCGCCGGCGGCGCGCTGCTCGCGAAGCTGAGCCTGTGGCGTGCGCTGATGTGGTTCGGCGTGCTGCAGGCGGTGTCCAATTTCGGCTACTGGCTGCTCGCGGTGATGCCGAAGGACTACACGCTGATGGCGGTGGCGATCGGCGTCGAGAACCTGTGCGGCGGGCTCGGCACCGCGGCGTTCGTCGCGTTCCTGATGGCGCTGACCGACAAGCGCTTCACCGCCGCGCAGTACGCGCTGCTGTCGGCGCTCGCGGCGGTCGGGCGCGTCTACGTCGGGCCGGCCGCGGGCGTGATGGTCGAGGCGTTCGGCTGGCCGACGTTCTTCCTGGTCACGGTGGTCGCCGCGCTGCCGGGGCTGGTGGTGCTGTGGGTGCTCAGGCGCGAGGTCGACGGGCTGGACGCGCCGGCGCCTGGGACGGCCGCGGCGGACGACTGACGCGTCGGCGCGCCGCGCGTGACGCGCGTGACGCCCCCCGGACGGCGACCCCGGTAAGTCGCCGGTAAGTCTCCTGCGGCCAAGGTGACGACTCACCGATCGCCGAAAGGGCCCGTCATGAACCTGCCTCGCACCGTCCGTTCCTCCTCCGTCCGCCTCGCGGCCGCACTGCTGTGCGCATCGCTCGCGCCGTCCGCGGCGTTCGCCCAGCGTTCGGCGACCGTGACCGACGCCCCCTGGTACGTGTTGCTGACGGGAGGCGCGTCGATGGTGAGCGATCCCAACGTGACCCTCGGCGGCGCCTCCGGGCGGCTCGAACTCGGGTCCGGCACGACCTTCGGCGGCGCCGTCGGCCGCCGCTTCGGCGATTCGCTGCGTGGCGAGCTGGAGATCAGCTACCGCAGCAACGCACTGAAGGGCGCGACCGTTCGGGGTCTCGACGCCTCGCAGCCGGACGGCGACCTCGCGGCGCTGTTCCTGATGGCCAACGTCTACTACGACTTTGCACCGATCCCGGCGGGGCCTGCCCGCTTCAGGCCGTACGTGGGCCTGGGCTTCGGATTCGCCCAGGAGGTCGACACCGACCTGCAGGCCCGGGGCGCCGCCGGCCAGTTCTCCGGCTCCGGGGCCGCCTGGCAGCTGGCGTTGGGCGTGAACTGGGACTACGGGTCGCGCTGGATCGCCGGCGTGGGACTGCGCTACACCGACGCCGGCCGCATCGACATGACCGGCTCGGGCGCCGTCGCCGGGCAGACCCTCGACCTGCGATACCGGGCGGTCACGGCGTCCGCGAGCATCGGGTATCGATTCTGATCCGCCACACGACCGCGTCCGTTGTCCGATGGGCCGCCTGCTGATCGTCGAGGACCACGCCGGGCTCCAGGACCTGATGGTCCGGGGGCTCGCGCGCGCGGGCATCGCGTCGGACTGCGCGCGAACTGCGGCCGAAGCGAGCGCGTGCATCGCGACGGTCCGGTACGCCGCGATCGTCCTGGACCGCGGACTCCCCGACGGCGATGGCGTCGGGTGGCTGCGACGTCTGCGGGCCGAGCGGATCACCGTGCCCTGCCTGATGCTCACCGCGCGCGATGCGCTTCACGATCGCATCGACGGGCTCGAGGCCGGCGCAGACGATTACCTCGCCAAGCCCTTCGAGATGGCGGAGCTGGTCGCGCGGATACGTGCGCTGATGCGGCGGCAGGCCAGCTGGGTCGGGTTGGCCGCGACCTATGGGGATGTCACGATCGAGCCCGCCTCGGCAGAGCTGCGCCGCGGGCTCGCTTCGGTGACCCTCTCGGCCGCGGAGCTCCAGCTCATGCTCGCGCTGATGCGAGCGCAGGGGGCGGTGGTCCGTCGTTCCGCGCTGGAAGCCGCGGCCTGGGGGCTGAGCGAACCGGTCACGCCGAACGCGCTCGACGTCGCGCTGCATCGGATCCGGCGCAAGCTGGTCGCGCTCGGCAGCCGCCTGGAGCTCAGGAACACCAAGGGGATCGGGCATGCGCTGGTGGAACGGATCGAGGACGCCTAGCCTGGCGCTGCGGCTGGCGGTGGGGTTCGCGGCGGCCTTCATCTCGGTCGCCACCCTCTATGCAGGTCTTCAGCTGGTGCTCGCCCAGCGCTTCGGCAGCGTCGTGACCCGGATGAGCATGGAGGGCCAGACCGAGGACTTCGTCGAGGGGCTGCAGTTCGACGCGGCCGGCGAAGTCGTCGGCGTGGCGCTCGCGGACGCCGAAGCCTTCGGCTTCGATGCGTTCCACGCCAATCTCAAGTACCGCGTGCTCGATGCCCGGGGGCGCGTGGTGGCGAGCTCGGAGCCGGGCGGCGAGTCGTTGCTTCCGCAGCTGTCCGTCGAGCAGCAACGGGACTTCTTCGGCGTCGCACGGCTCGATGGGGTCGACTTCCACATCGGCGCGTGGCAGCGCGAAGTGAACGGACGACCGTACGTCGTCCAGCTCGGCCGCAGCGACCGGTTCGAGGAGCTCGCGCGCGAGGCGATCGCGCCGGCGATCGCCGAGACGGTCGGGCTGCTCGCCGGGCTGTCGGCGATCGTGTTCTCGCTGGCGGGCGTGCTCGCGGTGCGAAGCGTGCTGAGACCCATCGCCGACACGCTCGACGCCGCGTCCCGGGTGGGCCGGGACAACCTCCAGGCACGCCTGCCCGAGGCCGGCATGCCCTCCGAGATCCGGCCGCTGCTGAGGTCGTTCAACGGCGTGCTCGACCGCCTGCAGGTCGCGTTCGACGAGCAGCAGCGCTTCATCGCCAATGCTGCGCACGAGCTGAAGACGCCGCTCGCGATGATCCGGGCCGAGCTCGAGGCCGGGGAGGCCGCGAACCGGGACGCGATCCGGGCCGAGGTCGACCTGATGAGCCGGCGCGTGCTGCAGCTGCTGCAGCTGGCCGAGACGGCCGACGCGGCGAACCTCCGGATCCGGAGCACGCGGATGGGCCCCGCCCTGCAGGGGGCCGTCGGCTACCTGTCGTGGAAGGCGGAGCGCGCCGACGTCGCGATCCGCTTCGAGCAGCCTTCCGCGGACGTGGTGCGCGATGCCGACGAGGGCGCCGTGTTCGTGCTCGCGAAGAACCTGCTCGAGAACGCGATCGAGTTCTCGCCCGCGGGCGGCGTGGTTTCGCTGAAGCTCGACCTCGACGAGTTCACCGTGGACGACGAAGGACCGGGCGTGCGCGAGGCGGATCGGGCGCGTGTGTTCGAGCGCTTCTGGCGGGCCGCCGAGCAACACCGCGACGGGGCCGGCCTCGGGCTCGCGTTATGCAGCGAGATCGCGAAAGGGCACGGTTGGCGCATCGCATGCGTCGCGGCGCCTTCGGGCGGGGCTCGCTTCGTCGTGAGCTGGGGCCGCCCGGCCGGCCCGGCCGCCGCGAAGGCATCGAACCCCGCGACCGCGGTGACGGTACGCCACGCCGCGCGCCGAGCGCCCTCTACTCGGTCTTCGTGAACGCGAAGCGTCCCCGACGCACGACCAGCACGAGCGCACTGCCCGCCAGCACCCCCGATGCGGCGAGGAGGGCGGGCGGGTAGCCGCCGAGCGCGTCGTGCAGCGCCCCGAGCGCCCAGGGCCCTGCGGCCGACACGAACTGGATCGCGGTGGCGGCGGCGCCGTACCGAACCGCGAACGCCTCGCGCCCGAACTCCCGCCGCACGATGACGGGCGCGAGCGTGGTCACGTGTCCCACCGCGTACCCGTAGGCGATGCTCGCCGCCACGACGACCGGCCCGGTCGGCCACAGCCCGATCGCGAGCAGCGCAGCGGCCTGCAGCGCCATCGTCGCGGCGGCGACGGCGCGGACCGGCCACCGGTCGACCCACTTCGCCAGCACCAGCCGGCCCGCCAGCGCCGCGATGCCGGTCGCGCCGACCAGCATCGCGGCCGAGGGGATCGACAGGATCGACGCCGCGAGGCTCACGTGGTGCGTCAGGAACCCGATCTGCACCAGCAGCGCGGCGGAGAAGGCGAGGGCCACCGTGAGCAGCGGCCAGCGGCCCGGCGCCGGCGGCCGTCGCGCGCCGCCGGCCAGCGCGCCCGTGCCGCCCCGGTCGCCCGGCAGCGCGGCCGTCGCGTCCGGGGCGCCCTGCGCCGCCGCGGCCCCGTCGACCCGCTGGCCGATCGCCTCCGGCCCGCGATACCCGAGCACGAGCGCGATCGGCGGCAGCGCGAACGCGGCGCCGGCGACCGCGGCGACGGCCAGGCCGCGCGCCGTGCCCAGCGCTCCGATCAGCGCCAGCAGCAGCGGCGCCACCAGGATCGCGCCGGCGCTCGCCCCCATGATCGCGAGCGTGATCGACCGCCCCTGGTGCCGTTCGAACCACGGGGCGACCGTCGCGCTCAGCGCCGTCGTCGACAGCGCCCCCCAGCCGACGCCGATCAGCGCGAAGCACGGGAACAGCTGCCAGGCCGCCCGGGCCTGCCCGAGCAGCGCGACGCCCGTGCTCAGCGCGAGCACGCCGCCGGCGAGCACCGGCCGCGCACCGTGCTCCCCGATCAGGCGCGCGACCGGGCGCTGCAGCGACGCGCCGACGAGGTACATCGCGCTGACCGCCGCGGACACGTCCGACAGCGGCCAGCCGCGGGTGGACGACAGCACCTGCAGGTAGACGCTGCTGCCGTACAGGGCCAGCCCCCACGACACCGAGGCGATCACGAAGCAGGTCGCGACGACGTACCAGCCATGGAACATGGGGCGGCTCACGCAAGGCGGGGGCACGGGGGCGGCATGGGATTGTGGGGCACGGCGCGGCCGCGCTGCAGCGCGCATAGCCGAGACTTCCGCGCCCGTCTACGATCGGGCCACGGGCCGAACGAGCCCGAGGAGGAGACACGATGAGCGCGACCACCCCCAACGACACCATCGACCGCTGGCTCGCCGAACTCGCCGCCGCGCTGCGCCGCGGCGACGCGACCGGCGCAGCGGCGATGTTCGGCGACGAGTGCTACTGGCGCGACCTGGTCGCGTTCACCTGGAACATCCGCACGATGGAGGGCCGCGACGCGATCGCGCAGATGCTCGACGCGACGCTCGGGCGCGTGAAGCCGTCGGGCTGGGCGCGTCTGGGCGAGGCCACCGAGGCGAACGGCGTGACCGAGGCCTGGCTGACCTTCGAGACCGACGTCGCGCGCGGCAAGGGCCAGCTGCGGCTGATCGGCGGCAAGGCCTGGACGCTGCTGACCACGATGACGGAGCTCAAGGGCCACGAGGAGCCGCACGGCGACAGCCGCCCCAAGGGCACCGAGCACGGCGTGGTGCGCGGCCGCAAGAACTGGGCCGAGCGGCGTGCCGAGGCGTCGGCCGCGATGGGCACCACCGAGCAGCCCTACGTGGCGATCGTCGGCGGCGGGCAGGGCGGCATCGCGCTCGGCGCGCGCCTGAAGCGCCTCGGCGTGCCCGCGGTGATCCTCGAGAAGAACCCGCGCCCCGGCGACTCCTGGCGCAACCGCTACAAGTCGCTGTGCCTGCACGACCCGGTCTGGTACGACCACCTGCCGTACCTGCCGTTCCCCGACCACTGGCCGGTGTTCGCGCCGAAGGACAAGATCGGCGACTGGCTCGAGATGTACACGAAGGTGATGGAGCTCGAGTACTGGGGCTCGACCGAGTGCACGCGCGCGGCCTGGGACGAGGCACGCGGCGAGTGGACCGTGGAGCTGGTCCGCGAGGGCCGGCCGATGACGCTGCGCCCGAAGCAGCTGGTGCTCGCCACCGGCATGTCGGCGGTGCCCAACGTGCCGACCTTCCCCGGCAGCGAGACCTTCCGGGGCGAGCAGATGCACTCGAGCCGCTTCGGCAGCGGCGAGCAGTACGCGGGCAAGCGCGCGGTCGTGATCGGCTCGAACAACTCCGCGCACGACATCTGCGCGGACCTCTGGGAGCACGGTGCCGACGTGACGATGATCCAGCGCAGCTCGACCCACGTCGCGCGCTCGGACAGCCTGATGGACCTCGCGCTCGGCGCGCTGTACTCCGAGCAGGCGGTGCGCAGCGGGGTCGACACCGACACCGCCGACCTGATCTTCGCGTCGCTGCCCTACCGGGCGCTGCCCGCGCTGCAGGTGCCGGTCTATGACGAGATGAAGCGGCGCGACGCCGACTTCTACGCGCGGCTCGAGAAGGCCGGCTTCATGCTCGACTTCGGCGACGACGGCTCGGGCCTGTTCATGAAGTACCTGCGCCGCGGCTCGGGCTACTACATCGACGTCGGCGCCTCCGAGCTCGTCGCCAACGGCGACGTCAAGTTGAAGAGCGGCGTGCAGGTCGAGCGGATCGGCCCGGCCTCGGTCACCTTCAGCGACGGCTCGGAGCTGCCCGCCGACCTGATCGTCTACGCGACCGGCTACGGCTCGATGAACGGCTGGGCCGCGAAGCTCATCTCGCAGCAGGTCGCGGACAAGGTGGGCAAGTGCTGGGGGCTGGGCTCGGGCACGCGCAAGGATCCGGGACCGTGGGAGGGGGAACTGCGCAACATGTGGAAGCCGACCCACCAGCCGGGGCTGTGGTTCCACGGCGGCAACCTGCACCAGAGCCGCCACTACTCGCAATTCCTGTCGCTGCAGCTCAAGGCCCGGATGGCGGGCATCCCGACGCCGGTCTACGGCATGCAGCCGGTGCATCACCTGAGCTGAAGCGGGGGCGCGGACCCCGCCGACGCCCGGAACGACGCCGGCGGGCGTGCCGGATGACCCGGCACGCCCCCCTTGCTATAGTCGCCGGATCCGCCCCGCGCCCCGCCCGCGCGACCCCTCAAGGAGTTCCCCCATGAACGACATCGCCCGCCCGCAGGACCTCGCCGCGCCCGTCGAGATCGACGCCGGCCACGAACTCGACGCGTTCTGGATGCCCTTCACCGCGAACCGCGCCTTCAAGGCCGCGCCGCGGCTGCTCGCGCGCGCCGAGGGCATGCACTACTGGACCCCGGAGGGCCGCAGGATCCTAGATGCCGTCGCCGGCCTGTGGTGCACCAACGCCGGCCACTGCAGGAAGCCGATCGTCGAGGCGATCCAGCGCCAGGCCGCGACGATGGACTTCGCGCCGACCTTCCAGATGGGCCATCCGCTGGCGTTCGAGCTGTCGAACCGGCTGATGGAGATCCTGCCGGCGGACTTCGGCCAGGTCTTCTACACGAACTCGGGCTCGGAGGCGGTCGACTCGGCGCTCAAGATCGCGCTCGCCTACCACCGGATGCGCGGCGAGGGCCAGCGCACTCGCCTGATCGGCCGCGAGCGCGGCTACCACGGCGTGGGCTTCGGCGGCATCTCGGTCGGCGGCATCTCGGGCAACCGCAAGCACTTCGGCTCGATGCTCGCCGGCGTCGACCACCTGCCGCACACGCACGACCTCGCGCACAACGCGTTCAGCAAGGGCCAGCCGCAGTGGGGCGCGCACCTCGCCGACGACCTCGAGCGGATCCTGACGCTGCACGACCCGTCGACGGTCGCGGCCGTCATCGTCGAGCCGGTCGCCGGCTCCACCGGCGTGCTGATCCCGCCGGTCGGCTACCTGCAGCGGCTGCGCGACATCACCTCGAAGCACGGCATCCTGCTGATCTTCGACGAGGTGATCACCGGCTTCGGGCGCCTCGGCTCGCCGTTCGCGGTCCAGCACTTCGGCGTGACGCCGGACCTGGTCACCGTCGCCAAGGGCATCACCAGCGGCACCGTGCCGATGGGCGCGGTGTTCGCGCGCAAGGGCATCTACGAGACCTTCATGCAGGGTCCGCAGAAGCAGATCGAGCTGTTCCACGGCTACACCTACTCGGCGCACCCGCTCGCCTGCGCGGCCGCGATCGCGACGCTCGACGTCTATCGCGACGAGGGCCTGCTGACCCGCGCGGCGACGCTCGAGAAGACCTGGCAGGAGGCGGTGCACTCGCTGCGCGACTGCCCGAACGTGATCGACGTGCGCAACATCGGCCTGATCGGCGCGATCGAGCTCTCGCCGCGCGCCGGCGCCCCGGGCGCGCGCGCGTTCGATGCGTTCACCCGCGCGTTCCACGAGCAGGACCTGCTGGTCCGCGTGACCGGAGACATCATCGCGTTGTCGCCGCCGCTGATCGTCGAGGCCTCGCAGATCGACGAGATCGTCGCGAAGCTGCGCCGCGTGCTGACCACGCTCGACTGATCCGCCGGGGGGCGGCCGACCGATGGCGAGCGTCGGGTCAGGCCGCGCCGTCGACGAGTCTCGCCTGCCCGGCGCGCGCGCCGTGCAGGCCGACGCGCCGCTGCGCTGGCTCATGGCCGGCTGGCGAGACCTCGTCCGCTGTCCGCTGCCGGGCCTTGCGCACGGCGTCGCGACCGCAGCCTTCGGGCTCGCGCTCGCGCTGCTCGGCTACCGCCACTTCTGGGGGCTGGCCGGCGCGATCTCCGGGTTCCTGATCGTCGCGCCGATCGTCGCGACCGGGCTCTATGCGATCAGCGCCGCGCTCGAGCGCGGCGAGCAGCCGACGCTCGGCACCGCGCTCGCCGCGTGGCGTCCCGGGCCCGGGCGGGGCCGGCTGGTCGCCTTCGGGTTGCTGCTCGCGCTCGCCGGCACCGGCTGGGTGCTGACCTCGGCGTCGCTGATCACCTCGTTCGCCCCGGGCCGCGTCGGCGAGCCGATCGAGTTCGTGCGGCGCGTCGTGCTCGCCGAGGACTCGCTGCTCTTCGAGGGCTGGCTCGCGCTGGGCGGCGTGCTCGCCGCGCCGGTGTTCGCATCCACCGTCGTCGCGGTGCCGATGCTGATGGACCGCCGCATCGGCGTGCTCGCCGCGGTGCTCACCAGCTGGCGCTGCGTGCTCGCGAACCCGGTCACGATGGCCGTGTGGGCCGCGACGATCGCGTCGCTGACGCTCGCCGGCATGGTCGCGGGGATGCTCGGGCTGGTCGTCGTCGTGCCCTGGCTCGGACACGCGAGCTGGCACGCGTACCGCGACCTCGTCGGGCCGGCGCGCGACGAGACCGGGGCCGGGGCCTGAGCGCCGATGTTCGGCTACACCGAGGCGCAGATCGCCGGGTTCGGGCTGACCTTCGGCGTCGGCGCGTTCATGCTGTACATGGTGTTCATCATCCTGCAGCTGGCGCACGAGTCGAAGGCGGGGAAGTTCGGCACCTTCGTGCTGTTCCTGGCGCTCGGCTTCGGCTTCATCGGATTCATCGCGAAGGGCATCATCAAGTGGATGCTCGGCGCCCATTAGGATGTCGGCTCCGAGCCCGGAGGTGACGACGATGCGGATCGCGGCAATCAGCGACATCCATGGCAACGCCCTCGCGCTGCGCGCGGTGCTCGACGACGCGAAGGCGCGCGGCTACGACCGGATGGTGCAGATCGGCGACGCGCTGTCCGGGCCGCTGTGGCCGCGCGAGACCGCCGACATCCTGCGCGGGCTCGACGCGGTGCACGTGCGCGGCAACCACGACGTCTCGCTGTACGACCCCGGCACGTATGCGCCGGGGCGCGGCGACCTGTTCGCGCGTGACCGGATCGATGCCGACACGCTCGACTGGATCCGCGGCTGGCCCCGCTCCCACGCGATCGGCACGGACGTGCTCGCCTTCCACGGTGCGCCGCACTGGGAGGACTTCTACCTGCTCGACGAGGCGCCGGCCGGCGACCCGCGGATCCGGCCGCTGGCCGAGATCGAGCACGACCTCGGCGCCGTGCGGGCGCGGGTGATGGTCTGCGGCCACTCGCACACGCAGCGGGTGGTGGGGCTGTCCGACGGCAGTGTCGTCGTCAACGACGGCAGCGTCGGCCTGCCCGCGTACGACGAGCCGCTGCGCGACACGCAGGTCTTCGTGCAGGCGGGCAGCCCGCACGCGCGCTACGCGATGATCGAGGTGACGCCGGCGCGCGTGTCGGTCGAGCTGGTGATGGTCGACTACGACTGGCGCGCGGCGATCGCGAAGGCGGCAGCCGAGGGCTTCGAGAGCTGGGCGCGCTGGCTGTCGGGGCGGTCGCGGGGCTGAGCGGCCCGCGCGGATCAGGCCGGTGCGTCGGGCTCGACCCAGTTCTCGATCCGAAGCCCGGAGCAGCCCGCGAAGTCGGCGACGTTGCTCGTGACCAGGGCGACGTCGAGTGCGAGCGCGTGCGCGGCGATCATCCGGTCGAGCGCGTCGCGGCGGCGGTCGCGAGACGCGAGCCTCACCGGTCCGTAGGCCGCGGCCGCGGCGGCGTCGAACGGCACGACCGGCACCTCCTCGACGAAGCGCGCCAGCGCCCGGCGAACCCGCGTCCGGCGTTCGCGCTCGGTCGAAGCGACCCCGGCCTCGAGCTCGCTGGACGGGTAGGCGAGCTCCGCCGGGATGCGGACCGCCTGGGAGTTGCCGTTTCGGAAGAGCCGGGTGGTCGCCATCGTGTCCTCCGAGGGGTTCGGACGATCGCAGCAGGCGTGCCGACGCGTGTACATCCACGGATGTACCAGTACCGACGGACGATGCCGTCAGGCCCGCTTCGTCGCGGCCTCGCCCGCGGCGGACGGCGCGCCCGCGAGGCCGGATCCCGGAGGCGCGTTCCGCGGTCCGCGAACCCGCACGGGGCGGCTGTGCCCCTGCGGCGTAGGATCGGTCGTCAGAGGAGACCGCCATGGACCGAACCCGCCGCCGCATCGCCGCCGCGCTGCCCGCATCCGCGCTGCTGACCGCGCTGCCGCCCCGCGCCGCGCACGCCCAGTCCGCCGCCTTCCCGTCGAAGCCGATGACGATCGTCGTCCCCGCCACGCCCGGCGGCATACTCGACCTGTCCAGCCGGCTGATCGCGGGCGAGCTGTCGAAGCGCGTCGGCCAGCCGGTCACCGTCGACAACAAGGCGGGCGGCGGGCAGGTGATCGGCATGCAGGCGATGCTGCGCGCCGAGCCCGACGGCCACACGATGGTGATGGGCAGCATCGGCCCGAACGCCGCGAACTACGCGATCTTCCCGAAGCTGCCGTACGCGCCGGGCGACTTCGCGCCGGTCGCGCACGTGGTGTCGATGCCCAACGTGCTGCTGGTGCATCCGTCGGTGCCGGCGAACACCGTCGCCGAGCTGGTCGCGCTCGCGAAGGCGAAGCCGGGCACGCTGTCGATCGCCTCGTCGGGCACCGCGACCTCGAGCCACCTCGCCGGCGAGATGCTGAAGATGCGCGCCGGCATCGACCTGGTCCACGTGCCGTACAAGGGCGCGGCGCCGGCGCTGACCGACCTGGTCGGCGGGCAGGTGAACGTGATGGTCGACAACCTCGTCACCGCGCTGCCGCATGTCAACGCGGGCCGGCTGCGCGCGCTCGCGGTGACCACCGCGCAGCGCGCGGCCGAACTGCCGAACGTGCCGACGGTCGCCGAGTCGGGCTACCCGGGCTTCGAGGTCACGGTGTGGGTCGGGCTGATGACCGCCTCGAAGGTGCCCGCGCCGATCGTCGAGCGGCTGCATGCCGAGGTCGCGCAGGTGCTCGCGATGCCGGACGTGAAGCGGCGGCTCGCCGAGATGGGCGGCGCGAGCCTGCCGATGACGCCGGCGCAGTTCGGCGCGTTCATCGCGGCCGAGACGGAGAAGTGGGGCGCGGTCGTGCGGCAGGCGGGGATCAAGGCCGAGTGATCCTGTGTTCAGCTACCGACACGGCTTCCACGCCGGCAACCACGCCGACGTCCTCAAGCACCTGGTCCTGGTCCAGCTGCTGAAGCGGATGACCGTCAAGGACAAGGCGCTGCTGTTCGTCGACACGCACGCGGGCGGTGGCACCTACGCGCTCGACGAAGGCTTCGCGGCGAAGAGCGCGGAGAGCGCGACCGGCATCGCGCGGCTCCGGGGTGGCCCCCTCCGGGCGCCCGCCCTCGTCGAGTACCTGGCCGAGGTGGCGAGGTTCGACGACGGGCCCGCGCCGACCCGCTACCCCGGCTCGCCGCAGCTCGCCTCGCAGCTGCTGCGCGGGCACGACCGGCTGCGGCTGTTCGAGGCGCACACGACCGAGATCGAGGTGCTGCGCGAGTGGGCGGGCCCGCCCGGTCGGCGCACGATCGTCACCTTCGGCGACGGCTTCGCCGGCCTGAGGTCGGTCCTGCCGCCGCCGTCGCGGCGGGCGCTGGTGCTGATCGACCCGTCCTACGAGGACAAGCAGGACTACCGGCGCGTGATCGAGACGCTGGAGGACGCGTTCCGGCGGTTCGCCACCGGCACCTACGCGGTCTGGTATCCGCAGGTGTCGCGCCGCGAGTCGGCCCGCCTGCCCGAGCAGCTGCGTGCGGTGGCCCCGGGCGACTGGCTGCACGCGTCGCTGACGGTCAGGGAGCCGGACCCCGGAGGGCGCGGACTGCACGGCTCGGGCATGTTCGTCTTCAACCCGCCGTGGCAGCTCGACGTCGCGCTGCAGCCGGCGCTGCCGGAGCTCGTGACGCTGCTGGGGCAGGGCCCGGCGGCGCGCTTCGGCCTGGAGTCGAGGCTGACCTGAGGTCAGGGCCGGCTTCGCGAAGCGGGCGGCCGGTGCCCGCTCGTCACGACGCCCCGATCGCCCGCGACACCCCCGCCGCCGTCTCCTGCAGCGCCGGCAGGATCCGCCCCTTCAGGTCCTCGAGCGTGACCCGCGACGCGTGCGTGCCGACGTTCAGCGCCGCGACCACGGCGCCGCCCGGCCCGTGCACCGGCACCGCGACCGAGCGCAGCCCGGGTTCGAGCTCCTGGTCGAGGATCGCCCAGCCCTGCGCGCGGACCTTCGCGATCGCACGGCGCAGCGCGTCCGCGTCGACGAGCGTGCGCTCGGTGCGCCGCTCCAGGCCGCCGAGCGCGGCGAGGCGCACGTCGAGCTCGGCCGGCGGCAGCGCGGCGAGCAGCACCCGGCCCATCGAGGTCAGGTGCGCGGGCAGCCGCGAGCCCAGCCCGAGCGTGATCGACATGATCCGCGTGCGCGTCGGCACGCGGGCGACGTAGACGATGTCCTCGCCGTCGAGCACCGCGGCCGAGCAGCTCTCGTGGATCCGCTCGACCAGCTCGACCATCGGCGGCTGCGCGGCGCCCCAGAGGCCGGTGCCGTGCAGGTAGGCGAAGCCGAGCTCGAGCACCTTCGGGCGCAGCCGGAAGAGCCGCCCGTCGCCGTCGGCGTAGCCGAGCTCGACCAGCGTGTGCAGCACGCGGCGCGCGGCCGCGCGCGACAGGCCGGCCCGGCGCGCCACCTCGGACAGCGTCTGCGCGGCGTGCTCGGCGTCGAAGGTGCGGATCGCGGCGAGGCCGCGCGCGAGCGACTGGACGAAGTCGCCGTCCGGCGCGTCCGGAGTGTCCGCGGACCGCCGCGTTGACTTCCCCGCCCCCTTCGGGTCCAATCGCCGCTCGCGTTCGCTCATCGCACAAGTGTGCGCTATGCGAACACACGGGCGCAAGCCCCGAGGAGACGCCCCCATGATCGACAAGACCGTGCAGACGCTCGCCGACGCCGTCGCGGGCATCCGCGACGGGGCCACCGTCATGATCGGCGGCTTCGGCGGCGCGGGTCAGCCCGCGGAGCTGATCGACGCGCTGATCGAGCAGGGCGCGCGCGACCTGGTCATCGTCAACAACAACGCGGGCAACGGCGACACCGGGCTCGCGGGGCTGCTGAAGACCGGCCGCGTGAGGAAGATCGTCTGTTCGTTCCCGCGGCAGGCAGACTCGCACGTCTTCGACGGCCTCTACCGCGCCGGCAAGCTCGAGCTCGAGCTGGTGCCGCAGGGCAACCTCGCCGAGCGGATCCGCGCGGCCGGCGCCGGCATCGGCGCGTTCTTCACGCCCACCGGCTACGGCACCGAGCTCGCGAAGGGCAAGGAGACGCGCCGCATCGACGGTCGCGACTACGTGCTCGAGCACCCGATCCGCGCCGACGTCGCGCTGGTGAAGGCGCTGCGCGGCGACCGCTGGGGCAACCTCGTCTACCGCAAGGCCGCGCGCAACTTCAACCCGATCATGGCGACCGCGGCCGCGATCACCGTCGCGCAGGTCTCGGAGATCGTCGAGCTCGGCGTGCTCGATCCGGAGCACATCGTGACGCCGGGCATCCACGTGACCCGAGTGGTCCGCGTCTGAAGGGGGTACGCACCATGGCCTACGAGAAGCTCACCCGCGATGCGATGGCCGCGCGCGTCGCGCGCGACATCCCCGAGGGCGCGTACGTGAACCTCGGCATCGGGCTGCCGACGCTGGTGGCGAACCACCTGCCCAAGGGGCGCGAGATCTTCCTGCACAGCGAGAACGGCATCCTCGGCATGGGGCCGGCGCCGCCCAAGGGTCAGGAGGACTGGGACCTGATCAACGCCGGCAAGCAGCCGGTGACGCTGCTGACCGGTGGCGCGTTCTTCCACCACGCCGATTCGTTCGCGATGATGCGCGGCGGCCACCTCGACATCTGTGTGCTCGGCGCCTTCCAGGTGTCGGCCGGCGGCGACCTCGCGAACTGGAGCACCGGCGAGCCCGGCGCGATCCCCGCGGTCGGCGGCGCGATGGACCTCGCGATCGGCGCGAAGGCCACCTTCATCATGATGGAGCACGTGACCAAGGCCGGCGAGCCGAAGATCGTCGAACGCTGCACCTACCCGCTCACCGGCGTCGGCTGCGTCAAGCGCATCTACACCGACCTCGCGGTGATCGACGTGACGCCGTCGGGGCTGGTGGCGACCGAGTGGGTCGACGGCCTCACCTTCGATGCGCTGCAGGCGCTCACCGCTGCACCGCTCGTGCGCGCGCCCGGCGCCGCGTCCTGATCCCCGAATCCTTCCGAACGCGAGGTTCTTCCATGCGCGACGTCTTCATCTGCGACGCGGTCCGCACCCCGATCGGCCGCTACGGCGGCACGCTGTCGTCGGTGCGCGCCGACGACCTCGCCGCGATCCCGATCGCGGCGCTCCTCGCCCGCAACCCGAAGCTCGATCCCGCCGCGATCGACGAGGTGCTCTACGGCTGCGCGAACCAGGCCGGCGAGGACAACCGCAACGTCGCACGCATGGCCGCGCTGCTGGCCGGCCTGCCGCAGGACGTGCCCGGCGCGACGATCAACAGGCTGTGCGGCTCGGGCATGGACGCTGTCGGCACCGCGGCGCGCGCGATCCGGGCAGGCGAGATCGAGCTCGCGATCGCCGGCGGCGTCGAGAGCATGTCGCGCGCGCCGTTCGTGATGCCGAAGGCCGACAGCGCGTTCTCGCGCACCAACACGGTGTACGACACGACGATCGGCTGGCGTTTCGTCAATCCCAAGATGAAGGCCGCGTGGGGCGTCGACGCGATGCCCGAGACCGCCGAGAACGTCGCCGACGACTTCAAGGTGTCGCGCGAGGACCAGGACGCGTTCGCGCTGCGCAGCCAGGCGCGCGCCGCGGCCGCGCAGAAGAGCGGGTTCTTCGAGCGCGAGATCGTGCCGGTGACGCTGCCCGCGAGGAAAGGCGACCCGGTGGTCGTCGCGAAGGACGAGCACCCGCGCGAGACGACGATGGAGGCGCTCGCGAAGCTGAAGCCGATCGTGCGCCCGGACGGCACGGTGACCGCCGGCAATGCATCGGGCGTCAACGACGGGTCGGCCGCGATGATCCTCGCCTCGGGTGCCGCGGTGGACCGGCACGGCCTGACTCCGCGCGCCCGCGTGATCGCGATGGCGACCGCCGGCGTCGCGCCGCGGATCATGGGCATCGGCCCGGCGCCGGCGACGCGCAAGCTCCTCGCGAAGACCGGCCGGAAGATCGGCGAGATCGACGTGGTCGAGCTCAACGAGGCGTTCGCCGCGCAGGGCCTGGCCACGATGCGGATGCTCGGGCTGCCCGACGACGCCGCGCACGTGAACCCCAACGGCGGCGCGATCGCGCTCGGCCATCCGCTCGGCGCGTCGGGCGCGCGGCTGGTGCTGACCGCGGTGTCGCAGCTGCATGCGACAGGCGGCAGGCTCGCGGTCGCGACCATGTGCATCGGCGTCGGCCAGGGCATCGCGATGCTGGTCGAGCGGGTCTGATGCGAGGCGAGGCGCGGACGGGGCGGGGCGCGGGGCGATGAGCGACTGGCGCGCTCGCCCGAACGCACCGGCCGCGGGCACCGCGCTCGCGGCCGTCGACGAGGTGCCGTCGGACAACGGCCTGGAGCGCGTGTTCGGCGAGGGGCCGCGCGCGTTCCGCGTGGTGCTGTTCCGCGTCGACGACGGCGTGCGCGCGTACGTCAACGAGTGCCCGCACGTGCACATCCCGTACCACTTCTCGCAGGACGTGTTCTGCGTCTACGAGATCGAGGGCCGGCGCGACCTGATGTGCGCGCACCATACGGCGATGTTCCACCTCGACGACGGCCACTGCTACGACGGACCCTGCAAGGGCGAGCGGCTCGAGCCGGTCGACGTCGTCGTCGAGGGCGACACGGTCCGCGTCGCCTGAGCGCGACCGACCCCCGACCGGGAGACGACGATGCCCGATCCCGCCGAGCACCCGATCACCGCGGAGGTGATCGCCCGCCTGCAGTCGACGCCGGATGCGCGGATGCGCGCGCTGATGGCGTCGCTGACCCGCCACCTGCACGCGTTCGCGCTCGAGACGCGGCTCACCGAGGCCGAGTGGTTCGAGGCGATCCGCTTCCTCACCGCGGTCGGGCAGAAATGCGACGACACGCGCCAGGAGTTCATCCTGCTGTCGGACGTGCTCGGGCTGTCGATGGTGGTCACCGACCAGAACCACGCGAAGCCCGAGGGCTGCACCGAGCCGACGGTGTTCGGGCCGTTCCACGTCGAGGGGGCGCCGCGCGTCGCGCTCGGCGGGGACGTCGCCGGCGGCGCCGCCGGCGAGCCGTGCTGGGTGTCGGGCCGCATTCTCGGCCCGCGCGGCGAGCCGGTGCCGCACGCGACGATCGACGTGTGGCAGGCCGACGCCGAGGGCTTCTACGACGTGCAGCGGCCCGGCCTGGGCCGCCACCAGGCGCGCGGCGTGCTGCAGGCCGACGCCGACGGCGGCTACCGGTTCTGGACGATCGTCGCCGAGGCCTATCCGATCCCGACCGACGGCCCGGTGGGCCGCCTGCTCGAGGCGACCGGCCGCCACCCGTGGCGCCCCGCGCACCTGCACTTCATGATCTCGGCGCCCGGCTACGAGCGGCTGATCACCCACGTGTTCCGCCGCGGCGGCGCGTACCTCGACTCGGACGCGGTGTTCGGCGTGCGGCCGTCGCTGGTGGCCGACTGGGTCCGCCGCGAGCCGGGCGTCGCGCCCGACGGCTCGCGCCGCGACGTGCCCTACTGCACGCTCGATTTCGACTTCACGCTGAACCCGGCTACCTGACACGCCCACCGCACCGAGGAGACCCGCATGACCGACCCCCGCACCGTCGCCGAGCTCGAGGCGATCGACGACCGCCGCGCCGCCGCCGCGATCGCGAAGGACCGCGCGACGCTCGAGGCGCTGCTCGCCGACGACCTGCGCTACACGCATTCCTCGGCCACCGTCGAGGACAAGGCGACCTACGTCGACCGGGCCTGCACCGGCTGGTACGACTACAAGGCCTTCACCGTCCGCTCGCGCGAGTGGCGCGTCTGGGGCGACACGGCGCTCTGCAACGGCGAGGTCCGCATCCAGGTGGCGCTCAAGGGCACCGACAAGGACTTCGTCAGCCGATACCTCCAGGTGTGGCGCCGCGAGGCGGGCGGCTGGCGGATGGCATCATGGCAGTCCACGCTCGTGCCGGCCGCCTGAGCCGCGCACGCACCTCCACCTCGCACGGACCCACGACGATGATCGACTCCCACGCGATCGAGACCCTGTTCACGAAGGCGCGCACGCAGAACGGCTGGCTCGACGCGCCGGTGTCGGACGCGCAGCTGCGCGCCGCGTTCGAGCTGATGAAGATGGCGCCGACCTCGGCCAACACGCAGCCCGCGCGCTTCGTGTTCCTGCGCACGCAGGCCGCCAAGGAGCGGCTGCGCCCGGCGCTGTCGCCGGGCAACGTCGACAAGACGATGAGTGCGCCGGTGGTGGCGATCGTCGCGCACGACGTCGATTTCCACGAGCACCTGCCGCGCGTGTTCCCCCACAACACGACGATGAAGGCCGGCTTCGACGGCGACGACAAGCGTGCGGTGCGCGAGCGCTTCGCGTTCCGCAACGGCACGCTGCAGGGCGCGTACTTCATGCTCGCCGCGCGCGCGGTGGGCCTGGACGTCGGCCCGATGTCCGGCTTCGACAACGCGCGCGTCGACGCGGAGTTCTTCCCCGACGGGCGCTTCAAGTCGAACTTCCTGTGCAACCTCGGCCGCGGCGATCCCTCGAAGGTGATGCAGCGGCTGCCGCGCTTCGAGTTCGACGAGGTCTGCGCGCTGCTGTGATGCCCGGGCGCGCGGAGCGGGGCCGCCGGTGATCGGCGATCCGCTGTTCTGGGCCGTGTCGGTGCCCGCGGTGCTGCTCGCCGGCCTCGGCAAGGCGAGCGGCAACGGCGTGGGCATGCTCGCGGTGCCGGTGATGGCGCTCGCGATGTCGCCGGCGGTCGCCGCGGCGGTGATGCTGCCGATCCTCGTCGCGATGGACCTGCTGGGCCTGTGGGCCTGGCGCGGCCGTGCCGACGCGGCCACGTTGCGCACCGTGCTGCCCGGCGCGATGCTCGGCATCGCGATCGGTGCGCTCGCGTTCTTCGCGCTCGACGTGCGCTGGGTCAAGGCGATCCTCGGCGCCGAGTCGGTCGCCTTCGCGCTGCACCGGATCGTCGCACGCCACGCGATCGCGGCCGCGCCGGCCCGCCCGCCGTCGCGCTGGAGCGGCGGCTTCTGGGGTGCGGTCGCGGGCTTCACCAGCACGCTCGCGCACGCCGGCAGCCCGCCGCTGATGCAGTACCTGCTGCCGCTCAAGCTCGACAAGGAGCGGCTGGTCGCGACGACGGTGATCTTCTTCACCGCGGTCAACCTGGCCAAGCTGCCGCCGTACGCGGCGCTCGGCCTGCTGGACGCGACGAACCTCGGCGCCTCGCTCGCGCTGGCGCCGCTGGTGCCGCTCGGATATTGGGCCGGCCTGCGGCTGGTCAAGTGGCTGCCGGAGGCGGTGTTCTACCGCCTGCTCGTGGGCTCGCTGCTGTTGATCGGCGTCAAGCTCCTGTGGGATGCGTTCACCGGCTGACGGCCGTCACGCTTGAAAATCGGTGTGAGGGCCCCTAAGTCGTATCCGTGGGCGCCGTGAGCCGCCCGATCCCCGACCCCAAGGAGAGCGCACATGACCAAGATCTCGATCTACGATCCCTTCGCCGATGTCTTCCCGACCCTGTTCCGCAGCCTGCTGGCGGAGGGCGGCGAGCCGCAGCATCGCGGCGCCGCGCAGGTCGGCAACACCCAGGCCGTGCCGATGCGCGTCGACGTCAGCGAGGCCGACGGCGCCTACACCGTCAGGGCCGACCTGCCGGGCGTACCGAAGGAGTCGATCCACGTCGACATCGACGGCAACCGCGTGACCATCCGCGCGGAGGTCAAGCGCGAGACCGAGCAGAAGGACGGCGAACGGGTGCTGCGCAGCGAGCGCTACTACGGCGCGTTCGCGCGGAGCTTCGCGCTGACCGACGAGATCGACGACGACAGCGCCGCGGCGAAGTTCGAGAACGGCGTGCTCGAGCTGACGCTGCCGAAGAAGGCGGTTGCCGGCGCCAAGCGGCTGTCGATCCAGTGAGTGCCGCCGGGCGGGCCGCGACCGCCCGGTGACCCCCGCGCGCGGCGTTTCCCTCTTCTCCTCCGCGCCGCGCGCGTCCCCACGCCCGCCCGCCGTCACCGGCGAGGCGGGCGTCTTTTTTCCGGTCGGCGCGTCGCCGGCGGCGGCGTCCGGCCGACGGACGGTCGGAGGCGCGCGAACGTGACGGATGTCACGGCCGACGAACGGTCGGTCGCCGGGCACCGGCGGCGCGTGACGCAGTTCCGGGCGCGCGGTTCACGCGTCGACACAATGCGGTCCATCGAAGGAGTGCGCGATGGTCCGGATCTTCATGAACGCAAGCACCACCCGACGGACGGCGGCCCGCGGTCGCGTGCCGGCGGTCGTCCGCGCGGCGGCCGCCGCGGCGCTTGCCGCCGGCGCGCTGCTCGCCCCGGCCGCGGCGAGCGCCCAGTCGGCCGACTCCTGGTTCGGCCAGGACAAGGTCAAGCACTTCGGCATGTCGGCGCCGCTCGGCATGATGGGCTCGGCCATGATCCCGCAGCGTGCCTCGGCCACCGAGCGGATCGTCTACGGCACGCTGCTCGGCAGCCTGCCGGGCCTCGCGAAGGAGCTGTCCGACATCGGTCGGCCCGGCTCGACCCCGTCGATGAAGGACATGGCCTTCAACGTGCTGGGCGCGGCGCTCGGCGCCTCGCTCGGCGACTGCTGCCTGATCCGCCCGCTCGCGAGCGGCGACCGGATCGACGGCGTCGGCATCCAGTACCGCATCGCGTTCTGAGCACGGCCGGCGCGCCGCGGGCGCCGGCACGCTATCCTCGGTGGACCCCGCTCCGGAGCCCGCCCCCATGAACGCACCGCAGCCCGCCGCCCGACTCGCGACGCCCGACGCCGACGACCCCCTCGGCCGCGCGCTCGCCGAGGCGATCGGGCGCTACGTCGAGCGCAGGCCCCGCAGCGCCCGGCTGCAGCGCGAGGCCGCCGAGGTGCTGCCGGGCGGCAACACCCGCACGGTGCTGTTCTTCCCGCCGTTCCCGCCGTACATGGCCTCGGGCGAGGGCTGCCGGCTCACCGACGTCGACGGCCACGTCTACCTCGATGCGCTCGGCGAGTTCACCGCGGGGCTGTTCGGCCACTCCGACCCGACGATCCGTGTGGCGATCGAGCGCGCGCTGCGCGGCGGGCTGAACCTGTCGTCGCACGCGCCCGGCGAGGCGGCGCTCGCGCGCGAGATCCGCGCGCGGATCCCGTCGATGCGGCGGCTGCGCTTCACCAACTCGGGCACCGAGGCGAACCTGCTCGCGCTCGCCGCCGCGGTCGCGCACACCGGCCGGCGCACGGTGCTGGTGTTCGAGGGGGCGTACCACGGCGGCGTGCTGTCGTTCCCGGCCGCCGGGCCGGCGAAGGTCAACGTGCCGCACGCGTTCGTCGTGGCGCCGTACAACGACCTCGAGGCCGCGCGCGCCGCGCTCGCGCCGCACCGCGGCGACGTCGCCGCGATCCTCGTCGAGCCGATGCTCGGCTCCGGCGGCTGCGTGCCGGGCGACCCGGCCTTCCTGCACGGGCTGCGCGCGCTCGCCGACGAGCACGGCGCGCTGCTGGTGCTCGACGAGGTGATGACCTCGCGGCTGTCGTTCGGCGGGCGGCAGGGCGCGCTCGGGCTCGAGCCCGACCTGACGACGATCGGCAAGTACTTCGGCGGCGGCATGTCGATCGGCGCGTTCGGCGGCCGCGAGGACGTGATCGACCGCTTCGACCCGCGGCGCGCCGACGCGCTCGCGCACGCCGGCACCTTCAACAACAACGTGCTGACGATGGCCGCGGGGCTCGCCGGGCTGCAGGAAGTGCTGACGCGCGACGCGCTCGATGCGCTGAACGCGCGCGGCGAGCGGCTGCGCGCGGCGCTCGACGCGTGCTTCGCGCGGCACGGCGTCGCGCTGCGCGCGAGCGGCATCGGCTCGCTCCTGAACCTGCATCCGGGGCGCGGCCCGGTGCGCTCGATGCGCGACCTCGCCGGCGCCGACCCTCGGGTGCGCGACCTGCTGTTCTTCGACCTGCTCGAGCGCGGCGTCTGGATGGCGCGGCGCGGCTTCATGGCGCTGTCGCTGCCGTTCGGCGACGGCGAGGTCGACGCGCTGGTGGCCGCGGTCGACGACGCGGTCGGGGCGCGGCGGGGGTTGCTGCCGGCCGCCTGACCCGCGCCGCCGGGCGCACGCGCCGCGTCAGTCGCGCGGCACCGCGATCCAGCGTGCCGGCGCGTCGTCGCCGGCCTCGAGCCGCACGATCCGGATCGCGTCGCCGAACGCGCGCGCGAGCGCCGCGCGCACGGCCGCGTCGTCCGGCGGACCCTCGACCGCGACGCGCCCCGCGACGAGCACCAGCAGCCGGTCGGCCGCGAGCGCGAGGCCGAGGTCGTGCAGCACGGTCGCGACCGCGGCGCCCGCCGCGGCACGCGTGCGCAGGCCGCGCACCAGCGTGCGCTGGTGAGGCGCGTCGAGGTGCGTCGTCGGCTCGTCGAGCAGCAGCACCGGCGCGTCGACCGCGAGCGCGCGCGCGATCAGCACCCGCTGGCGCTCGCCGCCCGACAGCGCCGCGAGCCGGCGCGCGGCGAACGCGTCGCACTCGGTCTCGCGCATCGCGGCGTCGGCGATCGCGAGGTCGGCCGCGTCGGGGGCGCCGAGCAGGCCGTGGTGCGGCAGGCGGCCGAGCAGCACGACGTCGCGCGCGGCGAGCTCGCCGTCGGCCTCGCCGTGCTGCGACAGCCACGCGATGCGGCGGGCGCGCTCGCGCGCCGGCCACTCGGCGATCGCCCGGCCGTCGAGCCGCACCGTGCCGGCCGCGACGCGGCGCAGCCCGGCGAGCGCCGACAGCAGCGTGCTCTTGCCGGCGCCGTTCGGGCCGACGATCGCGGTCCAGCGGCCCGCCTCGAGGTGCACCGACACGCCGTCGAGCACCGTGCGGCCGCCGAGCGCGATGCCGACCGCATCGGCCGCGAGGCGCGGGGGGACGGACGCGCTCACGGCGTCGCGCGCCGCCGCAGCAGCACGAGCAGGTAGGCGCCGCCGATCACCGCGGTGACCAGCCCGACCGGCAGCTCGCGCGGCGCGGCGAAGGCGCGCGCGAGCACGTCGGCGGCGGCGAGCAGCACGGCGCCGGCGAGCGCCGACAGCGCGAGCAGCGGGCCGTGCGTGACCACGACGCTGCGCCGCACGAGGTGGGGCGCGGCCAGGCCGACGAAGGCGACCAGGCCGGTCTGCGCGACCGCCGCACCGGTCGCGAGCGCCATCGTCGCGACCAGCAGCAGCCGCAGCCGGCGCAGCTCGAGCCCGAGGCTCGCGGCCGACGCCTCGCCGAGCACCAGTGCGTCGAGGGCGCGCGCGACGCGCACCGACAGCGGCAGGCAGACCGCGAGCGCGCCGGCGAGCAGCGCGACGCTCGTCCAGCCGAGCAAGCCGGTGGTGCCGAGCATGAATGCCTGGCGGCCGCGCAGCGCTTCGGGCGAGGCGAGCGTCAGCAGGTCCGACAGCGCGGCCGCGAGCACGCCGACGACGACGCCGGCGAGCAGCAGCACCAGCGGGCGCGCCGCGCCGCCCGACAGCGCGACGCTCGCGGCGACGCCCGCGAGCGCGCCGGCGAACGCCGCGCCGACGAGGCCGAGTCGCGGCAGCCAGTCGGTCGAGCCGAGCGCGATGCCGGTGCCGGCGAGCCCGCCCGCGACCAGCACCGCGGTGACGCCGAGGCCCGCGCCCGCGGCCGAGCCGAGCAGGTACGGGTCGGCGAGCGGGTTGCGGAACAGGCCCTGCGCGATCGCGCCGGCGAGGCCGAGGCACGCGCCGGCGAGCAGCGCGCCGAGCGTGCGCGGCGCGCGGATGCCGGCGACCAGCGGCCACTCCTCGCGCCACGCGAGCGACCAGCCTTCGGCGCCGGCGGCGAGGCCCGCGAGCGCGAGCGCGGCCGCGGCGAGCGCGAGCGCCGCGGCGAGGCGCATCGCGCCGTTCGCACGCGCGGGGCTCGCGGAGGCGGGCGCCGGCACCGCGGGCTCCGTCAGCGCCGCGCGTCCGCGATCGGGCGGCCGAGCGCGGCGAGGCAGTCGGCGATCGCCTCGGCGGCCTCGCCGAGGCGCGGGCCGGGGCGCACGACGAACGCGTAGCGCGCCGGCTCGAGCGCGCAGGTGCGTCGCTCGCGCAGTGCGGGGATCGCGCTCCAGCCGGGGCGACCCGGCATCGATGCGACGTTGCGCGCGCCGCCGATGACCAGCTCGGGCGCGGCGCGCACCACGAACTCGGGGTTGAGCTGCGGGAACGGCCCGAGCGCGGCGGGCACCACGTTGCGCAGCCCGAGCCGCGCGAGCGTCTCGCCGACGAACGAGGCCTCGCCGGCCGCGTGCGGCGTCTCGGACACCTCGAAGTAGACGCTCGCGCCGCGCAGCGACGCCGGCACGCGCGCGCCGGCCGCGTCGATCCGCGCCTCGATGCCGCGCCACAGCGCGTCGCCCTCGCCCGGCGCGCCGATCGCACGCGCGATCGACTCGAGCACGCGCCGCGTGTCCGCGAAGCCCTTCGGCTCGAGCGCGAGCACGACGAGGCCGAGCGACTCGAGCCGGTCGATCGCGCGCGTGGACGCCGCGGCAAGCACCAGGTCGGGCTTGAGCGCGACGATCCGCTCGATCGCGGTGTCCTCGAGCCCGCCGACGCGCGGCAGCGCCGCGGCCTGCGGCGGGAAGTCCGACCAGCGGTCCACGCCGAGCAGCCGGTCGCACGCACCGAGCGCGCAGACCGACTCGGTGCTCGACGGCAGCAGCGACACGATGCGCCGCGCGGGCGCGGCGAGCGTCACCGTGCGGCCGCGGTCGTCGACGATCGCGATCGGGCCGGAGCGCTCGATGCTCGCGCCGGTGCTTCCCGGGCGCTGCGACGAAGGCGCCGCGAGCGCGGGGGACGCGATGGCGAGCCCGAGCGCGATCGCGAGCCCGGCGCGCAGGCCGAGCCGACGCTCCGGCCCGGCCCCGAGCGTGCGCGCGGCGAACCCGACGCGCGCCCCGCGCGCCGTCCGTCCGCCCGCGCGCGCGGCGCTCACCGCTTCGCCTGCGGCGCCCAGCGCAGCGTCACGAACATCTCGCGGCCCGGCTGGTTGAAGCCGTACGCGGTCTCGTAGACCTTGCCGGCGAGGTTGTTGAGCCGCACGCCCGCGACCCACTCGCGGTCGTAGCGCCAGTCGGCACGCAGGTCGAGCGTCGTGAAGCCGCCCATCCGCAATGTGTTGGCCGCGTCCTCGAAGCGCTCCGAGAACGCCGACAGCGTGCCGCCGACGCTGTACTCGCCGAAGCGCCAGTCGGCGCTCATCCGGAACGCGTCCTTCGCGCGCCGCACCAGCTGCTTGCCGTCGTCCGGCCCGTCGGTGGTGTTGCGCGGGTCGAGGTGCTCGTACGACGCGCCCGCGACCAGCCCCGTCCAGCGACCCTCCCACGACAGCACCAGCCCGTCGATCCGCGTGCTGGGCACGTTGACCGGCAGCGGCCCGCTCGGGATGTACGAGCGGATCCGGTTGTCGACCCACGCGCCGCGCAGCGTCTGCGAGCCCGAGGTCCAGCGCAGGCTCAGCTCGCCGTGCTTGCCTTGCTCGGGCTGCAGTGTCGGCGTGCCGAAGCCGGGGAAGTACAGCTGGTTGAAGCTCGGTGCGACGAAGCTGGTGCCGTACGAGGCGCCCGCGCGCAGCGAGGGCGTGAGCGCGTAGCCGTAGCCGAGGCTGCCGGTGGTCTGGCCGCCGAACTGCGAGTTGTCGTCGTGCCGCACGCCGCCCTGCCACGCGTGGCGGCCCGCCTCGCCGGCCAGGCCGAGGCCGATCGCGTCGATCGTGCGGTCGCCGACGCTGTACGGCTGGCCCGGCCGCGCGACGCGCTGCTCGATCCGCTCGACCAGCGCGAGCAGCCGGCCCACCGGTGTCGCGAAGGTGTTCTCCCAGCCGAGCTGTGTCTGTTCGGTCTTCGTCGCGCCGAGCGGCGTGAACGCGCTCGCGGTCTGGAGCGTGTCGTAGACGTCGGTCGAGCGGCCGTAGCTCAGGCGCGTGCGCCAGGCGTCGGTCACGCGTCCGGACACCGCGAGCGACTGCACGCCGTTCTTCAGCTTCGCGCGCGAGTCGGCGCCCGGGCCGTCGTCGTACTGCGTCTCGCCCTGCGACTCGAGCGCGAAGCCCTCGACGCGCCAGTCGCGGTTCAGCTGCCAGCCGAGCCGGAAGCTGCCGGCGTTCTGCCGGAAGCCGTCCGCGTCTGCGTTGTAGGTGCCGAAGCGGGCGTTCGGGTTGGTCGCCGAGAAGCCCTTCGTGCCGGTGTGCACCACCTGGAACGCGCCGTCGAACGCACCGCTGCCGAACGCGAGCCCGCCGCCGAGCTGCGCGAAGCGGTTGGTGCCGACGGTGGCGAACGCGTTGGGCACGAGGCCCGGCTCGCCGCGCCGCGTGAAGACCTGCACGACGCCGCCGACCGCCTCGCTGCCGTACACCGACGACAGCGGGCCGCGGACGATCTCGATGCGGTCGATCGCCGGCAGCGGCAGGTTGTCGAACGAGGGCGTGCCGACGGTCGCCGAGCCGAGGCGCACCCCGTCGACGAGCAGCAGCGTGTGCCGCGCCTCGAGGCCGCGGATGAACACGCCCGAGGTCTTGCCGAGCCCGCCGTTCGCGCTCACCTGCAGGCCCGGCTGGCGGGCGAGCGTCTCGGCGAGCGTGCGGCCGGTCGCGCGCTCGAGGTCCTCGCGCTCGAGCACGGTGACCTCGGCGACCGCGTCCGACACGCGCGTCGGCGTGCGGGTCGCGGTCACGGTGACCTGCTCGAGCGCAGACGGCGCCACGGCCGCTGGCTGCGCGGCGACGGGCGCCGCGACGAGCGCGAGGCCGGCGGCAGCCATCGAGGCGAGGGACGCCGCGAGCGGCGAAAGGACGAACGGGGTTTGCCGGGCGGGCGCACGCGAGTCGTGCCGACGGCCGCAGCGGATCGGATCGGACATGGACGGGATCTCCGGAACCCGCCCGCGCCAGCTTCCCCGCTGGCCCGGGCAACAACGCGCACGGCTCGCGCCGTGCACCACCCGTTGGCCGGTATCCGGGCTGGCGGAGCGACCCGTACGGCCTTCCCGGAGCGCGGGCTCCAGTGGCAGCGTGCACGAGCGGGGGTGCCTGTGGCACCCCGTCCGCTTACCGTTGCGGGGGCAGCGCAGGTTGGGCTCGCCGCGGCGCGGCATCGCCTTCCTGCTTCCCGTTTACCCCTTCCGGCCAAGAACAGCCGGTCGGGCACCAACGAGCGCGAGGGTACCACCGCCGCGTGCGGACACGAAAGCGGCGTGCCGTCCCGCGCGGGGCGCGGGCACGGACCATGCTTCGTCCTCGGGGCGACAGCGTGGCCAGGCTTCGACGAGCCGCGCGCCCTCCACCTTCTCCAGGGATGCCTCATGTTCGACACGCTCTTCCTCGCAGCGACCCTCGGTGCAATCGCGGCCGGCCTCGGCGCCGGCGCGATCGGCGTCGTGCTCGGCGCGGTCGCCGACGACGCGCTCGCGCGTCGCGCCGCGCGCGCCGACGGCGACGAGACCGAGCCGCGCTGAGCCCGCGCCTCGGCCCGTCAGCGCGGCGACGGCCCGAGCAGCGCGAGCGACAGCGCCGCGACCGTGCAGGCGATCGCGAGCCACTGCGGCAGGCCGAGCGGCTCGCCGAGCACCAGCGCACCCGAGATCATCGCCACCACCGGCACCATGATCGACGACAGCCCGGCGACGCTCGCCGGCAGCAGTCCGACGATCGAGAACCAGGCGACGTTGCCGATGCTCATCGGCACCAGCGAGATCCACGCGATCACCGCGACGGTCTGCCACGAGGGCACGAACCAGCGGTGGTCGCCGAGCGCTAGCGCGCCGATGCCGATCGGCACCGCGACGCCGAGCAGCTGCCAGCCGGTCAGCACGGTGACCGGCACGTCGACGCCGCCGCGCTTGAGGATCAGCGTGCCGATCGCCCAGCCGATCCCCGACACCAGCCCGCAGGCGAGGCCGAGCGGCGCGTCGGCATAGGCGGCGAAGCTCGGCACCATCAGCAGCACGACCGCCGCGCCGCCGAGCGCGACCGCGAGCACCAGCCGACCGGTGAGCCGCTCGCCGAGCACCGCCCACGAGATCAGTGCGGACCACAGCGGCATCGTGAAGCCGAGCACCGCGGCCTGGCCCGACGGGAGCAGGATCGCCGCGTAGGTGCTCGCGATGTTCCAGACGAAGAGATAGGCGATCGTCGCCGCCGCGACCGTGCGCCAGTGGCGCCGCGGCACCGCGAGCGACTGGCCGCGCGCCCGCGCGATGCCGAGCAGCACCAGGCCGGCGACCGTGACCGCGATCGCGCGGAAGGTCCAGACCGACATCTCGCGCACCGCGAGCGCGAAGAGCGGCCAGTTGGTGCCCCAGACGAGCGTCAGCAGCACGAGGAGGGCGATCGCGCGCGGCGGGATCGGGCGGTCGGGCATCGCGGCGCCCGCTCAGTCTTCGCGCGGCCGCGGGAAGCCCGCCTCGACCCAGCGTGCGGCGCTTGCCGCGGACAGCCGGAAGCCGGCCGACACGCGCTGCGAGGCGAGGGCGGCGCCGGACGCGTCGCGTGCGGCGAGCGTCGCGTACGGGTCGTCGTCGTCGGGCACGATGTCGAGCGTGACGATGACGCGGCCCTCGGGGCCGTCGACCTCGACCTCCCGGTGCAGCTGCGCGTGGCGCTGCTGCTCGTGGCGGCGCAGCACCTCGGAGGCGGTCTTGACGAGCGTGTTGAACGCCGCCGTGTCGAGCGGCTTGGGGTTCTTCTTGTCGCGGCCCATCGTCCACGGGCCGACGAGCGCGGGCTCGGACTCGCCGTCCTTGACCATCTCGACGGCCCAGCCGTCGTCGTCCTCGTTCTTGATCACGCGGGCGGTCCAGCCGTCGTCGCGCCACAGGCGCGGCTCGTGGACGGGATCGGGCTGTTCGGCGGCGGACATCGGCGGTGCGGGACGGAGCGGTGCGGGACCCGCAGCATACGCCGCACGCCGCCCTCGCCCTTCGGCCGTGCGGCCTAACGCGCAGGTCGGCGATGCGGGCGCGGGCAGGGCGACCGTGGTCACCCGCCGTACCCGGCGACCGCCGGCGCCGTGCGCCGCGACGTGCCGAACGCGGCGGCCGCGAGCCGCGCGTCGGTGTCGTCGAGCACCGTGGTGAGGCGCGTGGCCGGGTCGACGCAGGTCGCGCGCAGCGCCGCGGGCGAGATCGCGCCGAGCCCGCGGTGGCGCACCGCGACGAACGCGCCGCCGTGCCGCGTGCGGGCCCGCTCGCACAGCGCGCGAAAGTGCGCATCGCCGAACGCGAGCGCAGGCGGCTCGCCAGGCGTACCGCGCACCTCGCCGATCGGCGCATGCACGCGCTCGACGCGGCCGGCCTCGAGCAGCGGCACGAGCCAGCGCGCGACGTGCATCAGCAGCAGCGCGCCGATGTGGATGCCGTCGGCGTCCGGGTCGTGCAGCAGCAGCACGCGCTCGTAGCGCAGGCCGTCGAGCGAGCACGCGTCGCCCCAGCCGGTGCCGAGCGCCGCGGCGAGCGCGCCGAGGAACGGATCGGCCGCGACCCGCGCGGCGGTGGCGCGCGCGCCGTTCAGCGGCTTGCCCTGCAGTGGCAGCACCGCCTGGCGCAGCGGATCGCGCACCGCGCGGACGGCGTCGGCCGCGGAGCGCCCTTCCACGATGAAGAGCTCGGCGCCGGACTCGGGGCCGTGCAGCAGACAGTCGGTGAGCTCGGGGGGAACGGACCGGTTGGACCAGGGGGACATCGCGCGACTCCTTCGGCGGGCACGGCGTCCGATCATCGGTCCGCACTGGCTCACCCGGCGAGCCCGGGCCGGTTTGCCCAGGGCGGGGCCGCGGGGGAGAATGCGGCGCCCGACCGAGGAGCCTCCGACGATGTCCGCCCCCGCCGCCCCTCCCGCGATCCGCGCGATCCGCGCGCGGCCGGTGCTCGCGCCGATGCGCCGGCCGCTGCGCACCGGCAGCGGCGCGGTCGAGCGCGCGGCGCTGGTGCTGATCGACCTCGAGGCCGACGACGGCACGGTCGGCCGGTCGTACCTGTTCGCGATCGGGCCGCACAACCTCAAGCCGATGGTCGCCTTCGTCGAGGCGATGGCGGCGATGGTGGTCGGCCAGCCGCTCGCGCCGTTCGACGTCGAGCGCACGCTGCGCGCGCGCTACGCGCTGCTCGGCGTGCACAACGTGGTGCTGATGGCGATGGCCGGCATCGACATGGCCGCGTGGGACGCGCTCGCGGTCCACCGCGGCGTCGCGCTCGCACGCCTGCTCGGCGGCACGCCGCGCCCGATCCGCGCCTACAACTCCAACGGCCTGGGGCTGATGCCGCCCGCCGAGCTCGCGAAGGAGGCCGAGGCGCTGCTCGCCGAGGGCTTCGGCGCGGTGAAGCTGCGGCTGGGCCGCCCCGACGCGCGCGCCGACCTCGAGGCGGTGCGCGTCGTGCGCCGCGCGATCGGGTCCGATGCGACGCTGATGTGCGACTTCAACCAGTCGCTCACCGTCAACGACGCGATCCTGCGCGGCCGGATGATCGACGACGAGGGCGGCATGGCGTGGATCGAGGAGCCGGTGCGCGCCGACGACTTCGCCGGCACCGCCCGGATCGCGCGCGAGCTGCGCACGCCGGTGCAGATCGGCGAGAACTTCATGGGCCCCGAGCAGATGGCGCAGGCGCTGGCCGCCGGCTGCTGCGACTACGTGATGCCCGACGCCGAGCGCATCGGCGGCGTGACCGGCTGGATGCGCGCCGCCGCGCTCGCTCAGGCCGCGGGCCTGGAGATGTCCTCGCACCTCTTTCCCGAGGTCAGCGCCCACCTGCTCGCGGTGACGCCGACCGCACACTGGCTCGAGTACGTCGACTGGGCCGCACCGGTGCTCGTCGACCCGATCGCGCCGCGCGACGGCCACGTCGCCGCGCCCGACGTCCCCGGCACCGGCCTCGTCTGGGACGAGGACGCGGTGCGACGCTACGCGGCCTGACGGCCGCGCGAACGAAGACCATCCCGATGAACGAGCCGCTCTCCTTCACCACCGCCTTCACCGTCGAGTGGGGCGACTGCGATCCCGCGCGGATCGTGTTCTACCCGCACTACTTCTACTGGTTCGACACCGCGTTCCAGCACTGGCTGCGCAGCGCGGGGCTGTCGCAGGCGCTGCTCACCGAGCGCTACGGCGTCGTCGGCACGCCGATCCTCGAGGCGCACGCGAAGTTCCTGGTCGCGTCCACCGACGGCGACCGGCTGCTCGCCGAGGCGCGGATCGAGAAGTTCGGCCCGAAGCGCTTCCGGATCGACTACAGGCTGATGCGTGGCGCGCAGCTGCTGGTCGAGGGCTGGGAGGTCCGCGCGTGGGTCGCGAAGGTCGGCGACCGGCTGCGCTCGCTGCCGATCCCGCCGGAGTTCGGCGAGGCGCTCGCGAAGGTGTCGATCGACGAGATCCGCCCGGTGCGCATCGGGGCGGACCGGCCGCACTGGTAGGCGAGCCCCTCGCGAGCGCCGCTCGGTCCGTCGGGACTTCGGCGGGACGGGGCCTTGCCGCGCGTCAGGCCGCCCTGCGGACCCCGGCCGGCCCCGCCGGCGCGTCGAGCTTCGCGTCGGGCAGCGGCCCGCCGAGCGCGTCGACGACGCCCGCGAGCAGCGCGGCGAGCTCGCCGGTCATCAGCGCGAAGTCGGACTCGAAGCGCTCGTCGGCGTCGCTCGACGCGGCGCTGCCCGACTCGTTCTCGGTCAGCACGTCGAGCGGGCGCACGCGCTTGATCGCGAGGGTCTCGGTCAGCACGATCGACACGCGATCGTTCCAGGTCAGCGCGAGCCGCGTGCACTGCTTGCCGGCCTTCACGTGCTTGCCGACCTCGTCGGCCTCGAGCGACTGGTTCGCCCAGCGCACGGTCGCCTTGCCGTCGCGCGCCTTGAGCACCACGTCCTGGTCGATCGAGAAGCCTGCCGGCGCCTCGCCGTCGGCGAGCCACGCGGTCATCGCGGCCGCGGGCGACTTCACGGTCTTCAGCGGCCGGCCCGGGAAGCCGTCGAACGCCTTCGAGAGCAGGGCGATCACCTCGTCGGCGCGCGCGGCCGACGCCGCGTCGATCACCAGCCAGCCGTTCACCGGATCGATCCACGCACGCGTGTCGGTCGCCAGCGAGAAGGCGCGCGGCAGCAGTTCGTCGACGACCTGCTCCTTGAGTTCCTTCATCCGCTTGCGGCCGGGCTTGAAGCCGTCCTCGGCCTCGATCCGCTCGGCGCGCTGCTTCACGAACTGCGCGACCACCCGCGACGGCAGCAGCTTCTTCTCCTGTCGCAGCGCGAACAGCAGCTGGCGCCCGACCGACGCGACCAGCGACGCGTCGCCCTCGCGCGGCGGCACGAAGCCGGTGCGTACCGCCTCGACCGAGGTCGGCTCGGTGAACGCGTGCGGCCGCAGCGCGTCGGCGAGCGTGTCGGCATCGAGCTCGGAGCCGGCGGGGACGCGGAGCACGGTCAGGTTCCTGAACCACATGGGTGCGGTGTTCCTTCGGGTCGGAGGGCGCGCGAGTATGCCCTATCGACGCTGCGGGCCGGCGCGGCCCGTGCCGACCGCGTGTCGCCTGCGCTCCCGGGGCGGCCGCCTCAGGCGCCGGTGCGCGCGGCCTCGCGCGCCTCGGGCGCCGGCGGCGGCACGTCCTCGCGGGGCGCAGGCTCGCCGAGCAGCGCCGCGATCCGCGCATCCTTGTCGAGCCACACTTCGTGCAGCCACTGCTGCAGCCGCTTGCGGAAGGCCGGGTCGCCGGCGTAGTCGCCGGTGCGGAACTCGGCCGGGATCGGCCGGCGCTCGACGCGCAGGATCACGCGATCGAGGTCGCCGCGCAGGAAGCCCCAGAAGCCGGGCGTGCCGCCGGGGTAGACGATCGTCACGTCGACCAGCGAGTCGAACCGGTCGCCGAGTGCGTTCAGCGCGAGCGCGAGGCCGCCGGCCTTGGGCTTGAGCAGGTGCCGGTACGGCGACCGGGTCGCGGCGTGCTTGGCCGGCGTGAAGCGCGTGCCCTCGACGAAGTTCATCACGCTGGTGGGTACCAGCGCGAACTTGCGGCACGCGCGCCGCGTGGTCTCGATGTCGTCGAAGCGCGCCTGCGGGTGCTTGGCGAGGTAGGCCTCGGAGTGACGCTTCATGAACGGGAAGTCGAGCGCCCACCACGCGAGGCCCATCACCGGCACCCAGATCAGCTCCTGCTTGAGGAAGAACTTGAGCATCGGGATGCGGCCGTTGAACACGTGCTGCAGCACGAAGATGTCGGCCCAGCTGCGGTGGTTGCAGACCACCATGTACCAGCCCCGGTAGGGCAGCGCATCGACGCCCTCGACGTCCCACGCGGTGCGGTGAGAAAGCGCCATCCAGCCGCTGTTGCCCCGCATCCAGAGCGCGGCGACGCGGTTGAGCGCCGGGTCGAGCACGCGTCGCGCCGCCTCGAACGGCAGCGCGAGCCGCACCAGCGCGAGCAGGAACAGCAGGCCGCACCAGAGCAGCGTGTTGGCGACCAGCAGCGTCGCCGCGATCGCGCCGCGCAGCGGCGCCGGCAGGAACGAGAGCATCCCCGCAGTGTGCCTCAGGTCGGCCGGGACGGCTGCGGCGGGATCGCTAGAATGGCCGCCGACCGCCACCCCCGGGCCCGCCGTGACCGAACCCTTCGTGCTGATGCAGCACCTGCTGCCCAAGCGGACCTTGACCGCGCTCGCCGGCCGGCTCGCATCGGCGCGCGCCGGCGCGTGGACCCACGCGGCGATCCGCCGCTTCGTCGCGCGCTACGGTGTCGACATGGCCGAGGCGGCCGATCCGCGGATCGAGTCGTACGCGACCTTCAACGAATTCTTCACGCGGGCGCTGAAGCCCGACGCACGGCCGATCGCGGACGCGACGTGGATCTGCCCGGTCGACGGCGCGATCAGCCAGTTCGGGCGCGTCGAGCGCGACCGGATCTTCCAGGCCAAGGGCCACGACTACACCACCGCCGCGCTGCTCGGCGGCGACGCGGCGCTCGCCGCGCGCTTCGAGGAAGGCTGGTTCGCGACGCTGTACCTGAGCCCGCGCGACTACCACCGCATCCACATGCCCTGCGAGGGGCGGCTGCGCCGGATGGTCCACGTGCCGGGGAGCCTCTACTCGGTGAACCCCGCGACCGCGCGCGGCATCCCGGGGCTGTTCGCCCGCAACGAGCGCGTGGTCTGCCTGTTCGACACCGCGCACGGCCCGTTCGCGCTGGTGCTGGTCGGCGCGACGATCGTCGGCAGCATGGCCACCGTGTGGCACGGCGTCGTCAACCCGCCGCGGCCCGGCACGGTCCGCGCGTGGGACTACGACGCGCCGCCGATCGTGCTCGCGCAGGGCGCCGAGATGGGCCGCTTCATGCTCGGCTCGACGGTCGTGATGCTGTGGCCCGCGCTGCCCCTGCGCTTCGAGCCGTCGTGGTCGCCGGGCCGCGCGATCCGCCTCGGCGAGTCGATGGCCGAAGCGGACGCGCCCCGCGGCGCGTGAGGCGCGCGGCGCGCTGCGCCGCAGTCCGAAAAAAATGCTTGCGGACACGGGAAAAAGGCCTCCGCGCGCATCGTTCGTGAGTAGAATCGCGCTGCGCCATCGCGGCACATGCTCTCGAACGCGCACGACAACGACCTCGAGGTCTTCTTCCACAGCAACAGGAACCCACATGGCCACCGCAAAGAAGCCCGCTGCAAAGAAGCCCGCCGCCAAGAAGGCCGCGGCCAAGAAGCCCGCCGCCAAGGCGCCCGCGAAGAAAGCCGCTCCGAAGGCCGCCGCCAAGGCCGCCTCGCCGAACACCACCCCGGCGACGATGAAGCCGATCACCAAGCCGCTGACGAAGTCGGGCCTGGTCGCGCATCTGGCCGAAGCCGCTGCCGTCGAGGCGAAGGCCGTCAAGGCGGTGATCGCGAACTTCGAGGCGACCATCCTCGCGTCGCTCGGCAAGAAGGGCGCTCGCGTCTTCACGTGGCCCGGCCTGCTGAAGGCGACCGCCGTCACCGTGCCGGCCCGTCCGGCGCGCAAGGGCATCAACCCCTTCACCAAGCAGGAGCAGACGTTCGCCGCCAAGCCGGCCAGCACCCGCATCCGCGTGCGCATGCTCAAGAAGGCGCAGGACGCGGTCAAGTGATCGCCTGACGCCGCGCCGGCCCGGGCACCGCGCCCGGTCCGACGCACCCGCCGGGGCGGCCTTCGGGCCGCCCCGCGTCGTTTCGGGGGCCGCGATGCGTGCCGCCCGGGCCCTGCGGAGACCGTGCATCCGTGCGGGCCGCTCGTGCGCAGTGATGTCGTGCGCCGCCCCGTCGGCGCCCATCGCCACTCACGAGGACGCAGACCATGCACGCACCTTCCCCGTTCCGCCCGATCGCCCTCGCGCTCGCCGCCGCCACGCTCGCTGCATGCCCGGCCGCCCGAGCGCCCCGTACGACCAGGCCGCGCTGCCCGAGGCGGTGAAGGTGCCCGCCGGCCACCGCGTCGCGATGGAGACCGTCGGCATCGGCGAGATCACCTACGAGTGTCGCGACCGCGCGCAGGGCGGCGGCCAGGCGTGGGTCTTCGTCGGACCCGACGCGCGGCTCGAGGACCGCAGCGGCCGGCGCGACGAACCGCGGCCGTCGCGAGACGGTGCGCTACCGGGCCGACTGCATCTTCTGCAGGGCGGGGTGAGCCCCGCCGGGGGCATCCCGCGACGAAGCGCGACGAGGCCGACGACGAGTCCGCGTTCGACCACGCCGAGGCGCTGCGCGCGAACCAGCAGCTCGAGATCACCCTCGAGCCGTACGACGGATCCCCGAGCGGTCACGCCTTCTTCTTGCTCCGGTCGGGCACGACGGTGACGCGCGTCGGCTCGATCCGCGTCGTCGAGATGACCTTCGCGTCCTGCTGCGCCTTGCTCGGCTTCTTCTTTTCCTTCTGCGCGCGTTGACCCTTCGCCATGGTGGCTCCTCCGTCCAGTTCGCCGGCGCGGGTGCGCCGGTCCGAATGGACGAGAGTGTAGGCGTGCCGGCGCGCGCGCGCGACACTGCTCCGGCCCGCGACGAACCGAGACCGCGATGCGTCCTCACCCCGCCGCCTGGATCGCCGCGCTGCTCGCGCTGCTCGCGCTGCTCGCGCTCGCCGGCGGCGGCACGCCGTACGCGACCGCGGCTGGCGCGAGGCCTCGCTCGCCGCGTACGCGAGCAAGGTGCCGCACTACAGGACCGGCGCGCAGCTGCGCGCCGAGTTCGAGGCCCGCTACCCGGGACGGCCGTTCCCCGACTACGACCCGGGGGGCATGGTGACGAACCTCTTCCTCGAGCCGCCCGGCTGGCGCGCGGCCGAGAGCTTCGGGCAGCCGGCGCTCGGCTATCCGCGCTGAGCCGGCGCGCGGGTCACTTCTTCGCCTTCGCGTCGGCCACGGCCTTCGCGAGCTCGTCGCCGCTCTTGTAGTGCGGCACCTTGAAGACGAGCCGCTTGCTGCGCTGCCAGAAGCTGTTGCTGCCGGAGACCTCCTCGGCCCAGTACTTCTCGGCGAGCTTCATGTTGCCGGGTACGTCGAGTTCGAACGCCTCCTGGCTGCCGCGCCCGCCGAAGATGTAGAGCTTGCCGTCGATCATCCGCCAGGTGTCGGCGTCGCCGCCCCAGGGGATGGCGTAGACGATGCCGTTGGTGCAGAAGCCGCCGTACTGCGGCAGGTACTTCTGCGGTGCGGCGTCGAACGCCGCCTTGTGCTCGGCGCTCGCGAAGCGGAACACCACGCCCTCGTGGACCGAGCGGAACTGCGGCGTGCCCTGCACGTAACGGCCCTGCGTGAAGTAGGCGACGACGTCCGCGCCCTTCAGCATCACGCGCTCGTCGCCACCGTCGGCGACCGCGTTGACCGGCTTCAGCCGGCCGGAGGGGTTCTGCGCGTTCATCGCGGTGCAGCCCGACAGGGCGGCCGCGGCGAGCAGCGCGATCGCGGCGAGGCGGGACAGGCGCTGCGGCGCGGACAGGGCGGGGGCGGTCATGGCGAAGGGCTCCATTCGTCGAGAGAGGGGGCCGGACGCGTCGCCGCGGCCGGGGTGCGGGATCGATCGGCGACGTCCGTCGCGTGCGGCGATTCGATGGCGTCGAGATAGGGCGCGGGCCAGCCGAGCAGCGCACTCGCGGTCTCGGCGCGCGCGCGCAGCGCGTCGCGGTCCGCCGCGCCGAGGTGAACGATGCCGTAGCGGTGGCTGCCGGTCCACTTGTGGTCGCGCTCGAGCGCGTGGCCGCGCTTCGGGAACGACAGCAGCAGTCCGTCGGGCATCGCTGCCCCGAACGCGGCGCGCTGCGCCGGCGTCGGCGCCGGTCGGCCCGGGCGGCCGTCGAAGCTGCGGTAGACGAGGCTCGCCGCAGCGCCGGCGGTCGGCGGCTCGCACGGCACCGAGCGCGGATCCTCGCCGAGCGCGAGCGCGACGCCCATCGCGTGCGCGTCGACGCCGGACACGCGCCGGTGCAGGTCGCCGAACTGCGAGGCGAGCCGCGGGTTGCACTCGATGAAGGTCAGCGCGCCGCTCGCGTCGTCGTGGAAGAACTCGAGGTTGAAGAACCCGTGCGTGAAGCCGATCGCGCCCAGGAAGCGGCGGGCGAGTTCGAGTGCGCGAGACTGCGCCTCGGCCGGCAGCCGGCTCGGCACCTCCCAGCGCATGAAGGCCTGCGTGCCCGGGTACATCACCGCGTCGACGACGCCGAGCGCGTGCACGGTGCCGTCGTGCACCCAGCCGTCGAGGTTGTACTGCCCGACCCGCGAGGGCACCGACGACTCCAGCAGCATCCGGTGCGCGGTGCCCGCCTCGGGCAGGCGCGCGCGGCAGACACGGTCGAAGGGCTCGACGAGCCGGCGGATCACCCACAGCTCGCGCCGCCCGAAGCGCGTGTGCGCGTGCAGCGCATCGCGGTCGGCCACCTCGCGGGCCAGCACCGAGAACGCGGCCTTCATCGGCTTCACGAAGGTCGGGTAGGCGAGGCCCTCGGGGATCGGGCCGCCGTAGCGGGCCTCGAGCGGCGCGAACGCGACGTTCGCCTCGGGCGCGACGCGCTCGAGCACGCGCCGCGCGTGCAGCTTGTGCTGCGCGGCGAGGATGCTCTCGGGCGACGTCCCGGGCAGGCCGAGGCGCTCGGCGACCAGCGACGCGGCGAGCGCCCCGAACTGCTCGTGGTGCGACAGCACGCCGCGCCATCCCAGGCGCCGCCCGCGCTCGGCCTGCCGCGCCGCGAAGCGCTCGAGGTCGAAGCGCACCAGCGCGCCGTTGCTCGGGAACGAGAACAGGTCGAAGCCCGCGCTGTCGAAGCGCGCGCGGCCGGCCCCGCCGAGCCGCTCGAGCGCGTCGCGGTCCCAGTCGTAGGCGAACAGCCAGCCCACGCGGCGGGGGGCGGTGCGCTCGCGCGCCGGAGCGAAGGACGGGGGACTCAACGCGTGAGCCACCTGCGCGCGCCGTAGCTGAGCGCGTCGACGCAGGCCACCATCGCCAGCATCGCGCCCAGGATCGTCGCGGTCTTGCCCATGTGGAACAGGCCCATGTGGAACTGCAGCATCTGCCCGAGACCGCCGGCCCCGACGACGCCGAGCACCGCCGCGGCCCGGATGTTGTTCTCCCAGCGGTACAGCGTGTAGCTCATCAGCTGCGGCAGCACCTCCGGGAGTCCGGCATACAGGAAGACGCGGACCTCGCCGACGCCTTGCGTGCGCAGCGCTGCGCCCGGGCCGCGCGGCATGTTCTCGATGGCCTCGGCGAACAGCCGCCCGAGCACGCCGGTGGTGTGCGCGGCGAGCGCGAGCGTGCCGGCGAACGGACCGAGCCCGGCCGCGATCAGCAGCAGCCCGGCCCAGACCAGCTCCGGGATCGAGCGCAGCGCGTTCAGCAGCCAGCGGGTCGGCATGCGGCCCCGGGCCGGGTCGCGCTCGTGCATGCGGCTCGCCGGGATCGCGAGCAGCAGCCCGGCCACCGCGGCGAGCGCGGTGCCGAGCGCGGACATCGCGAGCGTCTCCCAGGTCGCGACCGCGACGCGCGCGAGGAAGTCGGGCTTCGTGTCCGGCGGGAAGAACTCGCCGACGAACTTGCCCATGCTGCGCGCCGCGTCGGCCGACAGGAACTCGCCCCAGCGCAGGTCGAGCGTCGCGAAGCTCGCGATCACCAGCGCGAGCAGCGCGGCGACGAACCAGCACGCCTTGCAGCGCGCGTGGAACAGCGGCGGCGGCAGCCGGTAGGGCGGGTTGGCGGCGGTGGTGCGCGAAGGGCCGGCCATCGCGGTCACCCGAGCGCGCGGCGCAGGCCGGCGCTGACCCGGTCGGCGAGCGCGACCAGCGCGACGAACACGGCGAGCATCGTCAGCACCTCGCCGCCGTTGAACATCTTCATCGAGTTGTCGAGCTGCTGGCCGAGGCCGCCGGCACCGACGAAGCCGAGCACCACCGAGCTGCGGATCGCGCACTCCCAGCGGTAGACGGTGTAGCTGGTGAGCTCGGCCGCGTTCTGCGGCAGCAGCCCGAAGGCGAGCGCCTGCATCCGAGAGGCGCCGTTGCGCAGCAGCGAACGCGTGGGGTGCGTCTCGCCGCTCTCGAGGATCTCGCCGTAGACCTTGCCGAGCATGCCGCCGTAGGTCAGCGCGATCGCGAGCACGCCGGCGGTCGGCCCGAGGCCCACCACGCGCACGAACACCAGCGCCCACACGAGCTCGGGGATGCTGCGCAGCACGATCAGCAGCCAGCGCACCGCCTGGCGCACCACGAACGGCCCGCGGGCCATCCGGCCCGGCAGCGCCGAGACCGACAGCACCCGCGTCGAGACGATCGTCAGCGGGATCGCCACCACCAGCGCGAGCGTCATGCCCACGGTCGCGATCGCGACGGTGCGCCACGCCTCGCGCGCGACCATCGCGAGGAACTCGGCCGAATGCGCGGGCGGCAGGAAGTCGGCGAGGAAGCGGCGCGTGACCTTGAGGTTGTCCGCCTCGAACAGCGTCCACGGCCGGAACTCGGTCGCGACGAAGAGCGGCCACGCGATCACCACCGCCGCGCAGGCCCAGAACACGCGGGCCAGCCACGCCGGATCGCGGTCGGGGGGCGCGGTCCGGGCCGCGTTCGGCAGGCTCGCCATCGGTCAGCGGCAGTGCATCACCGCGGGCGGCGAGCCGGCCGGCGCCTCGGGCGGCGGCAGCGGCGCGTCGCCGCGCAGCTCGTGCTCGTGCTGCGCGTACAGCCGCTCCAGCCGCGCGCGGTCGACGTCGCGCGAGGGCAGGTCGAACGCGAGCGCGCCGTCGCGCAGCCCGATCACGCGCGGGAACGCGGCGATCGCCACCTCGACCTGGTGCAGCGTCGCGACCAGGGTCGCGCCGCGCGCGCGGGCCTGATCGACCAGCGTCGCGATCGCCTGCCGCGAGCGCGTCGGGTCGAGCGCCGACAGCGGCTCGTCGACCAGCCACAGCGAGGCCGGCGACAGCAGCGCGCGCGCGAGGCCGACCCGCTGCCGCTCGCCGCCCGAGAGCCGGTCGACGCGTTCGAAGAGCTTGTCGGCGAGGTCGAAGCGCTCGAGCGCCTCGTACGCCGCGGGGATGTCGCTCGGGTAGAACAGCGAGCGCACGCTCGCCGCGAACCCCATCGCCGGCAGCCGGCCGGCGAGCACCGCGGTGACGACGCGCTGCCGCGGCGGCAGCGGCGGCACCTGCGGCGCGAGGAACAGCCGGCCGCGCAGCCGATGCAGCGCGGCGCGCGACAGCGTCCACGGGTCGGTGCCATCGAGCCGCAGCGTGCCGGCCGACGGCGGCAGCGCGCAGGCGAGCGCCTGCAGCAGCGTCGTCTTGCCGGCGCCCGACGGGCCGATCACCGCGACCTGCTCGCCCGCGGCGATCGACAGCGCGAGCGGCCTCAGCGCCGGCGGCGCGTCGGTGCGGGCCGCCGGGTGGCGCGCCGCGAGGCCGTCGAGATCGATCCGCACGCGTCGAGCTCCCGGGGTCAGATCAGCCCGGCGCTGCGGCCCGCCGCCTCGATGCCCTTGTAGTTCTCGGGCGAGGTCGGGATGTAGCGCGTCGCGCGGTTGAGCTGCAGGATCTCCTTGCCCTCCGGCGTCGCCGGGTCGAGGTCGAGGAGCGCCTGGGTCACCTTCTGGCGCAGGTCCGCGGGCATGTCCGCGTGCACCGACCAGTTGTAGTTGAAGAAGGTGGGCGTGGTGTAGAACACGTCGACGTCCTTGGTGTCGACCTTGTTCTCGGACACGAACTTTCGCCACACCGTGACGTCGAGCGCCGCGGCGTCGACCTTGCCGCTCACCACCGACGCGATCGTCGCGTCGTGCGCGCCGCTGTAGGCGATCCGCCTGAAGTCCTTCTCGGGGTTGAGCCCCGCCTGCAGCAGGAAGTGCCGCGGCATCAGGTGGCCGGAGGTGCTGCTCTGCGAGCCGAAGCTGACCTGCTTGCCCTTGAGGTCCGCGAGGCCCTTGATGCCCGAGTCCTTCTTCGCGATGAACACCGACTGGAACTTGGTGTCCTCCTCGCGCTGCGCGATCGGGACGATCTTGCCGCCCGAGCGGATCTGCGCCTGCACGTGGGTGAAGCCGCCGAACCAGACGAGCTCGACCTTCTTGTTGACCAGCGCCTCGACGGCGGCCGGGTAGTCGGACACCGGCGTGAATTCGACCTTCATGCCGAGCCGCTTCTCGAGGTACTGCGCGATCGGGGTGAACTTGCGGATCTGCTCGGTGGCCGCTTCCTCGGGGATCGTGGTGACGCGGAACACCTGCTGGGCGTGGCCTATCGTGCCGAAGGCGAGCAGCGCGCAGGTGGCGAGCGCCTTGAGCGTGCGGGAGGGGGACAGGTCGATCACGGAATTCTCCTGGTGTCGGACTGGTGGGACGTCGACGGGTCGGCGCATTATCGGCGAAGATCCGGCGGCCTGCCGGCGAGCCCCCGGGTGCCCGGACCGGCCGGACAGTCGCCTGTGTCGATACGCGCGACGCAGCCTTTCGGATGCCTCTCCCCGACCCGATGAACACCGCCCGCTTCCTCGAGCTCCACCGCACCGACGATCGCGCACTGGCCGAGGAGGCCGCTGCCGGCCTGCTCGCGGAGCGCGCGCGCCTGTCGCCGAAGTTCCTCTACGACCCGCTCGGTTCGCGGCTGTTCGACGCGATCACCGAGCTCGACGAGTACTACCCGACGCGCACCGAGGCCGCGATCATGTCGGCGCACTTCGCCTCGATCGGCGCGGCCGCGTTGCGCCACGCGGGCCATCGCCCGGTGCTGGTCGACCTCGGCGCGGGCAACTGCCGAAAGGCGGCGCGGCTGTTCGACGCGATCCGGCCGCGCCGGTACGTCGCGGTCGACATCTCGGTGTCGTTCCTGCGCGAGTCGCTCGACTGCCTTCAGCGCGAGCATCCCGGCATCGAGATGATGGGTGTCGGCCTCGACTTCTCCGCGCGGCTGCGGCTGCCCGACGAGGCGCTCGGCGGCCCGGCCGTGGTGTTCTATCCGGGCAGCAGCATCGGCAACTTCGCGCCCGACGCGGCGTGCCGACTGCTGCGCGAGGCGCGCGAGACGGCCGCGGGCGGCGCGCTGCTGATCGGCGTCGACCTGGTGAAGCCGGTCGAGGTGCTCGAGGCCGCGTACGACGACGCGCTCGGCGTCACCGCGGCCTTCGACCTGAACCTGCTGCGCCGGCTGAACCGGCTGCTCGGCGCGGACTTCGACGTGCGCCGCTGGCGGCATGTCGCGCTGTTCGATGCGGTCGCGTCGCGGATCGAGATGCACCTCGAGTCGCGCGAGGACCAGGTGGTGCGATGGGGCGACGCGGCGCGCGCGTTCGCGCGCGGCGAGCGCATCCACACCGAGGACTCGTACAAGTGGACCGTCGACGGCTTCGACGCGCTGCTGCGCGAGGCCGGGTTCACCGCGACCACGCACTGGACCGACGCGCAGCGCCGCTTCGCGGTGTTCGTCGCGGGCGGCTAGGTCCGCTGCGAGGCGCTGCGCAGCCCCGCCGGCACGTCGGTGCGCCACGGCTGGAAGAAATTGCGGTAGCGCGGGTGCGCGACGCGCGGCTGCGTCATCCACGAGCCGCCGCGCAGCACCGGCCGGCCGTCGAACCACGGCGCCGAGTAGTCGCGGTACGGATGGGCGACGAATCCCGGGAACGGCTCGAACGCGCTCGCGGTCCATTCCCATACGTCGCCGCGTCGGAACGTGTCGGGATGTGTCACGGCGGCGCGCTCCCACTCGGCCTCGGTCGGCAGCCGGCGGCCGGCCCAGCGGCACCAGGCCTCGGCCTCGTGCGCGTTCAGGTGGCAGGCCGCCTCGCGCACATCGAGCGGCACCCGGCGCCCGCTGCGACGGCGCATCCACCCGGCGTGCCCGTCGTGCCGCAGCGCGGCCGGCCCGCTCGCGCCGGTCTCGCGCAGCCAGCGCAGGCCGGCCTCGCTCCAGAGCCGCGGGTCGCGGTAGCCGCCGGTCTCGACGAAGGGCAGGTACTCGGCCCAGCGGACCGACTGCGCGTCGATCTCCACCGGCCCGGCCGGCGCATCGTGCGCGCCGAGCTCGTTGTCGAACGCGAAGCCGGGCGCCGCCTCGCCGAGGCGCCAGGCGCCTGCGTCGAGCACGATCGGCGGCGGCGGCTCGGGCATCGGCGCGGGCGCGAAGCCGGGCGACTCGATCGGCAGGTCGAGCTGCTCGGCCATGTAGAGCGCGGCCTCGTGGTGCATGTCCTCGTGCAGCAGCGCGAGCCGGAAGAAGTACAGCGCGTCGTCGTCGCCGTCGCCCGCCTCGGCGAGCCGCGCGAGGGTGCGATCGAGCTGCGCGGCGAGGGTGTCGAGCGTCTCGTCGAGCGAGGGCAGGGCGAGCGACCAGCGCGACGCGTGCGCGACGAAGCTCGAGTGGTAGAGCGCGTCGGCGTCGGGGCGCCCGGCCGGGGCGCGGCGCGGCGCGGCGGGATCGGCGCGCGGGCCCTGCGCGAGACCGGGGTTGCGCCCGATCCAGAAGTCCTGGAACCAGCCGACGTGCCCGATCTCCCAGAGCGGCGGGTTCAGGCCGGCGCGCAGCGGCACCGCGAGGTCGGGCAGCGCGCGCCGGTAGGCCTCGAAGGTCGAGAGCGTGTCGGCGCGGCTCGCGCGCAGCGCGCCGGCGAGCCACGCGGCGCCGGCGCACCGGGCCTCGTCGTGGGCGCGCGGCGTCGCGTCGGCGGGTATGCTGCGGGCATGCATCGGGCTTCGATCGTGATCGTGACGCCGGCGCTGGCCGACGCGAACAACGGCAACTGGCAGACCGCGCGTCGCTGGGCGCGGATGCTCGCCGGAGCTTACCGCGTCACGCTGGTCGACCGGTGGACCGGTTCCGGCGCCGGGCTGATGATCGCGCTGCACGCGCGCCGCTCGGCCGGCTCGATCGCCGCGTGGCGCGCGGCCTGCCCGGACGGCCCGCTGCTGGTCGTGCTGACCGGCACCGACCTCTATCGCGACATCGACGCCGACCCGGACGCGCGCCGCTCGCTCGACTCGGCCGACGCGCTGGTCGCGCTGAACGCGCTCGGGCCCGCACGGCTCGCGCCGCCGCATCGCGCCAAGGCCCGCGTCGTGCTGCAGTCCTGCACGGCGCGCCGGCCACTGCCGAAGAGCCCGCGACGGCTGCGGGCGCTGATGGTCGGGCACCTGCGCGCGGAGAAGGATCCCGACACCTACCTCGAGGCGGCGCGGCGCCTCGCGGATCGGCCCGACATCCTGCTCGACCACGTCGGCGGCGCGCTCGACCCCGCG
>JBILTM010000291.1:0-4890 GCA_044371545.1 Burkholderiaceae bacterium
GACCCAGCAACGGTGCCGCTTGGCGGGCCGTTGCGACCCGTGAAGCCGCGCGCCGTGGACATGTCCACGACACGATCACACGTCCATGCGGTCCTCGGGACGAAAAGGTCGCGCGAGCCCGGTGCCTCCGAGCATCGAGCCGTACCGATTCCAGTCGAAGCTCGGACCCGGATCACGCTTCCTGCCAGGGGCGATGTCGCTGTGCCCGGCGAGGTGGCGCAGCGGCCATCGTGCGGCGAGCGCGCGCGTCAGCGAGGCGAGCACGCGGTACTGCGCGTCGGTGTAGGGCCGCTCGCCGGTGCCCTCGAGCTCGACGCCGATCGAGAAATCGTTGCAGCGCTCGCGGCCGAGGAAGCTCGAGGCGCCCGCGTGCCAGGCGCGCGCGTCGCACGAGACGAACTGCAGCAGCTCGCCGCGCCGGCGGATCAGGAAGTGCGAGGACACGCGCAGCGCGCCGAGCCCGGCGAAGCCCGGGTGCGCGCCCTCGTCGAGCGTGTTCGTGAACAGGCGCTCGATCGCGTCGCCCGAGAAGCGCCCGGCCGGCAGGCTGATGTGGTGGACGACGAGCAGCTCGGGGATCGCGCCCTCGGGCCGCGCGTCGAAGTTCGGCGAGGCCACGCGCCGCGCGCGCCGGTGCCAGCCGTGCGCGTCGAACGGATCCGGCGCCCTCATCCGATCCCGAGGCGCTGCATCCGGTAGCGCAGCGCGCGAAAGCTGATGCCGAGCCGCTTCGCGGCCGCGGTCCGGTTGTGCCGGGTGAGCTCGAGCGCACGCAGGATCGCGTCGCGCTCGACCGCGTCGAGGTGGTCGGGCAGCGAGTCGGGCACGCCGTCGTCGCCGGGCCTCGCCTCGGCGGCGGGCGCGGGCTCGGCGGGCGGCGCCGTCGCGTCGGCCCCGGGCCGCTCGTCGTCGAGCGCGCGCTCGGTCGGCGCGGCCTCGAGCGTCGCAGGGCGCAGGCCGAGGTCCTCGACGTTGACGACCTCGCCATTGGAGAACGCCAGCGCGCGCTCGAGGATGTTCTCGAGCTCGCGCACGTTGCCGGGGAACGCGTAGCTCTGCAGGTAGCGCCGCGTCACCGACGACAGCCGCGGCACGACCGGCAGCCGCGCCCGCGCGGCGAGCCGCGCGAGGATCGCCTCGGCGAGCACGCCGATGTCGTCGCGCCGCTCGCGCAGCGGCGGCATCCGCAGCTCGATCACGTTGAGCCGATAGAACAGGTCCTGGCGGAAGCGGCCGGCGGCGACGCACTTCGCGAGGTCCTGGTGGGTCGCGCTGACGATGCGCACGTCGACCGGCTCTTCGGCGGTCGCGCCGACGCGCCGCACGCGGCGCTCCTGGATCGCGCGCAGCAGCTTGACCTGCATCGACAGCGGCAGGTCGGCGACCTCGTCGAGGAACAGCGTGCCGCCGTCGGCGGCCTGGAAGAAGCCGGTGCGGTCCTGGTCGGCGCCGGTGAACGCGCCGCGCCGGTGCCCGAAGAACTCCGACTCCATCAGGTTCTCGGGGATCGCGCCGCAGTTGACCGCGACGAAGGGCTGCTCGGCGCGGCTGCCGAGCCGGTGGATCAGCCGCGCCGCGAGCTCCTTGCCCGAGCCCGACTCGCCGGTGATCGCGACCGGCGCCATGCTGCGGGCGAGCCGCGCGATGCTCGCGCGCACCGCGTCGATCGCCGGCGACACACCGATCAGCAGGCCGGTCGGGGAGCCCGGGTCGGACACGGGCCGCGAGGTCGGCGCGCCGCCACCGTCGGTCGCGGCGGAGCGCGACCCGGTCGCGCGGCCCGACTCGCGCGGCGCGTCGGCCCCGCCCCCGTCGACCGACAGCCGCAGCGCCGAGCGCACCAGCGCGCGCAGCGACTCCAGGCCGACCGGCTTGGACAGGTAGTCGAAGGCGCCCGCCTTCAGCGCGGCGACCGCGGTCTCGGCGCTGCCGTATGCGGTGATGACCGCCACCGGCGTGTCGGGATGCGCCGCGCCGATCTCCGCCACCAGCGCGAGGCCGTCGCCGTCGGGCAGCCGCATGTCGGTCAGGCACAGCGCGTAGCGGCCGCCGGCGAGGAGCCGCCGCGCCGATGCGAGATCGGGTGCGCAGTCGACGTCGAGCCCCATGCCGACCAGCGTCAGCTCGAGCAGCTCGCGCAGGTCGGCCTCGTCGTCGACGACGAGCGCGCGCGGCGCGCGCAGGCCGCGGCCGAGCGGACGGGTGGGGTCGGTGGAGGCGAGGCTCATCGGGAAGGCGCGGGCGGCGACGCGGGCTCGACGACGAACGCGCTGCGCAGCGGCGGATCATCGCACGCGGGCCGATAGCGGATCGTCGCGCCGTTGGCGGTGCACAACTCGCGCGCGAGGTGCAGCCCGAGGCCGGTGCCGCGCGCCTCGGTCGTGAAGAACGGCTCGAACAGGTGCACGCGCGAGGCGGCCGGCACGCCGGGCCCGTCGTCGGCGACGACCAGCGCCCCCCGCCCGGACGCGTCCGCGCCCCACTCCACGCTCACCGCGCCGCGCGCCGCGCTCGCGTGCCGCAGCGCGTTGCCGACGAGGTTCAGCAGCACCTGGCGCAGGTGCCCCGAGTCGAACCAGATCGGCAGGTCGTCGCGCACGCGGCACTCGATGCGGCGCGGGTCGACGCCCGACTGCGCGACCCACTCGGCGACCGCCAGCGCGACGAAGGGCCCGGCCGGGATCGGCTCGGGCGTCGCCGACGCGCGGCGCGCGACCGACAGCACGTCCTCGACGATCCGGTCGATGCGCCGGCAGTTGTCCTCGACGATGGTCGCGAGACGACGCAGCCGCTGGGCCTCGAGTTCCTCGGCGAGCAGGCCGTTCGCGTGGCGGATCGCCGACAGCGGGTTGCGGATCTCGTGCGCGATCGAGGCGGACAGCCGCCCCATCGACGCGAGCTTCATCTGCTGCGCGAGCGCCTCGAGCCGACCGAGGTCCTCGAGCACGACGACGACGTCCGAGCCGCCGGCGGGCACGGCGATCCGGCGCGCACGCAGCCGCCGGCCCGCGCCGCCGTCGGCCGTCGGCACGACGAGCTCGCCCGCCTCGCCCGCCTCGCCCGGCCGCGCGTCGTCGGCGAGGCCGAGCGCCGCACGCAGCGCATCGAACGCTGCCGTGGGCCCGGCAACCTCCCCGGGGACCGCGTCGCCCCCGAGCATCTCGCGCGCGGCGCGGTTGATCGCCCGCGGCGCACCGCGAGCGTCGAGCACGACGATGCCCTCGGGCAGCTCGCCGATCACCGCCTGCGTGACGGCGAGCTGGTTGCGCAGGTCCTCGCCTCGACGCCAGGCGAGCCGCTCCTGCACCGACAGCCGGGCCGCGAGCCAGCCGACGATCGCCGCGGACGCGAACAGCGCGGCGCCGGCGAGTCCGGCCTGCACGAACGCGCCTTCGGCGGCCTCGCCGCGCAGCGAGCGCCAGCCGGTCTCCACCAGGATCGCGAGCGTCGAGATCGCCGCGAAGAACGACGCCACCCGCGCGCCGAGCAGGATCGCCGCGCCCGCGTTGGGCAGCAGCAGCAGGATCGCGAGGCCGCCCCTCAGCCCGCCGGAGGCGTGCAGCAGCACCGACAGCGCGGCGACGTCGAAGGCGACCTGCGCGACCGCGATCACGCGCAGCCGCGTGCGGCCGACGGCCGGGAGCGCGACAAAGCCGACCGCGACGGCGAGGTAGACGACCGCGGCCGGCACGAAGGTCTCCGGATCGAAGCGTTCATCGAGGCCGCCCGCGCCGCGCATCAGCGGCAGGTAGGCGAGCAGCACCGCGGCGACGACCAGACGCGACAGCGCGAAGTACTGCAGGGAGCGCCGGTACGCGGGCAGCGCATCGGCGTCGGCGCCCGGTCCGAGGCCCGGGGTCGGACCCGCTACGGGGCCGGCCTCGACCGGCTCAGCGGCGATCGTGCGGCGCACGCTCGGGCGCGGCCCCGGCCGTCGCCTGGTCGCGGTGGGCGTCGCTGCAGTACACGCGGCCGCCGGCGAAGCGCGCCTCCGAGCCGGGCAGATGCACGCCGCAGACCGCGCACTGCATCATCAGCTCGGGCGCGCCGGGGCGCGGCGCGCCGCGCGCCTCGGGATCGGCGTCGCCGGCCGCGCCCGGCGTGCCGGCCGTGCCTGAAGCCGCCGCGTCGCGGGCGCGCTGCGTGCGCCGCTTGCTGACGACGAACAGCCGCCACGCCGCCCAGGCGACCAGCGCGATCACGACCCAGACGAGCACCTTGCCCATCGCGCCCTCCGTCGCGGCGTCAGTAGCGGCCGAGCAGCACTTCGAGGACGAAGCGCGTGCCGACGTAGGCGAGCAGCAGCACCGCGAAGCCGCCCAGCGTGAAGCGGGTCGCGATCCGGCCGCGCCAGCCGCGGATCGCCCGCCCGGCGAGCAGCACGCCGAAGACCGCGACCGACAGCAGCGCGAAGACCGTCTTGTGCTCGAACACGAACGGCCGACCGAACACCTCCTCCGAGAACAGCATCCCGCTGCCGGTGGTGATCAGCAGCAGCACGAAGCCGATCGCGATGAACCGGAACAGCAGCCGCTCGAGCACCATCAGCGGCGGCAGCCGCCCGAGCCAGCGCGCGATGGGGCCCTGGTCGGCGTCGCGGACCGGCTGGTGCAGGTCGCGCTGCACCCACAGCATCAGCAGCGCGTGCAGCGCGGCGAGCAGCAGCACGCCGTAGGCGAGCGTGCCGGCGAGCAGGTGCGGCAGGAAGAGCGGCACCTGCTCGCTGGTCTCGAACAGCCGGCCCGGCCAGAGCAGCGGCAGCAGCAGCGTGACGAAGGCGAGCGGCAGCACCACGAGCCGCATCGCGTCGAGCGAGGTGCGCCGCCCCTCGATCCAGAGCAGCACCAGGCCCACCCACAGCGTCGCCGACAGCGCCTTCGCGAAGCCGAA
>JBILTM010000292.1:0-4885 GCA_044371545.1 Burkholderiaceae bacterium
GGCCGCTCGCGCCGCTGCTGCCCGCGCGGCTGCGCCCGGTCGCGGCCGACGCGATCGCGCGCTGCATGCTCGCCGCGGTGCTGCGCGGCGAGCCGGGCCTGCGCGTGATCGAGTCCGACCGGATCGTGCGCGGCGCCTCGGGTTGATGCACTGCAGCGATCGGCGGTAGCATCCGGGCCGGGCGACGCGCGGCGTCTGCCCCCCACCCGACCGAGCGGCACCGGCCACGGCCGCGCGCCCGAAAGGACCCCTCGACCATGAGCAAGCTGTATCCGAGCGCGGCCGCGGCGCTGGCCGACATCGTGCGCGACGGCCAGACGATCGCCGTCGGCGGCTTCGGCCTGTGCGGCATCCCGGAGGCGCTGATCGCCGCGTTGCGCGACTCCGGCGCAAAGCAGCTCACCTGCATCTCGAACAACGCCGGCGTCGACGGCTTCGGCCTCGGCCTGCTGCTCGCGACCCGCCAGGTCCGCAAGATGATCGCCAGCTACGTCGGCGAGAACAAGGAGTTCGAACGACAGTTCCTGTCGGGCGAGCTCGAGCTCGAGTTCACGCCGCAGGGCACGCTCGCCGAGAAGCTGCGCGCCGGCGGCGCGGGCATTCCCGCGTTCTTCACCAAGACCGGCGTCGGCACCGTCGTGGCCGACGGCAAGGAGACGCGCGAGTTCGACGGCGAGACCTACGTGATGGAGCGCTCGCTGGTGCCCGACGTGTCGCTGGTCAAGGCCTGGATGGCCGACCGCTCGGGCAACCTGGTGTTCCGCCGCACCGCGCGCAACTTCAACCCGAACGTCGCGATGGCCGGGAAGATCACCGTCGCCGAAGTCGAGGTCGTCGTGCCGACCGGCGAGCTCGACCCGGACGCGATCCACCTGCCGGGCATCTTCGTGCACCGCATCGTGCACAACCCGACCCCCGAGAAACGCATCGAGCAGCGCACCGTGCGCCCGGCTCGCTGACGAGGAGCGCACCATGCCCTGGACCCGCGACGAGATGGCCGCGCGCGCCGCGCGCGAGCTGCGAGACGGCTTCTACGTGAACCTCGGGATCGGCCTGCCGACGCTGGTGGCGAACCACGTGCCGGCCGACATGGAGGTGTGGCTGCAGTCGGAGAACGGCCTGCTCGGCATCGGCCCGTTCCCGACCGAGGACGAGGTCGACCCCGACCTGATCAACGCCGGCAAGCAGACGGTCACCACCCTGCCCGGCTCGTCGATCTTCTCGTCGGCGGACTCCTTCGGGATGATCCGCGGCGGCAAGATCAACCTCGCGATCCTCGGCGCGATGCAGGTCTCCGAGCACGGCGACCTCGCCAACTGGATGATCCCCGGCAAGATGGTCAAGGGGATGGGCGGCGCGATGGACCTGGTCGCGGGCGTCGGCCGCGTGATCGTGCTGATGGAGCACGTGGCCAAGCGCAAGGACGGCGGAGAGGACCTGAAGATCCTGCCGGCGTGCAACCTGCCGCTGACCGGCGTCGGTGTCGTCGACCTGATCATCACCGACCTCGGCGTGATCGAGGTGACCGGCAAGGGGCTCGCGCTGCGCGAGCTGGCGTCTGGCGTGACGCGCGACGAGATCGTCGCGAAGACCGGCTGCGCGCTGGACACCTCGGCGCTCGCGGCGGCCGCCACCCGCTGAGGCAGGCGCACCGTTCGCGCGGCCGGGCGTCGAGACGTCAGGCCGGCGCACGCCGGCCGCACACTTCGAGGCCTGGCGCAGAGCGGGTCACCGCCGGGGCGCACGGGGACCCCGGACGTCACGGATCGTCTTCGCGCGAGGGCCGGGCAGGACCCGGCCGCTCGGGCCGCCCGCGACGGGCGCGGGCCGCTCGGATCAGTACTGGCGCGGGCGCCGCTGGCCGCCGAAGCCGCCGCCGCCGTTGCCACCACCGCCGTTGCCGCCGCCGCCGTAGCCACCACCGCCGCCACCGCCGCCGCCGTAACCGCCTCCGCCGCCACCGCCGCCGTAGCCGCCGGCACCCGAGCGGCGGAAGCCGCCGCCGCCGCCCTGCTGCTCGCGGGCCTCGTTGACGACCAGCGCGCGGCCCTCGAGCGAGTTGCCGTTCAGCGCGCGGATCGCGTTCTGGGCGCCGTCGTTGTTGGCCATCGTGACGAAGCCGAAGCCGCGCGAACGGCCGGTCTCACGGTCGGTGATGATGCGGGCCTCGATGACTTCGCCGTGCGCGGCGAACATCTCGGTGAGTTGGGCATCGGTGGCGCGCCACGGCAGGTTGCCGACGTAGATCTTGGTGCTCATGCGTTACCTCGAAAACAAGTTTTCCGTTGCATTCCGAGGCGAAGCATCCGCGACCGGCCTCGAGGCACCGGCCCTTCGACTGCGATCCGGGAAATGCAAGTGCTGGCGCGTGGCCTCAGCCCACAGGGAGGAAGGGGAAGCGGAGTCGATCACAGTACGAACAGGACGGGCGTTCCGAGAGGAGGGATCCGGACAGTCGGACACGGGTCGACGCAAGCGAGGGCCCTGCGCACATTGACTCTGCCATAAAGCAGAACCCCCTGCACTAGACAATTCGTATTAGCCCGTACCCGGAACACACGCAAACCCCACAAGAATATCACCTTGATCTCACCTCGTCGCGCGTGCCCGCGGCCCGCTCCGGGCCTCGAATGGAAACGTCTTGCCAAGCGCGGGATACTGGATGAAAATACAGGCATCGCGGTTCGATCCGCTTCCGCCCGAGTCCCAGCCATGCGCGACCTCACCGCCCGACAGCAGGAAATCCTCGGACTGATCAGGCAGCACATCGCCGACACCGGCTTCCCGCCCACCCGTGCCGAGATCGCGGCCAAGCTCGGCTTCCGCTCGCCCAACGCCGCCGAGGAGCACCTGAAGGCCCTGGCGCGCAAGGGGGTGCTCGAGCTCACCTCGGGCGCCTCGCGCGGCATCCGGCTCAAGCTGCTGCCCGGCATGGACGCCGACATCGAGCGCGGCATGGCCGGGAGCGCCGTCCAGATCGCGCTGAGCCTGCCGCTGGTGGGCCGGGTCGCGGCCGGCAGCCCGATGCTGTCGCAGGAGCACATCGAGGCGAGCTACGCGCTCGATCCCACCCTGTTCGCCGAGAAGCCCGACTACCTGCTGAAGGTGCGCGGCATGAGCATGCGCGACGCCGGCATCCTCGACGGCGACCTGCTCGCGGTGCGCCAGGCCTCCGAGGCGCGCAACGGCCAGATCGTCGTCGCGCGGGTCGACGGCGGCGTCACCGTCAAGCGGCTGCGCCGCCGCGGCAACACGATCGAGCTGCTGCCCGAGAACCCGGATTTCGAGCCGATCGTCGTCGACGCGCGCAGCGACGACTTCGCGCTCGAGGGCATCGGCGTCGGGCTGGTCCGCAGCGGCAAGTCGCTCTGACCCGGACGCCGTGATCCCGTCGCGCCGGCCGCCGCATCGCCATGGCCCCACCTCCGGCCTCCCCGGCCTCCCCGGCGTCGCTGCCGCCAGGCGTCTGGCGCGCCGACCGGCTCGGTGACGGCGGCGTCGCCGCGCTCCCCAGCACCTTCCCCGAACTCGACGCACACCTGCCCGGCAGCGGCTGGCCGCTCGGCATGCTGACCGAACTCATCGCCCGCGAGCCGGGCGTGGGCGAGCTGCGGCTCGTCGTGCCGGTGCTGCGCCGGCTGACCCGCGAGCGCAAGGTCGCGATCCTGCTCGGTCCGCCGCACGTGCCCTACGCGCCGGCGCTCGCGTCGTTCGGCATCGACCTCGACTACCTGATCGTCGTGCAGGCGGTGCAGGCGGCCGACCGGCTGTGGGCGGTCGAGCAGGCGCTGCGCAGCGCGAGCTTCGGCACGCTGCTCGCGTGGCTGCCGCACGAGCGCACGCGCCCCGAGCACCTGCGCCGGATGCAGCTCGCCGCGCAGGGCACGCGCGGGCCGGTGTTCCTGTTCCGCCACCTGCCCGCGCAGTTCGAGGCCTCGCCCGCGCCGCTGCGGCTGCTGCTGCTGCCGCGGCCCGGGCAGCGGCTGTCCGTGCAGCTGCTCAAGCGCCGCGGCCCGGTGCTCGCGCAGCCGCTGCTCCTCGAGCTGCCGCAGCCGCCGTCGGTCGCGCGTCCGGCGCGCACCGCGCCGGCCGGACAGCGCGCCACGCCGCGGCCCGTGCCCGACGACGCGTCCGCGCCGCACGTGGCGGACGCGGGCCGTGTCGCGCACCCCGCCGACACCGACGCGCACGCGCAGGCCCACGCCGATGCGCCGTCCGGCGGCGGCCCCGGCCCGCGCGGGCTCGGCGCCGCGCACGTGCTGCTGCCCCTCGGCCACGACGCCCCGTCGCCCGCCCGTCCCGAGCCGCCGGTCCACTGACGCGGCCCGCCGCCATGCTGTGGATCGCCGTGCACTGCCACCGGCTCGCGCTCGATCGCGTCGAGCGCGGCCGCGAGGCCGAGGGGCCGCTCGCGGTCTGCGACCGGCTGCAGGTGCTGCAGGCGAACGACGCGGCGCGTGCGCTCGGCGTGCGCGCCGGCCAGCGCCGCGCGACCGCGCTCGCGCTCGCGGCCGCGCTCGCGATCGTCGAGCACGACGAGGCCGGCGAGCGCGAGGCGCTCGAGCAGGTCGCCGGCTGGCTGCTGCAGTTCTCCCCGGGGGTGAGCCTGCAGCCGCCCGACGGCGTGCTCGTCGAGGCGCAGGCGAGCCTGCGGCTCTTCGGCGGGCGCGAACGGCTGCTCGCGCGGATCCGCGACGGGCTCGCCGCGCTCGGCTTCGGCGTGCGGCTCGGCGTCGCGCCCACCGCGACCGCCGCGTGGCTGCTCGCGCGCTGGCGCGACGGCGGGCTCGTCGAGCACGAGTCGCTGCTCGAGGCCGGCCTCGGCCCTGCGCCGGTCGAGCTGCTCGAGGCCGCGGCGCCGCACGGCGAGGCGCTCGCCGCGATC
>JBILTM010000294.1:0-4848 GCA_044371545.1 Burkholderiaceae bacterium
GAGCACGTAGTCGAGCGTCCCGGCATTGCCGTCGAACACGTAGCTGTAGCCGTCGGGCTCGAAGCGGGCGCCTTCGTCGACGAATCCGGCGGCCGTCAGCGTCGTGATCGGGTCCTCCTTCGCGTACGCGTTGAGGTCGCCGACGATCAGGATCCGGTCGGTGCCGAACGCGGGCCGGACCTCGTTCGAGACGAACGCGAGCAGCCGCTGCGCCTGCTGGGTCCGCCGGCCGTTGAAGCAGCCCTGGCCGTCGCCCTGGTCGAGCTCGGCCCCGGTCGCGCCGGCGCAGCCCTTCGACTTGAAGTGGTTGACGACGACCGAGAAGCGCTCGCCGTTGGTCGCGGCAAAGCCCTGCGCGAGCGGCGGCCGGTTGTGGATCGCGTCCGGATCGGAGATCGCCGGCGCGACCGGCGTCACCCGCGACGGCTTGTGGATCATCGCGACCTGGATCGCGTCGGTGCCCATGTTCGCGGGCATCGGCACCGCGGCCCACGTGCCCGGCCCGACGACCGCGTTCAGCGCGTCGACGAGGTTCTGCACCGCGACCTGGCCGTTGCGCTGGATCTCCATCAGGCCGACGACGTCGGCGTCGAGCGCGACGAGCGCCGCGACGATCTTGTCGCGCTGGCGCACGAACTCGGCCGGCGTGTCGGCGCCCCGGCAGTCGGTCCGGGTGTTCGACGGCAGGCACTGCGCACCCGCCTGGTCGATCGTCGTGAAGTAGTTCAGCACGTTGAAGGAGGTCACCTTCAGCGTGCCCCCGACCGCGGCGGGCGTGGCCGCGCGCGGATTGCCGGACACGAAGGCCGGGGGCACCGAGGCGAGCACCTTGTAGTCGCGCGTGCTGCCGTCGGAGGACACGAGCCCGTAGTCGACGACGCCGACCAGCTCGCCCACCGTGTCGCCGGCGCGCAGGAACCCGAACGGCTGCAGCAGGTACGGCACCGGGTCGGGGTTCTGCGAGGAGCTCAGGTCGTCGAGGACGATCCGGCGACGGGCGTTCTCGATCGCGAGCGCCGCCGCGGCCGCGCCCGGCGAGGCCTCCTGCGTCGGCTGTCGCAGCCGGCCGCCGGCCGACAGCGTGACCTGCCCGAAGCGCCCCTGGAAGAAGTTCTGCGACACGGTCAGCGTGCTGCGGATCCGCACCAGCATGCCCTCGTACGCCTCGAGCGCGCCCTCGACGCTCTCGGGCAGCACGATGTCGGTCGGCGCGATCGCGGCCGTGCCCTCGACGGTGATGCCCGACGCACCGGTGAGCTGCGTCGACGATCGGCCGGTGGACGGGTCGCCGAACTCGGACACGACGCCGGTCACGCGCAGCAGCGTGCCGGGCTGCGCGATCGCGGGCGGCGCGCTGGAGGTGAACACGAAGAGGCCGTCGGACGTCGCCGCATCGCCGTCGCCGTCGCGGTCCTGCACGAAGAAGCCGTTGCCGGTGCGCAGGGTCACGACGCCGGAGGTGGTGACCGTCTGGCCGACCAGCGGGCTCACGGCCGCGCTGCCCTGGATCTGGTAGGTGCGCGTCAGGGCGCCCGACGCGACGGTGACCGCCACCGTGCAGCTCCCGGTCTGGCCGTCGTTGTTCGTGAAGCCGACCCCGAACGAGTAGGTGCCGAGCGCGAGGTTCGACGGGATGCCGAGCGTCGCGGAGAGCGTGCCGCCGTCGCCCGCGGCGGGCACGACGTCGGTGACGGTGTGGACCGCGCCGGTGCCGAGCGCGGTCGCGTTCAGCACGGCGCTGTCGGGGTCGGTCGCGCTGATCCCGACCGACGAGCCCGAGCCCTGCGTCAGCGTCAGCGAGGCGGGGCAGGTGGCGGCGATCGGCGCATCGACGCCCGCGCAGGCGGCGAGCGGGGTGGCCGAGTTCCTGGGCGTCGGCGCGACGGCCTGGAAGTCGGCGGCGTTGCTGTCGGTGTCGACGCAGCTCGTCGTGCGCCGCACCGCGAGCGCGCCGGAGGCCGCCGGCGCGGCGGAGGTCTCGGCGTTGTTGGCGGTGCCGTAGCTGACGCGGTCGATCACCAGGGCGAGCTGCGCCGGCGTGCACGCGGCCGTCCCGCAGCCGAGCGCGGCGGTGCCGTCCACCAGCGCGACCTTGCCGTTGGTGCCCGACAGGTCGGTGCCGCCGGTGTGGTCGGGCGTCGGCAGCGCCGGCGCGCCGGTCTGCGTGCCGGCCACCAGCTGGACCAGGAAGTGCTGCCCCGGCTGCAGCGACACCGCCGGCAGCGGCACGATCTGCGCCCCCGACGCACCGTAGTTGCCGGTGGCCGAGCCGTACTGGAGCGACTTGCCGCCGAGCGTCACCGCCGACGCCCCGGCGTTGAACAGCTCGACGAAGTCGTTCCGGTAGACCGCGCCCGAGTTGCTGCTGCCGCCGTAGACCTGGCTGATCACCAGGCCCGGCGTCTGGGCGAACACCGACAGCGCCTGCATCAGCAGCACGCACGCCGCGAGGAGCTGTAGGCCGAGCGGGGCGAGCAGGCCTGCGATGCGCCGGAGCACGATGGGGTCTCCTGGGGTCGGATCGGTGCCGGTGGTCGACGGAGGCGAGGCGGGCGCCGGGACGCGTCAGGCGGCGCGGCGGGCGCGCCGGCGGGCGACCGCACCCGCGAGGCCGAGGCCGGCCAGCATGAACGCGAGCTCGGAGGGCTCGGGGATGGGCTGGACGGTGAAGGCGGTCGTGTCGGGCGTGAGCGTCCCGAAGCCCGTCGCGGTGGTGTTCGTCCAGTTCGCCGCGTTCGCGACCAGCGAGGCGTACGACGAGAACTCGGTCAGCGTGCTCCGGGCGCCGACGTACTGCGCGAATCCGACGCTGCCCGCGAACTCGATCGCCGACGTGCCGACCGCGAGACCGGTGTTCGTCAGCAGGCCGTTCGTGGCCGAGAGCCCGCCGCTCGAGATCGCGGACAGGAAGGTCGTGGGCGCGGTCGCCGAGGTGCCCAGGTACGCGTAGACCGTGTCCGCGGTCTGGCTGATGCCGTAGTTCGTGCTGCCGGACACGGCCTGCCGCGCGAGGGTTCCGATCGACGCGGCGAGGGTCGTGGCGTTGTCGATCGCCCTGAACCGGACGACGGTCCCTGCGGCGATCGTGCCGGCGCCGGTGTCCCAGCGGTGATAACTCTCGCCGGTGTTGAACGCCGAGCCGGTCCACTCGTTGTCGGTGAACCAGACCGTCGTGTTCGGCGCGAGGTCGGTGAGCGCGACCATCGCCCAGCCGTCCTCGGCCGAGTTGAGGCTCGTGAACATCAGCTGGCCGCTCGACTGCGCCTGGGCAGCGGCGGCGGCGAGCGCGAGTGCGGCCGCGACGGCCGTGCGACGGAACGGGACGGGCATGAGGCTCTCCGGCGACGATTCGATGCCGGAGTCTGGGCGAGGTGGGTGAACCGCCCCGCCCCGCCCGATTGGTCCGGACGTCACCGGTGATCGCCGCGCACCCGGTCCGAACGGACCGGTCTGCCGTCACCGACTCAGCGCACCCGGAAGCCGAACAGCACCTGGCTGCTGCGCAGTCCCGGCAGCCAGCGCACCGGCCGGCCTTCGGCCAGGTAGCCCCGCCGGGTGATCGCCAGGCCGAGATGCTCGAGGAAGTCCTCGAAGTCCCCGAGCGTCGACCAGTGCAGGTTCGGCGTGTCGTACCACTGGTACGGCATGTCGCGCGACATCGGCATGCGCCCGCGCAGCAGCGACCAGACGTTCCACCAGTAGCCGAAGTTGGGGAACGACACGATGCACTCGGCGCCGAGCCGGCTCATCTCCCGCAGCACCCGCTCGGTCTCGTGGGTCGCCTGGATCGCCATCGACAGCACGACGACGTCGAAGCGGCTCGCGGCGAACATGTCGAGGCCGGCCTCGATGTCGCGCTGGATCACGTCGACGCCGCGCCGCGCGCAGGCGAGCACCTGTGCATCGTCGATCTCCACGCCGTAGCCGGTGCAGCCCTTCGCGCGCTGCAGGTGATCGAGCAGCGCGCCATCGCCGCAGCCCAGGTCGAGCACGCGCGCGCCGGGCGCGACCCAGTCGGCGATCATCGCGAGGTCGGGTCGCAGGCCGTTGCGCGCCGGTCCGTGGACGGTCACGCGCGGCGCGCCGCCGTTGCGGGGACGCTCGGGCAGCAGCGCGCTCATGCGGCCGACCCGGCCGTCGCTTCGGCCGGCCGAACCGTCGCGCCCGTCGGAGACGCCCCCGCCGAAGACGCGGCGATCCGCTCGAAATAGGCCCGCACCAGCGCGTGGTACCGCGCGTCGTCGAGCAGGAAGGCGTCGTGGCCGTGCGGCGCGTCGATCTCGGCGTAGGTGACGCGTCGGCGGTTCGCGAGCAGTGCCTCGACGATCTCGCGGCTGCGCGCAGGCGCGAAGCGCCAGTCGGTGGTGAACGACGCGACGAGGAAGTCGCAGCGCGCGGGCGCGAGCGCCGCGGCGAGGTCGCCGCCGTGCGCGCGCGCCGGGTCGAAGTAATCGAGCGCGCGCGTGATCAGCAGGTAGGTGTTCGCGTCGAAGTACTTCGAGAACTTCTCGCCCTGGTAGCGCAGGTACGACTCGATCTCGAACTCGACGTCGAAGGTGAAGCGGTACTCGTCGCGCAGCGCGGCGTCCGTCGCGTGCCGGCGCAGCGTGCGGCCGAAGCGCTCGGCCATCGTGTCGTCCGACAGGTAGGTGATGTGGCCGATCATCCGCGCGACCTGCAGCCCGCGCGACGGCACCGTGCCGTGGTCGTAGAAACGCCCGCCGTGGAAGTCGGGGTCGGTGACGATCGCTCGGCGCGCGACCTCGTTGAACGCGATGTTCTGCGCCGAGAGCTTCGGCGCGGTCGCGATCGCGACGCAGTGGCCCAGGCGCTCCGGGTACAGCGTGC
>JBILTM010000295.1:0-4842 GCA_044371545.1 Burkholderiaceae bacterium
GCAGCCCCGCGGCCGGCTCGTCGAGCATCAGGAGCGCCGGATCGGCGGCGAGCGCGCGGGCGATCTCGAGGATGCGCTGCTGGCCGAGCGCGAGGCTGCCGGCGGGCGCCTCGGCGAGCGCGCCGAGCCCCACGCGATCGAGCTGCGACTGCGCCTCGCGCAGGCAGCGGGCCTCCTCGTCGCGGGCCGCGCCGATCGCCCCGGCGAGCAGGCCGGCCCGGCCGCGCAGCCACGCGCCCAGCGCCACGTTCTCGAGGCAGGTCATCGCGGGACGCAGCCGGACGTGCTGGAAGGTGCGCGCCACGCCCAGCGCCGCGATCGCGCGCGGCGGCAGCCCGTCGACGCGGCGGCCCGCCACGAGGACCTCGCCGCCGGTGGGCTCGAGCACCCCGGTCACCAGGTTGAACAGCGTGCTCTTGCCGGCGCCGTTGGGGCCGATCAGCGCGAGGATCTCGCCGGCCCGGACCTCGAAGTCGACCGCGTCGACGGCGACCAGGCCGCCGAAGGTGCGGCTGACCGCACGGACCTCGAGCAGCGTCGAGCCGGCCTGCGGCAGGGCGCGGCGCGGCAGCGGCGCGGCCGAATCGGGCGCGCGCGGTGTCGGCGCTGCGGGCAGCCAGCGCGCCAGCATCGGTGCGAGGCCGCCGCTCGCCCGCTGCAGCAGCACGATCACCAGGCCGCCGAACAGGATCGCCTCGTAGTTGCCGCCGACGCCCGACAGCGCCGGGATCGCGTCGCGCAGCACGGTGCGCAGCGTCTCGACCACCGCGGGGCCGAGCACGGCGCCGATCGGCGTGGCGGTGCCGCCGATCACCGCCATGAACAGGTAGTCGACCGACGCGTTGATGCCGAACGGGCTGGGGCTCACGTGGCCCAGGTAGTGCGCGTGCAGCCATCCGGCGAGGCCTGCGAGCAGCGCCGCAGCGACGAACACCTGCAGCTTCAGCTGCGCCGACCGCACGCCGAAACTCTCGACCATGATCGGGTCGCGCAGGCTGCGGATCGCGCGCCCCGCCCGGCTGTCGGCGAGCCGGTAGGCGGCGACGAGCAGCAGTCCGAGGATCGTCCACACCAGCAGGTGGAAGATCCGGGGGTCGGCCACGCTCAGCGCGCCCGCGCGCAGCTTCGGCACGCCGGCGATGCCGTTGAAGCCGCCCAGCCCCTGCAGGTTGCCGAACAGGTAGTACAGGCCGAGGCCCCACGCCATCGTGCCCAGCACCAGGTAGTGGCCCGACAGCCGCACGGTGAGCCAGCCGATCAGCCAGCCCGCGAGCCCGGTGGCGACCAGGCACAGCGGCAGGGACAGCCAGGGCGACAGCCCGGCGCGGGTCACCACCAGCGCCGACACGTAGGCGGCGAGCCCGACGAACGCGGCCTGGCCGAACGAGGTGATGCCGACCCAGCCGGTCAGCAGCACCAGCCCGAGGCAGACGATCGAGTACAGGCCGATGTACCCGAGGAGCGTCACCATCCAGACCGGCAGCACGAACGGCGCGACCGCGAGCAGGACCGCCGCTGCGATCGCCGGCGCGGCCGGCAATGCGGCGCGATTCATTCCTCTTCGCCGTGCAGCGAGTGATCCGTCAGCGATCGCCACAGCAGGATCGGCACGAGGAGCGCGAAGACGATCGCCTCCTTGAGGGCGGACGCGAAGAACGACGCGAAGGACTCGAAGACACCCACCGCGAGCGCGCCCGCCACCGCGATCGGAAAGCTCGCCATCGCCGCGCAGACCACCCCGATGAAGGCCTTCAGGCCGATCAGGAAGCCGGAGTCGTAGTAGATCGTCGCGATCGGGCCGATCAGCAGGCCGGACAGCGCACCGATGCATCCAGCGATGCCGAACGCGAGCAGCCCGGCGCGCTCGCTGCGGATGCCCACCAGCCGGGCGCCGAAGCGGTTGACGGCGGTCGCCCGCAGCGCCTTGCCCCAGAGCGTGCGCTCGAAGAACGCCCACAGCACGACGATCAGCACCAGCGACGCGACGAGCGCGAGCACCAGGTGCCAGGACACGGTGGTGAAGCCGATGTCGATCCGTCCGGAGACGAACGGCGGCGTGCGCAGGCCTTCGGCGCCGAAGAAGAACAGCCCGAAGCCGACCAGCAGGTAATGCAGCGCGACCGCCGCGATCAGCTTGACCAGCACCGTCGCCTCGGTGAGCGGACGAAACGCGGTCAGGTACAGCAGCGGCGCCATCGGCGCGACCAGCACGGCGGTCAGCAGGGCGTGGACGGCCACCGACGCGTCGGCCGGCACCACCCACCGGACCAGCACGATGCCCAGCACCGGCGCGCCGATCGTCAGCGGCAGCACGCGCCCGAAGCCGGCCCACTCGCCGCTGCGGTGGCAGCGGACCGCCTCGATCACCGTCGCGAGCAGCCCGAGCGCGGCCAGCAGCCAGATCGTGCCGGGCTGCTGGCCCTGCCGCAGCAGGCTCATCGTCAGGGCCCCGAACGCGACGATGTCGCCGGCCGGCACCCACAGCACGCGGGTGACCAGGAAGACGAGCACGATCGACACCGCGAGCAGCGCGTAGATCAGCCCGCTGGTGAGGCCGTCCTGCACCAGCAGCGCGGCGACGGTGGCGTTCAAGGCGTGACGCGCGCCGGATCGTGAAGGGGCCGGAAGGCGGCGATCAGGGGCGGAACAGCCTGAAGGCGCCATCCTTCACGGTGACCAGCACCCGGGCACGCTCGTCCACGCCGTAGCGGTCCGCTTCCGAGTACTTGTAGACCGCGTTGGTGCCGACCACCTCGGTGCCCGAGATCATCGCGTTGCGCAGCGCCTCGCGGAACTGCGGCGTGCCGGGCTTGGCGCCGCTCTTGATCGCGCGCGTGGCCGCCGCATCGAGCAGCAGCTGGGCGTCCCACGCGTAGCCGGCGAACGGCGCGACCGCGCCCGGGCCCCACTTGGCCTGGTACCTCGCGATGAAGTCGGTCGACACCTTGCGGATCGGGTTCGACTCGGGCAGGTCGGCCGTGACCACCATCGGACCGGTGGGCATCAGGGCGCCCTCGATGGCCTTGCCGCCGGCCTGGATCACGGCGCCGGCGACCGCGCCGTGCGTGTGATAGACGGGGCCCTTGAAGCCCAGGTCGCGGATCGACACGTGCGGCAGCACCGCGGGCGTGCCGGCGGCGCCGACGAACAGCGCATCGGGCGAGGCCGCGAACACCTTGAGCGCCTGCGCGGTGACCGAGGTGTCGGTCCGGTTGAAGCGCTCGGCGGCGAGCACCTTGATGCCGGCGTCGGTCGCGAGCTTGTTGAACGCGTTCCAGTTGAGGTCGCCCCAGCCGTCGGCATAGCCGATGTAGGCGGCGGACTTCACGCCGCGACGCTTCATGTCCTCGACGATCGCCGAGACCATCAGCGGCACCGGCTGCGGGATGTTGAAGAGCCAGGCGGACTTGGCCGCGGGGATCGCGACCGGCGCCATCGCGATCTGCAGCGTCTTCGAGTCGTTGGCGACGTCGAACAGCGCGGTGGCCGTCGGCGTGGAGGTCGAGCCGACGATCGCGTCGACCTTGTCCTCGTCGACGAAGCGGCGCGCGTTCTTGAGCGCCGCGGTCGGATCGCCGCCGTCGTCGAGCACGATCCACTTCACCGGTACGCCGCCCATCGTCGGCGGGAAGATCTCGGCCGCGTTGCGGTACGGGATGCCGACCGACGCGTTCGGGCCGGTGAACGTCCCGGTCAGCCCGATGCGGATCTCCTGGGCGGCGACGGCGGTGGCCAGTGCGGCCGTGACGATCGACGCGGCGGCGCGGACGAACAGGGAACGGATCATGCGTGGTCTCCTCCATGCGCGATGCGCGGTGGCACGGGCGGACGGTTTCCGCTCGAGTCCGTCGTGCGACGATAGCCGCCAGCCGGAGCGCCGGCAATTGCGCCGACGATGATATTTTCCGGTTCTGCGATTCCGTTCCGGCATCCCTGACGGACATGCCCTCCGACCACCGAAAGCTGGTGACCCGCCTGAAGCTGCGCCACCTCGAGCTGCTCGAGGCGCTCGGCGCGGATCCGAACGTGCACCGCGCGTCGACGCGGGTCGCGATGTCCCAGCCGACGGCGAGCAAGCTCTTGCGCGAGATCGAGCAGGCGGTGGGCCAGCCCCTCTTCGTGCGCAACCGCCGCGGTCTCGAGCCCACGCCCGTGGGGCGCGTGATGACGCGCCGCGCGTCGCTGATGCTCGCCGAGATGGCGGCCGCCCGCGACGAGATGGACGCGGTGGCCTCGGGTGCGACCGGGCGACTGCGGCTGGGTGTCTTTCCCGTGGCCGTGCCCTGGCTGTTGCCGGCCCTGGGCGAGCGGCTGCACGCCCGGCAGCCGGGGCTGTCGATCCAGGTCCGGGTCGGGCTGGAGGACGTGCTGCTGCCGGCGCTGGAGGACGGCGAGCTCGACTGCGTGCTCGGACGGGTCGTCCCGGAGATGCTGACCGCGTCGGTGCTGCACGAGGTGCTCTACCTCGAACCCACCGTGGTGGTCTGCGGCGCGGCGCACCCGATCCTGCGCTCGCGCGGGCGTCGCCGGCTCGCGCTGATGTCGTCCTCGGGCTGGGTGCTGCCGTCGCGCGGCGGCGCGCTGTACAACATGGTCGCGTCGCGCCTGGCGCGCGAGGGCCTGCCCGACCCGCGGGTGGTCTACGAGGCGACCTCGGTGTTCGCGGTGATCGAGCTTCTGGCGAACGCGCCGCTGCTGTCGGCGCTGTCGCAGCGGGTGGCGCGCTCGGCCGCGGCATCGGGCCGGCTCGCGGTGCTGCCGGTGGAACTGCCGGCCGCGAGCTATCCGGTCGGCGCGATGGTCAGGCGGGACCGGCTGGCGAGCACCGCCGTCCAGGACGTG
>JBILTM010000289.1:0-4958 GCA_044371545.1 Burkholderiaceae bacterium
ACCGGCGGGCGCGTGCATTCGCGCCTGGGCGGGCTCACCAAGGAGAATGTGTCCGTCCACGACGGCCAGCGCTGAACGCGCCGCACCGGGAGCCCGCATGACCGCCTCGACCTTCGCGCCCAACCTGTCCCACTGCGGCGTCTTCGTGCGCGACCTCGACCGGATGTCGCGGTTCTACCGCGAGGTCTTCGACATGGAGGAGACCGACCGCGGGCAGGGCGTGACCTTCCGGATGACGATCGCCTTCCTCAGCGGCCGCGCCGACCAGCACCACCAGCTCGCGCTCGCGACCGGCCGCGGCGAGGACGCGCCGAGCACCGTGATGCAGCTGTCGTTCAAGGTCGCCGAGATCGCCCACCTGCGCGAGGCGCGCGCCCGCGCGCTCGCGCACGGCGCGACCGGGATGCGCGGCCTGAACCACGGCAATGCGCTGTCGATCTACTTCTCGGATCCCGAGGGCAACACCGTCGAGGTCTACCTCGACACGCCCTGGCAGGTGAGCCAGCCGCACGGCGACCCGCTCGACCTCGACCGGCCGGACGACGAGATCTGGGCCGAGACCGAGCGTATCTGCCGCGCGGACCCGACCTTCGAGCCGGCACGCGACTGGACGGCGCGCTTCGAGTCGCGGCTGCGTGCGATCCGCGGGGACGCGGCGGCCGGCGAGTCCTGACACCCCGGCGGGACGACGACCCGCGCACGCATCCCAGGGAGACATCCACGATGACCATCGCCCCCATTTGCGCATGCGCCCGCGTCCGGATTCGCGGCGCTGCCGGGCGAGCCGGCTCGGGCCTGTTCGCGGCCGGCCTGGCACTGCTGCTGGCCGCCTGCCAGTCCGTCGGGCCGGCGGGCGGGGCCGCCGCGTCCGGCGGCACGATCGAGCGGCTGGAGATCCGCAGCCGAGCACCTGCGTTCGGCGGCGCACGGTTCGGCGAGGCGGGCGCCTACGAGCTGATCACCGGCGTGGTGACCGGGCGCCTCGATCCCGCGCATCCGTCCAACGCGACCATCGTCGACCTCGGCCTCGCCCCGCGCGATGCCGACGGCTGGGTCACCTACCAGTCCGACGTTTCGATCCTGCGGCCCGCATCGGCCGAGCGGGCCCGGCGCGTGATCCTCTACGACGTGGTCAACCGCGGCCGCCCGCTCGCCCACCAGCTGTACTTCAACGAAGGCGGCGCGCTCGACGCCGCGGGCGGCGCGGGCAACGGTTTCCTGATGCGGCAGGGCATCACCGTCGTCTGGAGCGGCTGGCAGGGCGACCTGCCGCTCGCTTCGGGCAAGGGCGGCCTGCTCGGGACACGGTTCCCGATCGCGCGCGGCGCCGACGGATCGCCGGTCCGCGGCATGGTCCGCGACGAATGGGTCTTCGACCACCGGACGAATCCTGCGCGCGCGGAGCTCAGCTACCCGGTCGCCGATCCGGACCGCGCGCGGGCGATCCTGCAGGTCAAGCAGCGCCGCGCCGATCCGTGGCGCGTGATCGACGGATGGTCGTACGACGGGGATCGCGCGATCCGCATCGAGCGGCCCGCGGACATGGACGCCGGTGCGATCTACGAGTTCGTGTATCCGGCGCGCGATCCGGTCGTGATGGGCATCGGCTTCGCGGCGATCCGCGACCTGGTGTCCTTCCTGCGGTACGACGCGGTCGACCGCGGCGGCGCGCCGAACCCGCTGAACGACCTGCGCGAGGCGCGCTGCGAGCGCGCCGCGTGTCCCGACAAGGCGCGGCAGACGGCGGACGTCGTGATCCTGGAAGGGATCTCGCAGTCGGGTCGTGCGGTGCGCGACTTCGTGTACCAGGGCTTCAACCTCGACACCGCCGGCCGGCGCGTCTTCGACGCGGCGATGCCGCTGATCGCGGGCTCGCGCCGCACCTGGGTGAACGAGCGCTTCGCGCAGCCCGGCCGCTGGTCGAAGGAGCACGAGGAGCACTTCCAGCACGGCGACCAGTTCCCGTTCGGCTACGCGGTGACGACCGATCCGGTGAGCGGGCGTCGCGACGGCGTCTTCGCGCGCTGCGAGGCGACCCGCTCGTGCCCGAAGCTGATGCACGTCGACGGCGGCGCCGAGTTCTGGCAGGGGCGCGCGTCGCTCGTCGGCGCCGACGGGGCGGGCCGGGACCTGGACGTGCCTCCGGACGTGCGCGCCTACCTGATGACCGGCACGCCGCACGCGTACGCGCCCACCGGCAAGGCCCCGAAGCCCGCGGCGTGCGCGTTGCCCGGCAACGTCGTCAACCCGGGGGCGACCACGCGGGCGCTGCTGGTCGCGCTGGTCGACTGGGTCGCGCGCGACGTGCCGCCGCCCGCGTCACGCTGGCCGCGCGTCGCGGCCGGGGAGCTCGCCGATCCGCGCGACGCCCGCGCGCTCGGCCTGCCTGACCTGAGCCGGATCGGCGCGGTCTACCAGGGCACCCACAACGCGCTGTACCTGACCGACTACGGCGCGGCCGTGCCGAAGGTGGACCTGTCGCGGGCCTACCGTGTGCTGGTGCCGGTCACGGACGCCGACGGCAACGACCGCGCCGGCGTGCGCACGCCGGATGTCGAGGTGCCGCTCGCCACGCACCTGCCGTGGAACCCGCGCGGCGTCGGCTTCGCCCCGGGCGCGGCCTGCGGCGGGGCGGGCTCGACGCTGCCTTTCGCGCCCGACGCGGCGACTCGTGCGCGCAACGGCGATCCGCGTCCGTCGATCGCCGAGCGCTACGCCGACGAACAGGACTATCTGCGGCGCGTGCGCGCCTCGGTCGACGGACTGCGAGCCCAGCGGCTGATGCTCGAGGAAGACGCGCAGCGCTGGATGGAGCGCGCGCAGGCCGCCTGGCGCGACCGGTAGGGGCGACGCGCGCTGCGGCGGCGCCGCGCGCAACGTCGACCCTCGGGTCGCCTCGCCGGCTCGTTCAGCGACCGGCCTTGCGCTCGACCTCCAGCCGCTCCTGCGCCCCGACGCGCAGCTCGCGCAGCTGCGCGGCGAACCCGGCCGGATCGACGAGCGGATGCGGCGCGCCCGACGGCCGCGAGGCGATCCGCTTCGACGCCTCGATCAGCCCGTTCGAGAACGGGTGCGTGGTCAGGTGCACGGTCACCGGATCGGGCCGCCGCTCGACCAGTCCCTCGATGCGCCGCACGCTGGCGATGAACGCCTCGACCTGCTTCGAGCTCTCGATCGCGTTCAGCCCGAGTCCGCCGACGGTGAAGGCGCGGTGCACGGTCGCACCGTCGCGGACCGGGAACTCGTACGAGGCGGTGCCGAAGGTGTGCCCCGGCGTCTCGTGGACGGTGAAGGTGGTGTCGCCGACGGTCATGCGGTCGCCGTCGCGCACGACGACGTCGGTGTCGATCATCTTCCACGCGCGCGGCGTGCCTTCCGACTGCTTCGCCGACGCGTGGCCCTCGTCCCAGCCGCGCTGCGTCATCGCGAAGCGCGCGTTCGGCGCGAGCGCCCTGATCCGCGCCGCACCGCCGACGTGGTCGAAGTGCCCGTGCGTCATCAGCACGTAGCGCAGGCTCGCGGGGTCGACGCCGACCCGCTTCAGGTTCTCGACCAGCTGGTCGACGTGCGGGTCGTGCAGCGTGTCGATCAGCACCGGTCCGGCGCTGGTGCGCACCACCCACGCCGAGACCCAGCACACGCCGACGTAGGTGACGTCGTCGAAGGCCTGGAACGGCTCGATGTATTGCGCCTTGGGGTCGCCGAGCCAGCGCCCGAGCGCGATCGGCATCCGCCCCGATCGACCGAAGCCGTCGAACGCCGCGAGGATCTCGGCCGACGGGCAGCCGTCGAAGGGCTGCGCCGAGGCGGTGGGCGGGAGCCAGGCGGCGCCCGCGAGGGCGAACACCGCAGTGGCGCCCGCGCGGCGGGCGGTTCGTCCGATCATCGTCGTGTCTCCTGTCGTGCGGCCCCGGTGGCGGGGCGGTGTCGCCGGACGCGTCCCGTCAGCCTCGCGCGGCCTTCGAGGCGGCGAGGTTGTCCCTGAACCGCTGCGGCACCCGCTCGTCGAAGCCGAGCGCGACGCGCCGCACCTCGGGCGAGTCGGTCGGCGCGTGGCCCACGCCGAGCGCACTCGCGCGCGGCGCCTCGATCGCGACGACCGTGCCGCCGACACGGCCGAGGCCGGTGATCTCGCACTCGACGTGCTGGCCGGCGTCGACGCTGCGCGAGTGGCACGGCGTGCCCATCAGGATCACGTCGCCGGGCACCAGCGTGATGTGGCGCGCGAGGTCGGCGATCACGTAGTGCGGGCCCCAGATCGACTCCTCGCCGATGTGCGCCTCCTGGACGACGAGGCCGTCGACGTACGTGCGCAGCGTCTGCTCGAAGAGGTTCACGCCGCGCACGATCCCAGGCCCGATCGGCAGCAGCGTGTCGGCGCCCTTCACGCGCAGCATCGAGCCCTGGTCGGTGTCGCGGAAGTCCTGCAGCCCCATGTCGAGCGCGGGGCAGAAGCCCTCGATGAAGTCCCAGGCCTCGTCGGGCGTCACGTTGCGGCAGGTGCGGCCGATCACCACCGCGTACTCGCCCTCGTAGTTGAGGTACCGGCAGTCGGCCGGCTTCAGGATCTGGCCGCCGTGGCCGTTGAGCGCGGTCGGCGGCTTGGTGAAGTAGGTCGGCGTCTCGCTCGGCTTGGGGCGGTTGCGCGTCTCCATGCTGCGCGAGCGGTAGGAGATGTGCACCGCGATGATCTTCGAGGGTGAGACCGGCGGCAGGTAGGTCGCGCCGTCGGCCTCGACGACGCGGCCGTCGTCGAGCCGCAGCCGGCCCGCCTGCGGCCCGTCCTCGACGATCGTGCCCCAGAAGGCGCTGCCGCCGATCAGCACGCGGCGACGCTCGACGCGCGGGCCGCGCAGCACCGCGGGCAGCTCGGAGAAGGGGAACTCGATGTCCATGCCAGGATCCTCAGACGTCGAACCAGACGTGCACGTTGCCGGTGCCGCGTGCGTTCTCGTAGG
>JBILTM010000170.1:0-11445 GCA_044371545.1 Burkholderiaceae bacterium
GGCCGACAGCGGCTCGCCCTTCGCGCGGCAGTCGGCGCCGCCCATCGCGCCCACCATCTGCAGGTAGTGCGCGCCGAAGGCCTCCCAGTTGCGCTTGCGGTACTCCTCGTCCCAGCGACCGACGATCTGGTCGTGCCGTCCCTGGCGGAACAGCTCGATCGCGCCCTTGTCGCTCTCGACGTTCTCGGGACGCGAGACGTTGCTCTCGTGGAAGATCCGCGGATGCTTGGGCGTCCAGTCGATATCGTTGAAGCGGTGGCTGAGCGCGCCGGAGGCGAGCAGCACCGCGCGCAGCCCGCTGCGCCGGATGCCTTCGCCGATCTGCGCGCCGGACTCGAGGAAGTGCTCCCAGCGGCAGTTCTGGCAGGAACTCACGCTCACCACCGGCACGTCCATCAACTCCAGGCGCAGCTGCTTGATCACGTTCAGCGTCGCGTATTGCCGGCCGAGGTCGGGGTGGCGGATCGCGCGGACGTAGCCGCCGCGCTCGCGCGAGGCGGCCTCGCAGGCGTAGCCGAGCGCGGGCAGGCCCCGGTACGCGTAGGGCACGCCGTGCAGGTACCAGGGCATCTCGTCGGAGACGTAGGTGCCCGAGTAGCCGTCGCCCGCGTCGATCAGGTGGTAGCCGGTGGTGAACCAGTGCGAGTCGAAGATCACCACCACGTCGGGCTTCGCCGCCGCGATCCGCTCGCGCATCCGGGCGTAGCCGGCGATCAGGTCGGAGTCCTCGCCCGCGCCCATCGCGCGGCGGAACTCCTCGCACTGCATCAGTCCCGGGTGGTGCGAGACCAGCCCCGCACCGACGATCCGTCCGTCCATGTCCTCTCCTTCGGTCAGCGGTGGCTGAAGCTCGCCTTGAACGGCTTCTTGGGCACGACGACGTCCTTGACGTCGCAGAAGAACTCGAAGCTCCAGTCGCCGCCCTCGCGGCCGACGCCGCTCCTCTTGATGCCGCCGAACGGCGCGGCGAGGTCGCGGATCCCGAAGCTGTTGACCCAGATGAAGCCGGTGCGCACGCGCTCGGCGATCGCGGTCGCGTGCGCGGTCTCGCCGTAGCAGACGCCGCCCAGCCCGTAGTCGGTGCCGTTGGCGAGCGCCACCGCCTCGTCGTCCGAGGCGAAGGTCTGCAGCGTGAGCACCGGGCCGAACACCTCGTTCTGCACGATCTCGCTGTCCTGCGCGACGTCGGTCAGCATCGTCGGCGCGTAGTACTGCGCGCCGAACGGATGGCGCGCACCGCCCCACAGCACGCGTGCGCCCGAGGCGACCGCGCGCTCGACGAAGCCCGCGACGCGCTCGACCTGGCGCGGATGGATGATCGGCCCGACCTCGGTCGCCTCGTCGCGCGGATCGCCCACGCGCAGTCGCTCGACGTGTCCGCGCATCGCGTCGACGAAGCGCGCGGCGATCCGCTCGTGGACCAGCAGGCGCGTGCCGGCGAGGCAGACCTGCCCGGCATTGCGGTACATCAGCGCGCCGGTGGCGGCCGCGCCGTCGATGTCCGCGTCCTCGAGCACGATGAACGGGCTCTTGCCGCCGAGCTCGAGGCTGCAGGGCACGAGGTTGCCGCCGGCCGCGCGCGCGATGGTGCGCGCGGTCGGCACGCTGCCGGTGAACGACACCCGCGCGATCCGCGGGTCCGAGACCAGCGCCGCGCCGGTCGTCGAGCCGATGCCCTGCACGACGTTCAGCACGCCCGGGGGGAGCCCCGCCGCGTGCGCCGCGTCGGCGAGCAGCGAGCAGGTGAGCGGCGCCCACTCGGGCGGCTTCAGGATGCAGGTGTCGCCGGCTGCCAGCGCCGGCCCGAGCTTCCAGGTCGACAGCATCAGCGGTGCGTTCCACGGCGTGATGACGACGACCACGCCCGCCGGGTCGTGGCGCACGAGGTGGGTCGCCTGCTCGGTCTCGATGCGGCGGTCCTGCAGGCGCAGCGCGTGCTCGGCGAACCACGAGACGTTCAGCATCGCGCGCGGCACGACGCCGTGCCGCATCCGCGACAGCAGCACGCCGGCGTCGTTGCTCTCGGTGGTGCAGAACGCGTCGGCCCGCCGGCCGATCTCCTCGGCGAAGCGGTCGAGGTAGGGCTTTCGGCCGGCGGCGCCGAGCGCGCTCCACGCCGGGAACGCGCGCTGCGCGGCGACGATAGCGGCCTCGACGTGCTGGGGCAGCCCCATCGCGATGCGGCCGAGCCTCTCGCCGTCGATCGGGCGGTGCACCTCGAAGGTCTCGGGCGAGGCGACGCGCGCGCCGCCGATGTAGTGGTCCGGCGAGATCTCGACGCCGGCGACGTGCAGGGCGGGGGACGGTGTCATCGGTGTCCTCGGTGGATCACAGTAGCCGGCGGGGCGCGGCGCCGGCGCCGCGGCGCCGCGGAAGCGGGCCGACAGTTCGCGGGCGCCGCGCGCCAGGATCGTCGTCTCGACCCCGACCGCGACGAAGCGCGCACCGAGCTCGATGCTGCGCCGCGCGAGCCCCTCGTCGACCGCGAGGATGCCGGGGGCCTTGCCGGCGGCGAGGATCTTCGGGATCGCGCGCTCGATCTCGGCGCGGACCTCGGGGTGGCCCGGACGGCCGAGGTGCCCCATCGACGCCGCGAGGTCGGACGGCCCGACGAACACACCGTCCACGCCGTCGACGGCTGCGATTTCGTCGAGCCGCGCCATCGCCGACGCGGTCTCGACCTGCACCAGCAGGCAGACCCGCTCGTCGGCCTCGTGCAGGTACTCCGGCCAGCCGTTCCAGCGCGACGAGCGGGCGAGCCCGCTGCCCACGCCGCGGATGCCGCGCGGCGGATAGCGGGTGGCCGCGACCAGCGCGCGGGCCTGCTCCGCGGTCTCGACCATCGGCACCAGCAGCGTGGTCGCGCCGATCTCGAGGACCTGCTTGATCAGCGTCGCGTCGCCGGTCGGGATCCGCACGACCGGATGCGCCGGGTACGGCGCCACCGCCTGCAGCACCGACAGCATCGAGCGCAGGTCGTTCGGGCCGTGCTCGCCGTCGACCAGCAGCCAGTCGAAGCCCGCGGTCGCGCAGAGCTCGGCCGAGTACGGATCGGCGAGGCCGAGCCAGAGCCCCAGCCGCGCGCCGGGCTCGGCGATCGCGGCCTTGAACGCGTTGTCGGGGGTGCGCATCAGACGAAGCGCACCGAGATCGAGCCGAGCGGCCCGTAGTCGGCGGTGAACGTGTCGCCGACCGCGCAGTAGACCGGCCGCGTGAACGAGCCGCCGAGCACGATCTCGCCCGCCTCCAGCCGCTCGTCGAAGGGCGCGAGCCGGTTGGCGAGCCAGGCGACGCCGTTGCCGGGGTGGTTCAGCACCGCGGCGCCTAGGCCGGACTCCTCGACGACGCCGTTCTTCAGCAGCATCGCGCCGGCCCAGCGCCAGTCGACCGCGTCGACGCGCATCGGCCGCCCGCCGGTGACGATGCCCGCGTTCGCCGCGTTGTCGGCGATGGTGTCGAAGACCTTGCGCGGCGCCTTGGTGTGCCGGTCGAACTGCTCGATGCGCGCATCGATCAGCTCGAGCGCAGGCACCACCCAGTCGGTCGCGTTCAGCACGTCGACCAGCGTCGCGTCCGGCCCCTTCAACGGCCGCGCGAGGATGAACGCGAACTCGACCTCGAGGCGCGGCACGATGAAGCGTGCGGTCTCGACCTCGCCGCCGTCGCGCAGCAGCATGCTGTCGAGCAGCAGGCCGTAGTCGGGCTCGGTGATCTGCGAGGCCTGCTGCATCGCCCGCGAGGTGAGGCCGATCTTGCGGCCGATCGGCCGGCGGCCGGCGGCGCGTTCGAGCGTCATCCACTCGCGCTGGATCGCGTAGGCGTCCTCGATCGTCATCGACGGATGCCGTTTCGAGAACTGCTCGACCTGCACGCGGCTGCGCTCGGCGTCGCGCAGTTCGGTGGCGAGCGCGACCTGGATGTCACGGGTCAGCATGGGGCGGGTCTCCTGGGGGCTCTCGTCTCGGGGCTCGGTGCGACGCGTGCGCGGCCCCGCTCGGCGGTACGATGGCGGTACGTCGCCCGAGCCGGCAGTATCGGCACGCGGCGCGCGCCGCACAATCCACGAATCGATGCGGGCCCGAAAGGGCGTCTTGAGAATCCGCCGCGACCGCCCCGACGATGCCCCTGACGCGCTACACCATCCGGCAGCTCGAGGCCTTCGTCGCGGTGGCCGAGGCCCGCGGCATCAGCGCCGCGGCGGGCCGGCTGGGGCTGAGCGCGCAGGCGGTCAGCCAGCTCGTCGCCGAGCTCGAGGGGCACGTCGGCTTCCGGCTCTTCGACCGCACGACGCGCAGCGTGTCGCTGACCAGCTCGGGCCGCGACTTCCTCGCCGCGGCACAGACCGCGCTGCGCCACCTGCGGGCCGCCGAGAGCGCCGCGGCCGACATCCGCGACCGCGCCTCGGGCGTCGTGCGCATCGGCGCGCCGCTGGTGCTCGCGGCCACCGCGCTGCCGGCGGCGATCGCCGCCTACCGCGCGACGCGGCCGAAGGTGGTCGTGCGCATCAGCGACGTGCCGGTCGACGGGCTCGTCGAGGCGGTGGCGGCCGGCGACGTCGAGCTCGCGGTCGGGCCGGACCGCAGCGTCGGCGACGACGTGTCGCGCGATTCGCTGTTCGAGAGCCCCTGGGTCCTGTGGTGTGCGCCCGGGCATCCGCTCGCGACGCGGCCGGGGCTCACCTGGGAGGACCTGCACGGCCACGCGCTGGTGTCCGCGGGGCGCGACCACGAGCGCAGCGTCGCGCAGATGATGCTGACGCAGCCCGAGGACACGCGGGTGATGCCGGTCGAGATCGTCGACAACACCACGACCGCGCTCGGCATCGCCGCGCAGGGCATCGCCGCGACGCTGGCGCCCGCCTACGTCGCGGTCGTCGCCGACACGATGGGGCTGGTGATGCGCCGCGTGCGCGGCCCGGAGACGATCCGCACGGTGTGCCTGTACCGGCGCGCGAACCGCGCGCTGTCGGCGGCCGCCGAGGGCGTCGCCGAGCACCTCGGCGCGTGGCTGCCGGCGTGGGCCGCGCAGCGCCCGCCGGGCGCGGACGACTGAGGCGCCGTCCGCGCGCGGAGGGCTCAGGACTCCGCGGTGAACCCGATCGCCTTGACGATCGGGCCCCAGCGCGCGGTGTCCTTCGCCAGCAGCGCGGCGAGGGCCGCCGGCGTCGAGGGCGCGGGCTCCAGGCCCATCGTCGCGAGCGACTCGACGACCTCCGGGGCGGCGAGCGCGGTGCCGATCCCGGCCGACAGCCTCGCCACCACCTCGGTCGGCGTCTTCGCCGGCGCGAAGAAGCCGAACCACTCGTCGTACACCATGTCCGCGAAGCCCTGCTCGGCGAAGGTCGGCACGGTCGGCGCGAAGCGGTTGCGCGTCGGTCCCGAGGTCGCGAGCAGCCGCGCCTTGCCGGTCTGCAGGTGCTGCAGGAACTCGCCGACCGGACCCGACACCGCGGCGACCGCGCCGCCCATCATGTCGAGGATCGCCGGCTGCGTGCCGCGGTACGGCGCGTGGCGCAGCTCGACGCCGGCGGTGCGCGAGAGCAGCTCGCCGACGAAGTGCGGCACCGAGCCCGCAGCCGGGCTGCCGAATGCGGCGTCCTTGGGGTTCGCCTTCGCCCAGGCGACGAAGTCGCGCACGCCGCGCACCGACGCGGGCACGGCCGGCCCGACCGCGAAGCCGAAGTCGAAGCGCACCGCCTGCGAGACCGGCACGAAGTCGGTGACCGGGTCGTAGGGCAGCTTGCGGTAGGTGTGCGGGTAGATGCCGAGCATCGACATCGGCGTCAGCGCGATCGTGGTCCCGTCGGGCGCGGCGGTCTTCAGCCCCGACAGCGCGATCTGGCCGCCGGCGCCGGTCCGGTTCTCGACGATGACGCTCTTCGCGGCCACGTCGCGCAGCCGGTCGCCGACGCGCCGCGCGGTGACGTCGACCGTCCCGCCCGGTGCGAAGCCGGCGAGGATGCGGGCGGTGTCGGGCAGCGGCTGGGCGCGGGCGGGCAGGGCCGGGAGGGCTGAGAGGGCGAGGCTGCCCGCGGCGGCGGTGGCGAGGCGGCGGCGGCTGACGTGCATGGGGTGTCTCCCTGTGGTTCTGTGGGGCCGGAGTCTCGGGGCCGCGCCGTGGTCCGCACAATCAGTCGATGCGGGACGCTCCGCAAGCCCGGCTTGATGATCGGCGCCGGAACGCTGCGGGACCGATGCCGGCGCGCTCTGCGATCATGGGCCGCCGGTCCCGCGGACCGGCCCGACAGGGAGACGCACGATGGCACCGTTCCGCACGTTCGACCGCCTCGCCGGGAAGGTGGCGGTCGTCACCGGCGCCGCCTCCGGCATCGGCGAGGCGACCGCCCGGCTCTTCGCCGCCGAGGGCGCGACCGTGGTCGCGGTCGACCGACCGGGCTCGGCGATCGCGGAGGTCCACGCGGGCATCGCGCGCATCGTGCCGCTCGCGCAGGACGTCACCGACGACGATGCGCCGCCGCGCGTGCTCGCCGAGGCGCTGCGCGCGGGCGGCGGGCTCGACATCCTGTTCAACAACGCCGGCGTCTCCGGCCGGCGGCTCGCCGAGGAGCACGACGACGCGCTCTGGGACCGCCAGTTCGAGGTGAACGTGCGCGCGGCGTTCCGCATGTGCCGCGCCGCGATCCCGCACCTGCGCGCGCGGGCCGAGGCGACCGGCCGGGCGCGGATCCTGAACACCGCGTCGGTGATGGCCGAGCGCACCGACATCGGGCTCGCCGGCTACGTCGCCTCGAAGCACGCGGTCGCCGGCCTGTCGAAGACGCTCGCGCTCGAGCTCGGCAAGTGGGGCATCACCGTCAACTGGCTGATGCCCGGCGCGATCGAGACCGGCATGACGCGCGAGGCGTTCTCGGATCCGGCGATCCGCGCGGTCTGGGCGAAGAAGGCGGCGCTGCGCCGGCTCGGCACGCCGATGGACATGGCGCGCGCGGCGCTGCTGCTCGCGAGCGACGAGGCGGACTTCGTCACCGGCCACGGGCTCGTGGCCGACGGCGGGCTGACGCTGAGGACCTGAGCGCGGCGGGCGCCGCGCCCGGCCAGGCGGTCGCGCGCACGTACACGCCGCGCGACTCGAGCGGCCGCACGGTCAGCCACTGCACGCGTACCCGCCAGTGCGAGCCCGAGCGGTGGCAGGCGACGACGCGCGCGACGCCGTCGATCGACGGCGTGATCACGCGCACCGCGTGGCCCGGCGTGACCTGGAACGACGACACCAGGCTCGCGCCGCCGACCGAGAGGTCGACCAGCCGCGCATCGATGCCGGCGCCGCGCCAATCGGCGACCAGCGCCGCGGCGTCGCTGCGCGCGCGGCGGATCGCGGTGCGGCGACCGAGCAGCTCGCGCTCGGTGCCGCCGGGCGCGGGTGGCGTGGACAGCGGCGCGTCGCAGCGCGAGCAGCGTGCCTCGGCGCGCAGCGCGGGCGGCAGCGGCGCGCGGCACAACGGGCAGCAGCGCTCGGTGCGCCAGCCGGTCGGGTCGACGCGGCGCGTCGCCGGCCGAGGGTCGGTCGCGCTGCGCGGGCCGCGCGCGTTCGAGCGCGTCCGCGTCAGGTCGAGCATCCGGTCGTAGGCGCGCCGCCGCACGGGGTCGCCGAGCACCGCGTACGCCTCGTTGATCAGCGCGGCCGCCTGGGTGTCGCCGCCGAGGTCGGGATGCATCCTGGCACCGTGCATCAGCGCGCGCCAGCTCGCCTTGACCACCTCGGGCGGCGCCTCGGGCTGGATCTGGAGGATGCGGTAGTAGTTCCGGCGGTTCGGAGTCATCATGGCTTCGCGCATGGTCTCGCCGGTCGCGCGGGCCGCGCCGCCGGTCTTCAGGCGTTATCGGGCCGACCGACGCGCGGCGTCGTGACGCCGTTCACGAAACCTCGGAATTCGTCGTCGGCGTCGCGGGGCGCGTGCGATCAGCCCGGGTGCCCGGGCGCGCCGCCGAGGCGGCGATCGTCCGTCCGACCCATCGCGACCCCATCCGTCGCATGCCGATCGGTATGATCGGCTGCAGGAGGAGACCCCGAATGGTGCTGAACCTGTTCCACGTCGCGATCCGCACGGCCGACCTCGAGGCGACGCGCGCGTTCTACGGACGCGTGCTCGGCATGGTCGAGGCCGAGCGGCCGAACCTGCCGTTCCCCGGCGCGTGGCTGCGTCCGCCGGTGGCCGGGATGCCCGCGATCCTGCACGTGTACGCCGGCGAGGCCGCGTCGGGCAGCGAGGGCGCGGTGCCGTCGGGCGGCGCCGCGGTCGATCACGTGTCGCTGACGGTGACCGGCTTCGAGGCGCTGCGCGAACGGGTCCGTGCGCTCGGGCTCGACTGGCGCGAGCAGTGCCGCCCTGGGCGGCCGTACCAGCTGTTCGTGTTCGACCCCTCGGGCATCCTGCTCGAGCTGACCTGCGACCAGCAGGCCGAGACGGTGCCGAGGCCGACCCCGGGCAAGCAGTACCGCGCGGGTTGGCGCGACTGGTTCGACCCGGCCGCCTACCGGCAGTTCTCGAAGAAGGCCGCCTGAGGGCCGCCGCTCAGGCAGGGGGCGCGATCCAGCCGCGCATCTCGCGCTTGAGCAGCTTGCCGTTGGCGTTGCGCGGCAGCGGATCGTCGCGCAGTCCGATCGTCTCGGGCACCTTGTAGTCGGCGAGGCGCTCCGCGCAGAAGGCGCGCATCGACTCCGCGAGCGCGGCGCCGTCGCCCGCGGCCGCTCGCGCCGCCGCGTCCATGTGCACGAAGGCGTGCACGCGCTCGCCGAGCACCGGGCAGGGCACGCCGACCGCGGCGGCCTCGACGACGCCGGGGAAGCCCACGAGCGTGTTCTCGACCTCGACCGACCAGATCTTGTAGCCGCCGCGGTTGATCATGTCCTTCTTGCGGTCGAACACCCGCACGTAGCCGTCGGCGTCCATGCTGCCGAGATCGCCCGAGCGCCAGTAGCCCCCCACGAAGCCGGCCGCGGTCGCCTCGGGATTGTCCCAGTAGCCGCGCACCACCATCGGCCCGCCGATCAGCAGCTCGCCGGTCTCGCCGGGCGGCACCTCGCGGCCGTCGTCGTCGACGACGACGATGTCGCAGCACTCGACCGGGCGGCCGACGCTGTCGAGGTGCGCGGCCTGCTCGCCGATCGGCATCGCGGTCGCCGGCGACGTCGTCTCGGTCGAGCCGTAGCAGTTCATCGGGATCATGCCGGGCAGCTTCGCGGCGAGCGCCTCGATGGTCGAGCGCGGCATCGGCGCGCCGCCGTAGCAGCCGATCCGCCACGCCGACAGGTCGTGCCGCTCGAAGTCCGGCTGCAGCAGGCACAGCGCATACATCGCGGGCACGAGGATGGTGTGCGTGATCCGCTCGCGCGCGGCGAGCGCGAGGAACTCGGGCGCCTTGAACTGCGGGATCACCACCAGCGCGCCGCCGACCTGCCACATCGTCGCGATCATCGCGACCAGGCCGGTCACGTGGCTCGCGGGCACCGCGAGCGCCGAGCGCTCGTCCGGGCCGAGCCGCATGTGCAGCGCGTAGTGCATCGCCGAGTGGACGATGCCGACGTGCGACAGCATCGCGCCCTTCGGGCGGCCGGTCGTGCCCGAGGTGTAGAGGATCACCGCGGTGTCCTCCTCGTGCACCGGCGCGGCCTCGCGCAGCGGCGCCTGCGGGCCGATGGCGAGCGCGGCGGCTTCGGACGCGGCGAGCCGCAGGCGAAGCGGTCCGTCGGCACCCGGCGCAGGCAGGCGGTCGGCGAGCCCGTCGTCGAACACGATCGCGGCGGCACCGCACTGGCCGAGCACGTAGGCGAGGCCGGGCGCCTGCTCGCGGATCGACACCGGCACCGCGATCGCGCCGAGGCGCAGCACGGCGAGCAGCGCGACCACGAACTCGGGCCGGTTCGACAGCAGCATCACGACGCGCTCGCCGGCGGCCAGGCCGCGCGCGGCGAGCGCCGCCGCGAGGCGCCCGGCCGCGTCGTCGAGCGCGCCCCACGACGTGCGCCGACCTTCGAAGACCACTGCGTCGCGGGCAGGATCCCGCGCCAGCGAACGCTCGAACATCGCGTGCACCGACGGGGGCCGATCGGCGAAGCTGAGCACGACCCGCTCGCCGAAGCGGGTCTCGCGTCGGACCGCGAACGCGGTCGGGGCGTCGGTGGGCATGGCGGGCGTCTCCGGTTCGATGCTCGGCGCGTCGGGGCGCGCGGAGCGGCGATGGTAAGCCAGCCGCCGCCGGACCGACTCCGTGTCGTTCCGCGGCGGGCGGCCCTCGCGCGCCGCTTGCGTCGCCCACTCGCCGGCCCCACCTTCCGGCTCGCGTCCCTTCCGGCCCCGGGATGCCCCTCGTCTGATTCCTGTCGATCCTGCTGCACGCCTACGTGGCGCTGCGCATCGTGCCCGCGCTCGCCGGATGGTCCGTCGCCGCCGCGGCGCTCGCGCTCGCGCCGGCCGCGTGGGCGGTGGTGCTGCCGCTCGGGCTGCGCACGCTGCGCAGGCGTCGCCGCGGTCGCGACGCGGCGCTGCACTGTGCCGGCATGACCGCGCTCGGCGCGATCTCGTCGCTCGTCGTGCTCACGCTGCTGCGCGACGCGGGGCTGCTGCTCGCGCACCAGCCGCGCAGCGCGCCGGCCGCCGCCGAGGCGGGCTTCGAGCTGCAGCGCTCGGGCCACACGCACGGCGGCCAGTTCCTGCCCTGGACCTGTTTCGTGCGGCTGCAGCAGCCGTTCACCGCCGGGCTGCACCGGTTGGGGCGGCTGCGCGTCCACGTGAGCCGCGGCACTGGCTACTGGGGACCGCCGAAGCGATTCGGCGCGCCTTCGGAGATCACGCGGATCCGGCTGCTCGCGGCCTGATCCGCCCGGGGCGGATTCGGCCGGCATCCGGGCGAAGCGTCCAAGCTCCAACCCGCTCGCCCGATTCGCGTTCGTCGCCGCCTTCGGGCTGACGGCCTGCGCGACGGTCCCCGACCCCGAGGTCGACCGCAGGCTCGGCCGCGAGGCCGCCGGGCAGGTGCGCAGCGGCATCGGCCTCGTCGACGACGAGGCGCTGAACGCGTACCTCGACCGCGTCGGCCAGCGGTTGGCGGGCAGCATGCGTCTGCGCCAGTTCGACCACCGGTTCGCGGTCGTCGATCAGGAATCGCCGAACGCGTTCGCGGCGCCCGCGCGTGCGCCGATCGCCGACGACGCCGCGTTCGTGCGGCACTTCGACGGCCTGCTCTTCGGCCCGAACCCGGCCGAGGGCGTGGTGCGCGACGAGGTGCTGCTGCACCCGGCGCTGGGGCTGCACGTGGCGTTCCCGAAGGGCTGGCAGGTCGACAACGCGCGGCACGGGGTCACCGCGGCCGCACCCGGCGAGGACGGTGTCGTGGTGCTCGGTGCGCTCGGCCGGAGCACTGCGGCCGACCTGCCGAAGCCGGATCGGCTAGCATCCGCCCGGTCGACGCCCGCCGCCCCACGATG
>JBILTM010000110.1:0-16412 GCA_044371545.1 Burkholderiaceae bacterium
ACGCCCATCAGCGTGTTCGGTGCCGACGCCGGATTGGTCAGCGGGCCGAGGATGTTGAAGATGGTGCGCACGCCGAGTTCGCGGCGCACCGGCGCGACGTTCTTCATCGCCGGGTGGTGGTTCGGCGCGAACATGAACCCGATGCCGGTCGCGGCGAGGCACTCGGCGACCTGCTCGGGCGTCAGCATGATGTGCGCGCCCAGCGCCTCGAGCACGTCGGCCGCGCCCGAGCGCGAGGACACGCCGCGGTTGCCGTGCTTGGCGACCCTGGCGCCCGCGGCGGCCGCGACGAACATCGAGGCGGTCGAGATGTTGAAGGTGTGCGAGCCGTCGCCGCCGGTGCCGACGATGTCGACGAAGTGCGGCGTCGTCGGCACCTCGACCTTCGCCGAGAACTCGCGCATCACCTGCGCGGCGGCGGCGATCTCGCCGATCGTCTCCTTCTTCACGCGCAGGCCGGTCAGGATCGCGGCGGTCATCACGGGCGACATCTCGCCGCTCATGATCATCCGCATCAGCCTGAGCATCTCGTCGTGGAAGATCTCGCGGTGCTCGATCGTCCGCTGCAGCGCTTCCTGGGGGGTGATGGGCATGGGGGTCTCCTTGACGGGGGTGCGGGTCGCGCGCTCAGGCGGCGAGGAAGTTGCGCAGCAGCGCGTGCCCGTGCTCGCTGGCGACGGATTCGGGATGGAACTGCACGCCCTCGACCGGCAGCGTGCGGTGGCGCAGGCCCATGACCTGGCCGTCGCCGCTCTCGGCGGTGACCTCGAGGCAGTCGGGCAGCGAGTCGCGCTCGACCACCAGCGAGTGGTAGCGCGCGACCTCGAAGCGGCGCGGCAGGTCGCGGAACACGCCTTCGCCGGTGGTGTCGATCGCGTCGGTCTTGCCGTGCATCACCTGCCTCGCACGGACCACGCGGCCGCCGAAGGCCTGCCCGATGGCCTGGTGGCCGAGGCACACGCCGAGGATCGGCACGCGCCCGGCGAAGCGCAGGATGACCGCCAGCGAGATGCCGGCCTCGTCGGGCGTGCACGGGCCGGGGGAGATCACGATGCGGTCCGGCGCGAGCGCTGCGACGTCGTCGACGTCGATCGCGTCGTTGCGGACGGTGCGGACCGTCTGGCCGAGCTCGCCGAAGTACTGGACGAGGTTGTAGGTGAAGGAGTCGTAGTTGTCGATCATCAGCAGCATGGGCTCGCTCCCGTCGGGGCCGGCCGCGGGGCCGGTGTTCGTCCTGCTCGGGTCCGTCGCGCGCATCGTGGCCGGGCGGTGTGCCGCGGCGGTGCGGGGGACGGGGTGCGCCGTGGATCGCGGGCGCGCGCGGGCGGGGTCGTTCAGGCGGCAGGCTTGCGCCAGCGCCAGGAGCGGAAGGACTGCAGGCGAGCGGATGCGGCGTGCATGCGCGGATTATGGCCGCGCCGGTACGATGGCGCAAATCGGCCGCGCCGCCGGCGCGCCGCTACCGGAGGTGCCCCGATGAACCGAATCGCCCTGGCCGTCCTGCCCCTGCTCGCCGCGCTCGGCTGCGCGGCGCCCCCGGCCTCCGGGCCGACCACAGTCCGCGAGATGCCCGGCGTCGCACGAGACGGCGCCGGTGCCGCCTGCGCGGGCGACCTGCAGTCGTGCGACCGCACGACGACCTGCTGCAGCGGTCTGGTCTGCCAGCCGAACGGCCGACTCGGCCAGATGTGCCAGCGGCCGTTTCCTTGAGGCCCGCCGATGCAGCGGGCCGACGCCCGCTGCGCCTGACCGCCGCGCTCGCGGCCGCGCTGCTCGCGGTCGGCTGCGTGGCCGGCCCCGGCGACCCGCCCGCCGGAGCGCCGGCCGACGCACCACGGCTGCCGGGCGTGTCGGACCGGACCGGCTCCCCCGCGGCATGCCGCGGCGACCTGCAGTCGTGCGCGAACGGCGAGACCTGCTGCGCAGGCCTCGTCTGCGCGCCGCACGGGCGCTTCGGACAGCTCTGCCGACGACCTGCGGTCTGAACCGGCGGGGGCCTGCTCCCGAGCGCCCCGAGCATGACCCCACGCCTGCCACCCGTCGGGTGGGCCCGAGCCGTGGTGCGCACGCCGCGCGGCGTGCGTCGCGCATCGCCGAACCGACGAACAGCCGCACCGCATCGCCGCTGACCTCACGGCATCCGCGCCGAACGCTCGGACAGCGCCGCGCCACCGCCGCAATCGCGACCGCTCGCCCGCGGCCCCGACCTCTCGGCCTCGCGGGGCCCTCGCCGCCGGTACCGCTCCCGCGACCGCCGGGCTGCAGGCCCGATACCGTCCGTCGACGCGTCGATAGCGTCGTGGTCGTTCCGGATGCGGGAGCGATGGGTGCGACGGCGAGTGCGGATCGGCAGGACGACGGTGGGCGCGGCGTGGATCGCGGCGACCCTCGCCGCATGCGGCGGCGGCGGTGGCGACGGCGCATCGGGCTCCCCGTCGACGGGCGCGCCCGCGGCTGCACCGGCGACCGCGGCGAGCGCACCCGCGGCGCCGGCCGCGGCGTCCACGACGCCGGCGACCTCGACGCCGGCGACCTCGACGCCGGCGACCTCGACGACCACGCCGACCGGCTCCGCCGCGACGCCGACGTCCGAGAAGACCTTCCCCGATCGCGTCGTCGAGGCGCTCAACGCCGCGCGCGCGGTGCCGCGCTCCTGCGGCGGCACGGCCTTCCCGGCCGCGGGCCCGCTCAGGTGGCAGGCGCAGACCGAGCAGGCCGCGCTCGCTCAGGCGCAGTACCTGCAGCAGAACAACCTCTTCACCCACACCGGCGCGAACGGCTCGAGCGTCGGCGACCGGCTCACCGCGACCGGCTACACGTGGCAGTCGGTCGGCGAGAACCTCGCGGCCGGCTATACCGACTTCGCGGCCGTGCTCCAGGGCTGGATCGACAGCCCCGGCCACTGCGTCAACGTGATGAACGGCAACTACGTGGACGTCGGCGTCGTGCTCGTGCAGGGCACCTCGTCGAACACCTACCGCACCTACTGGGCGATGGTGCTCGGCCGGCCGCGCTGATCCCCCCGGGGCGCTGCGCCCGCCTGTAGGACGATCGGCCGTACGACGCGCGGCTTGACGCGGCGCAAACCTGCGAACCCTCGGCGCGTTAGCGTGTGGACACACCACACCGTCGCGAAAGGCGCCCGCCGTGCTCGAAACCATCGCCGTCATCCTCGTCGTGCTCTGGCTGCTCGGCCTGGTGAGCTCCTATACGATGGGAGGGCTGATCCACCTGCTGCTCGTGATCGCGATCGTGGTGATCCTGCTGCGGGTGATCCAGGGACGGCGCGTGTAGCGTCGGCACCGGCACATCACACACGAAAGGGGAATCCGCACCATGGCAACCAGGGATGCGTATCGGCAGAAGCTCGAGGCACAGCTCGCCGAATGGGATGCACGGCTCGACACCTTCTCCGCCCGCGCGAAGCGCGCGAGCGCCGAAGCCCGGATCGACTACGAGAACGATCTGCAGGCCCTGCGACGGCAGCGAAGCGCGGCGGCCGAGTCGCTCTCGGAACTGGGCCGGCGCAGCGAGGATGCGTGGCAGGACATGAAGGCCGGCACGGAGAAGGCGTGGGACGACCTGGCCAAGGCGCTCGACCGGGTCGCCGCCCGGTTCAAGTGAGCCCCGCTGCCCGCGGGACCGGTCGCTTGCGCCGCCATCCCGCGGGCACCTGCCGCTCCACGTCGCGAAGGTTCATAACTCGCGCGTGAACCCTTCCTCGACGAGTTCCGCCGCGCGCAGCACCGCGCGTGCCTTGACCTCGGTCTCCTGGAACTCCGCCTCGGGCACCGAGTCGTAGACCACGCCGGCCGCGGCCTGCACGTTGAGCACGCCGTCCTTCAGCACGCCGGTGCGGATCGCGATCGCGACGTCCATCTCGCCCGACCACGACAGGTAGCCGCAGGCGCCGCCGTAGATGCCGCGCTTGACCGGCTCGAGCTCGTCGATGATCTCCATCGCACGGACCTTCGGCGCGCCGGTGAGCGTGCCCGCAGGGAAGGTCGCGCGCAGCACGTCGATCGCGTCGAGCCCCGGCACCAGCATCCCCTCGACGTTCGAGACGATGTGCTGCACGTGCGAGTACTTCTCGATGACCATCCGGTCGGTGACCTTCACCGTCCCGACCTGCGCGATGCGGCCGATGTCGTTGCGCGCGAGGTCGATCAGCATCAGGTGTTCGGCGCGCTCCTTCGGGTCGGCGAGCAGCTCGGCGGCGAGCGCGTCGTCCTGCGCGGGCGTCAGGCCGCGCCTGCGCGTGCCCGCGATCGGCCGGATCGTCACCTTCGTGCCCTGCGGCACCACGCGGCCTTGCGCGTCGGCGGCCTCGACCGACTCCTGCCGCACCAGGATCTCGGGCGATGCGCCGATCACCTGAAAGCCGCCGAAGTCGTAGTAGTACATGTAGGGCGACGGGTTGATCGAGCGCAGTGCGCGGTACAGCGACAGCGGCGCATGCGCGTAGGGCTTCCTCAGGCACTGGCCGACCTGCACCTGCATCACGTCGCCGGCGACGATGTACTCCTTCGCGCGCGCGACGGCCGCGAGGTAATCGGTGCGCGCGAACTCGCGGCGGATCTCGCCCTCCGGCAGCGCCTGGTCCTCGGGCTCGACCGCGGGCTGCGCCAGCCGCGCCTGCAGTTCGCGCAGCCGGCGCTTCGCGCGGGCGTAGGCGTCGGGCTGCGACGGGTCGGCATAGACGAGCAGGTAGAGCTTGCCGCGCAGGTTGTCGACGATCGCGAGCTCGTCGACGAGCAGCATCAGCACGTCGGGCGTGCCGATCGGGTCGGGCTTGGTCGAAGGCCCGAGCCGCGGCTCGATCCAGCGCACGACGTCGTACGCGAAGTAGCCGGCGAGTCCGCCCGGGAAGCGCGGCAGCCCGGGACGCAGCGCGACCTTGAAGCGCGCGTGGTAGGCGCGCACGAACTCGAGCGGATCGCCGGTCGCGGTCTCGACGACCTCGCCGTCGCGGACCACCTCGATCGCCTCGCCGCTCGCGCGCAGCAGCGTGCGCGCCGGCAGGCCGATGAACGAGTAGCGCCCGAAGCGCTCGCCGCCGACGACCGACTCGAGCAGGAAGCTGTTCGCGCGCTTCGTGCGGTCGATCAGCTTCACGTACAGCGACAGGGGCGTGTCGAGGTCGGCGAGGCACTCGGCGAGCAGCGGGATCCGGTTGTAGCCCTGGGCGGCGAGCGCCCGGAATTCGATCTCGGTCATGCATCCCTCACGGATCGGCCCGCGGCGTGGCGACGGGCGGGCGATGGAACGACGGTTCGTCCGGTGCGCGCGGCGCGCGACCGGGGCGGCGCGGGATCAGGTCCGGCGCCGCCACAGGCAGGACCGCCAGGTCCTGACGAAGACGAACTCGTTCGGGCGATGCATGGTGCGCGCGGGGCTCCGTGGCCGCGGGGCGCGTCGCTCAGCGGATCGGGTCGATCCGGGAGGCGGCCTCCAGCAGCGAGGCGACTATACCATCCGTGTCCAGCGACCTGACGTCGCGGCCCTCGTTGTAGCCGTAGGGCACGGCGAGCACCGCCATGCCGGCGGCTCGCGCGGCGAGCGCGTCGTTGACCGAGTCGCCGATCGCGATCACCTCGTGCGGCGCGGCGCCGAGCGCGCCCGCGGCGTGCAGCATCGGCATCGGGTCGGGCTTCTTGCGCGGCAGCGCGTCGCCGCCCAGCACCAGCTCGAAGTCGGCCCGCATCCCGCAGCGCTCGAGCAGCGGGTCGGCGAAGACCTGCGGCTTGTTGGTCACGCACGCGAGCCTGAGCCCCATCGCGCGCATCGCGTCGAGGCCCTCGCGCACGCCGTCGTAGGGCCGCGCGTGGCGGCCGTTCTCGACCGTGTAGTGCCGCGCGAACGCCGCCGCGCCGCGCGCGTGCAGCGCCGAGTCGACGCGCGCCTCGAGCCCGCCGCCGAGCGCGCGGTGCACCAGCACGTCGGCGCCCTTGCCGACGTAGGACGCGACGACCGGCTCGGGCAGCGTGTCGCGACCGAGCTCGGCGAGCATCAGGTTGACCGCTGCGGCCAGGTCGGCGACGGTGTCGAGCAGCGTGCCGTCGAGGTCGATGACGACCGCACGCGCGCGCAGCCTCGACGGCCGGGCGCTCACCAGCCCTTGCCCCGAGCGGCCGCGCCGCGCAGCCGCTCGACGACGCCGCGGTAGCCGCCGTCCGGATCGGGCGCGCCGAACACCGCCGAGCCCGCGACGAAGGTGTCGGCGCCCGCGGCCGCGATCGCGCCGATGTTGTCGACCTTCACCCCGCCGTCGATCTCGAGCCAGATCGGTTGCCCGCCGGCCGCGACGTGCGCGTCGATGCGCCGGCGCACCTCGCGCAGCTTGGGCAGCGCCGAGTCGATGAAGCCCTGCCCGCCGAAGCCCGGATTGACGGACATCAGGAGCACCATGTCGAGGCGGTCCATCACGTGGTCGAGCCAGCCGACCGGCGTGGCCGGGTTCAGCACCAGCCCGGCCCTGCAGCCCGCGTCGCGGATCGCCTGCAGCGTGCGGTCGACGTGGCGCGAGGCCTCGGGGTGGAACGTGATCAGGTCGGCGCCCGCCTTCGCGAACTCGAGCGCGAGCGCGTCGACCGGCTCGACCATCAGGTGCACGTCGATCGGGATCGTCACGTGCGGGCGGATCGCCTTGCACACCATCGGGCCGATGGTGAGGTTGGGCACGTAGTGGTTGTCCATCACGTCGACGTGGACGAGGTCGGCGCCGCCCGCCTGCAAGGCGCGCACCTCCTCGCCGAGTCGGGCGAAGTCGGCCGACAGGATGCTCGGAGCGATGCGCAGGGTCTTGTCCATCGACGGGGTCCGATTCACTAGAATCCGATTGTACGGGGAGAGCACATCGTGGCCAGCGAGAAGAGATATGCCGTGCGGATCGCCGCGCAGAGCCGCTACCTTCCGGAGCAGTCGAACCCGGACCAGGGCGTCTACGCGTTCGCCTACACGATGACGATCACCAACGCGGGCGACGTGCCGTCGCAGCTGGTCAGCCGACACTGGGTGATCGAGGACGGCAACGGCCGCGTCAAGGAGGTCAAGGGGCTCGGGGTCGTCGGGCACCAGCCGCTGCTGCGGCCCGGCCAGTCGTTCGAGTACACCAGCGGCAGCCAGATCGACACGCCCACCGGCAAGATGCACGGCAGCTATTTCTTCGTCGCCGAGGACGGCACGCGCTTCGACGCACCGATCGAGACGATCGAGCTCGCGATGCCGCGCACGCTGCACTGACGGCGGCGCGCGCTACTTCTTGCCGCGCATCGTCCACCAGACGATCAGCAGCACCATCGTGACCGCGGCGCCGGCCTCGAGATAGATCACCCACATGACGCGTTCCCCATCGGTGAGGGCGGCGATCATAGCCTGCGCGATCGCGGTGCTCGCCGGTTGTGCGGCACCGACCGGGGACGTGCGCGCGCCGGCGCCCGCGGCGCTGCCCGCCGCCGGGCCGCTGCCGCCGCCGCGGCCCGTCGAACCCGCCTCGCTGCCCGGATGGGCCGCGGACCCGCTCGACGGCCTGGGCGCCGCGATCGTGCGCCAGTGCACGATGCGCGCGCCGCCGGCGCCCTGGCCCGTGCTGTGCGCCGAGTTCGCGGCGCTGCCGCGGCCCGCGCCCGACGCGATGCCGATGCGCGATGCGCTGCGCGGCTGGCTCGCGACGCGGCTCGAGGCCTGGCCGCTGCGCGACGCGAAGGGCGGCACCGAGGGCCTCGTGACCGGCTACTACGAGCCGCTGATGACCGGCAGCCGCACGCGCGAGTCGGCGTCGCAGGCGCCGCTCTACGCGCGGCCCGCCGACCTGCTGACGATCGAGCTCGCCGGCGTCGAGCCGAAGCTCGCGGGCCTGCGCCTGCGCGGCCGCGTGCAGGGCACGCGCGTCGTGCCGTACCACGACCGCGCCGAGATCGAGACCACGCGGCCGCTGGCCGGCAACGAGCTCGTCTGGGTCGACGATCCGGTCGACGCGTTCTTCCTCGAGATCCAGGGCTCGGGCCGCGTGCGGCTGCGCGACGGCACGACGCTGCGCGTCGGCTACGCGGACCAGAACGGCCACCCCTACCGCGCGATCGGGCGCAGCCTGATCGACCGGGGCGCATTGAAGCCGGACGAGGTGACCGCGCCGGCGATCCGCCGCTGGCTGCGCGAGCACCCCGCGCAGGCGCCCGAGGTGATGCGGACGAACCCGAGCGTGGTGTTCTTCCGCGAGCTGCCCGTGCCGCCGCCGGCGCCGCCCGGCGAGCCCGAGCCCGGTCCGCCCGGTTCGCTCGGCGTGCCGCTCACGCCGATGCGCTCGCTCGCGGTCGACCGCTCGGTGGTGCCGCTCGCGACGCTGGTGTGGCTCGACACGACGCATCCGGTCGACGGCCGCCCGATCCGCCGCGCGATGGCGGCGCAGGACACCGGTGGCGCGATCGCGGGCAGCGTCCGCGCCGACTTCTTCTGGGGCTTCGGCGCCGAGGCCGAGCGCGCCGCCGGCGAGATGCGCGCGCGCGGCCGGATGTGGATGCTGTGGCCGCGCGGCGAGACGCCGCCTACCCTCGCCCGGTGATCGGCAGGCGGCCGGCGTTCATCTCGGCCATCAGCGCGATCGACGCGTCGTCGACCATCAGGTCGCAGAACAGCGTGCGTTCCGCGGCGAGCCCGTCGGCGAGCCCCTGCGACGCGGCCATCCGCACCAGGCGCTTGACGTGCCCGACCGCGCGCGGCGGCAGCGCGGCGAGCCGATGCGCGAGCGCGAGCGCGGCCGGCTTCACCGGCCCCTCGACGACCTCGTCGACGAGCCCGAGGTCGGCCGCGCGGGCGGGCGCCCAGGTGCGTCCGAGCAGCAGCGAGCGCATCGCCACGCCGGGGCCGACGAGGCGCGTGAGCCGCTGCGTGCCGCCGGCGCCGGGCAACAGGCCGATGTTCACCTCGGGCAGGCCGATCGGATAGTCGCCGGCCTGCGCGAGCCGCAGGTCGCACGCGAGCGCGAGCTCGAAGCCGCCGCCCATCGCGACGCCGTCGATCGCCGCGACGAAGGGCCGCGGGTTCTCCTCGATGCGTCGCACGCAGCGCAGGTAGGCCGACTCGGGCACCGGCCGCTCGAGGGAGAACGCGAGGCCGCGTGCCGCCATCTTCCTTGCACGCGCCTCGAGCGTCTTGACATCGTAGTGCCGCACGAACACGCCCTGCCCCGTGCCGGTGACGACGACCGCGCGGACCGCGGGGTCCGCGTCGATCGCGTCGAGCGCCGCCTCGAGCTCGCGCTCGCTCGCCTCGTCGAGGCAGCCGCCCGCATCGTTGACCATCGTCACGACCGCGATATGCTGGCCGTCCCGTTCCAACCTGACCCGCTCGCCGTGCATCCGCTGCTCTCCCGCCTGAAGGTGCCGCTGGTGGCGGCCCCGATGTTCCGCGTGTCGGGGCCCGACCTGGTGATCGCCGCCGCGCGCGCCGGGGCCGTCGGCGCGTTCCCGACGCTGAACGCCCGCACGTCCGCCGACCTCGACGCGTGGCTCGACCGGATCGCGCGCGAGACCGCCGACGCGTCCGGCGTGCCCGCCGCGAACCTGATTCTGCACCCGTCGAACGCGCGCCGCGACGAGGACCTGCGCGCCGTGGTCCGCCACCGCGTGCCGGTGGTGATCGCGTCGGTGGGTGCGCCGGACCCGGTGATCGGCCCGGTGCACGACTGCGGCGGCGTCGTGCTCGCCGACGTCGCGACCGTGCGCCACGCCCGTCGCGCGGCCGCGGCCGGCGCCGACGGGCTGGTGCTGCTGACCGGGGGCGCGGGCGGCAACACCGGCTGGCTCAACCCGCTCGCGTTCGTCGCCGAGGTGCGCACGTTCTTCGACGGGATCGTCGCGGTCGCGGGCAGCGTCACCGAGGGCCGCCAGCTGCACGCGCTGCAGGTCGCGGGCGCCGACCTCGGCTACGTCGGCACGCCCTTCGTCGCGACGCACGAGAGCATGGCCGACGACGCGTACAAGGCCGGGATCGTCGCGGCGGGCGCCGACGACATCGTCGTCACCGACGCGGTGACCGGCATTCCGGCGAGCTTCGTGAAGGGGCGGCTGCAGGAGCTCGGCTGGCTCGACGAGCGCGGCGTGCCGGTGGCGAAGCGCACGCTCGACATCGCAGGCTGGAAGCCGGGCGCCTGGAGCGCCGGCCAGGGCGTGGGCGGCGTGCGCGACGTGTGCGGCGCGGCCGAGCGCGTCGAGCGGTTCAGGGCGCAGTACGAGGCGAGCGTCGCGGCGCAGCGGCGCTGAACGCGGATGCGCCGCGGCCGGCGTGCGGCTCGGACGCCCGGCCGCGCCCGTCAGGAGGCCTTGCCGTTCTCGTCGATCAGCTTGATGAGCTGCGCCGCGGGCACGCCACCCGGCACCCGCTTGCCGTTCGCGAAGAAGATCGTCGGCGTGCCGGTGATCCTCAGCTTGCGGCCGAGCTCGGAGACCTTCGCGACGGGGTTGTCGCAAGCGCCCTTGTTGTCCGGCACTTTGCCCTGCAGCATCAGATCGTTCCAGGCCTTCACGCGGTCGGATGCGCACCATGCACGGCGCGCCTTGTCTTCGGAATCGGCCGCGAGGATCGGCAGCGGGAACGTGTAGATGGTCACGTCCTGCATGCTCAACAAGTCGCGGCGCAGGGTGCGGCAGTGCCCGCAGTTCGGATCCTCGAAGACCGCGAGCTGGCGTGTGCCCTTGCCGATGACCTGCTTGATCGCAAGCGACAGCGGCAGGTCCTGGAAGCGGATCGCAGTGATCGCGTCGATGCGCTCCTGCGTCAGGTTGCGGTTCGCCTTCAGGTCGATCAGCTGACCCTCTACGAAGCCGTGCTGGCCCTTCTCGTCGACGTAGATCAGGTCGGTGCCGATCTGCACCTCCCAGATGCCCGCGACCGGCGAGCGGCGCACGCCGTCGACCTTGAAACGGCCCTGCAGCCAGGCCTCGACCGCGGTGCGGACCTGCTGCGCACCGGCGTCGGCGGGCGCGGCGGGTGCGGCGGCGGGCGCGGCGGCGGGTGCGGCCGGCGCCGCGGGGGCCTGCGCGAGGGCGGGCGTCGCGGCCAGCGCGGCGACGGCGAGCACGACGGCGGCCGCGCGGCGCAGGGGGGACGGGACTCGGAGCATCGTCGTTCCTCGATCGGGACCCCTCGGTCCCGCAGTTGGGGCGGCGTTCATCGCGCGGCCTGCGCGATCATCCGTCGCCGGAGCCAATCGGACCTTGCCACGATGCGCCAGCCGAGGTCGCGCAGGCCGATGAGCGGCTCCGGCAGCGGGCCGAACGCCCGCTGCAGGCCGTCGGTGGCGTCCTGCATCAGCAACACCGCCTCGCGGCGCGCGCGCTCGTAGCGGCGCCACAGCAGCGGATCGCCGAGGTCGCGGTAGAACTCGCGGCCGCGCAGCACCGCGAGCAGCTCGGCGACGTCGCCGAAGCCCACGTTCATGCCCTGCCCCGCGAGCGGGTGCATCGCGTGCGCGGCGTCGCCGACCAGCACCATCCGCGGCGCGATCAGCCGCGGCACGCGGATCAGGCGCAGCGGGAAGGCCTGCGCCGGCGTGATCGTCGTCATCGCACCGAGCGTGCCGTGCGAGGCCTCGGCGACGCGCGCGGCGAGGGCCTCGGGCGACAGCGCGAGCAGCTCGGCCGCGAGCGCCTCGGGCGCCGACCAGACCATGCTCGCCCGGCCGCGCTCGGGCGAGCCCGAGGGCAGCGGCAGCAGCGCGAGCACGCCGAGCTCGGGGCCGAACCACTGGTAGGCGGTGTCGCCGTGCGGCAGCGTCGTGTCGAAGTTGGCGACCACGCCGCGCTGGCCGTAGTCGCGCACGCGCGGCTCGATGCCCGCGAGCCCGCGCAGCGTCGAGTCCGCGCCGTCGGCCGCGACGACGAGCTTCGCGGCGATGGTGCGGCCCGAGGCGAGCGTCAGCACCGCGCCGCCCTGCGGGCCCTCGTCGAGCTGCAGTGCCGACACCGCGTCGTCGACCGACGCGACGCCGGCGAAGCGCAGCGCGTCGTCGAGCGTGCGCGTCAGCGTGCGGTTCTCGACGATCCACGAGAGCGCGTCGACACGGCCCGAATACGCGTCGAGGTGCAGCTCGGGCGCCTCGGCGCCGGGGCCGGCGTAGACCCGCATGTCGTAGACCGGCGCGATCCGCGCGGCGGGCATCGCGTCCCAGACGCGCAGGCCGCGCAGCAGCTCGCGCGTGCCGGGCGACAGCGCGAACACCCGCGCGTCCCAGCCCTCGGACTCCGGCGCCGGGCGCGCCGCCGGGCCGATCCAGCCGACCTTCAGCCCCGCCTGCGACAGGCCGAGCGCGGCGGCCGCCCCGACCGCGCCGCGGCCGACGACGACCGCGTCGAACGAGGCGGAGCGAGCATCCATCGACCGATTATAGGCGGCGGCCCGCCGGCGATCGCCGCGGGCCGTCCTCCGGTCCTGCCGCGCGCCGCGACCGCGACCGGCGACGCTAGCGTCGGTCGCGACCGCCGACCCGACGTCATGCTGCACGCCGCCCAGAACCTGCTGCTCGCCGCCAGCCTCGCCCTGATCGCGGGCGGGCTGTGGATGCGCGACCGCCTGCCCGGCGCCGAGGCGGTGCTGCCGGCGTCGCTGCCCGAGCCCACCCAGGAGCCCGAGCGGCGGGCCCCGTTCCCGGTATCCGCGGGCGGCGTCGACTACACCGTGAGCCCGCTCTACCGCTACGAGCTGCGCGGCATGGTCGTCAGTCGCCACGACACCTCGGCCTGGTGGGACGTCGTGCACCGCGACTGGTGGAGCGACCACCTGAACGTCGTCGACCTCTGCGTGGTGTGGGGCGAGACGCTGCGCAGCGGCGTGCACCGGCGCATGCGCTACGCGAGCGGCACCTTCACCTGCTACTTCGCGACCGACGACGGCGAAGCGTGGCAGCGCTTCCGCCCGGACGAGATCTCGAACAACCACCTGCTCTCGAACGATCCGGCCATCGTGAAGCGGCTGCGCGGCGTGCGCCCCGGTGACCAGATCGTCGTGCGCGGCGCGCTCGCCGAGTACGGCCACGCGAAGGGCGGCTTCGCCCGCGGTACCAGCATCCGCCGCGACGACCAGGGCAACGGCGCGTGCGAGACCATCTGGGTCACCGAGGCGCGCGTGCTGAGGCGCGCCAACGCGGGCTGGCGCAGCGCGCTGCCGCTCGGCGTCGGCGGCCTGCTGCTGGCGCTGGTGCTGTGGTTCGTGCTGCCGCCGCGGCCGGTGGAGTGAGCCGACGGCCCGGGTGCGGCCGCACGCCGGCTTCGGGACGTTTCCGCGGAAACGTCCGTGGCGCACGTTTCGGCCGGGAGATCCCGCAAGAACGGTCGGCCGCGAATGAAAGGAAGCACGGGGCGCGGCCGTTTGTCCGCACGCATCGGATCCGCTATACTCCGCCGCCTCATCCGGCGCCTGCCGGACAGTCGTCGCACGACGGCACGGCCAAGTAGCTCAGTTGGTAGAGCAGCGGATTGAAAATCCGCGTGTCGGTGGTTCGATTCCGCCCTTGGCCACCAGATAAGCTCCCAACGAAATCAAGTAGATAGCGCTGGGACACCCGAAGGGCGAGTCGTGAAAACGACCCGCCCTTCTGCTTTTCCGGCAATCCTCCGGCAGACGAGCCAGGATCCGACCGGGAACGACGACGCATCCCGTGTTCGACGACGGCCCCCTGACGCTCCCGAAGATCGCGCGGCGCGTCGGCAAGGCGCCCCGGGTTGCGGCGGGAGGCAGACAGCCGAAGGCACGTCTCAGAACCTCCAGATCGTCTCATAGACGAGCCATTGAAGCTCATGATGTCTCGTTCATGATCATTCATGGCGGCATGAAACGCTCATAGATAGTTCTTTAAAGAATATAATGGCTACTCTATGAGGCGACTGGGATGCCCAAGAAGCTGACCCCCGGAGAGGCCGTTCCGACACTCCTGCAGGAGCGCCTGACCCTGTGGGGCCGGTGCATCCGCGCCCAGCGGCTGTCCCAGCGCATCACGTCGCCCGAGCTCGCGCAGCGCATGGACGTCTCGCGCGCCACGCTGCAACGCCTCGAACGCGGGGACCCCGGCGCATCGGCCGCCAACTACCTGCGCGCGTTCTCGGTGCTCGGGCTCCTGGACGACCTCGCGCCCTCCCCGTCCGAGACGCTCCGGACCGAGCCCGGGGTGCGTCGTGTGGTGCACGCGCGCGGCAGCACGGCGGACGACGATGACTTCTGAGCGGTTCTACGTGTACCTGCAGCGCCCCGACTCGGGCGAATGGGTCACGGTCGGGCGCTACCAGGCCACCACCGGCGCCGACGGCTCGACCGTGAGCGAGTTCCGGTATGCACCGAGCTACGTCGAGGCGGGCCACACCTGGTCCATCGACCCGGTCGGCCTGCTCTTCCATCCGGACAGGCGCTGGACCGCGCCCCGATACCGCGGGCTCCACGACGTGCTGCGGGATGCCTGCCCGGATTCATGGGGGCAGGCGGTGCTGCAGAGGGAACGCGGGCTGCCTGCCGGCACACCGCCCGTGCGATACCTCGTGCTCGCAGGCAACGACGAGCGCTGGGGCGCGCTTGCGGTCGGGACCTCCAAGACACCTTCGGTTGCTGCCCTGAGCACGCCGAGGCTCGCCCGACTGGAGGCGCTGTCGAGAGAACTGCGCGCGATGGCGGAAGGACGGCCCGCCATCGTCGGCACGCTGCGCAAGCGGCTCGTCCAAACGTCGAGCCTGGGCGGCGCACGACCCAAGACCACTGTCCGTGACGACGAAGGACGCGCGTGGCTGGTGAAGCCCCGGCTCGTGTCCGATACCGCCGACGTGCCTCGGCTGGAACACGCCACCCGTCTCTGGGGCACGGCATGCGGGTTGAACTTCGCGCAGACGGTGCTGCATTCGGGCGACGAGTTCAGCGCGGTGCGCGTGCTGCGCTTCGACCGGGACGGCGAGCGGCGACTGATGTGCGTGAGCGCGGCCACGTTGCTGCAGACCGAGTACCCCGGGGGAGGGCCGGGGGAGACGTCACGCTGGAGCTATCCGCGTCTCGCCGAAGCGCTGCAGCGCATCGGGGCGCCCCCGGAGGACCGGCTGGAGCTCTTCGGGCGGATGGTCTTCAATGCCGTCTGTGGCAACGACGACGACCACGTGCGCAACCATGCGGTGGTCTACAGGCCGCAGGAGGGGCGGTGGCGGCTCGCGCCAGCCTTCGATGTGGTGCCCGACACGGCGCAGATGCCCGCACGACTTTCGATGCAGTCGAGCGCGGGCCGCTTCGACATCAGCCGAGAGTCCGTCCTGGCCGATGCGATCCGGTTCGGCTTCGACGGTCGGCTGAGCGCCGAGCGTCACCTCGACGGCCTGCTGGACCGGATCGAGGCGGCTTTCGATGCAGGAGGCGCGGCACTCGATCCCGAATGGCGGCAGGAACTCCACACTCGCATGGTCACCGTGTTGCGCGAGCTGCGCACGACCACTTCCGAAGTCGCCCCGGGCACTCGCCCCTGAAGCGCTCGGGGCATCACGAAGCGCTGTCTGGTCCAGCCGGCGAGATCGCCGGGGTCGTCGAATCCCGGCGCCGAGTCGACGATCAGGTGTACCTGCGTGCCGAGGCGGCCGCGTGTCCGCGAGTCGTCGCAGGGCGCGCCGCCCCACCTGCGATCGTGCCGAGGAGGCGTTCGCGGCAGCCCGCGATCGGACGTACCGCGATGCCGGTCTCGCTGCCGTCCGCGCAGCGGGATCCCGCCACCCGCACGAATTCACCCCGCACTGAACCGCCGCAGCAGGCTCTCCAGCGGGCCCGATGTCCACCGCGCCTGGATCGTCCGCGCGAGAACGTCGAGCACGATCCACGTGCACAGGGCCAGCGCCGACGCGGCCGCCGCGCCGAGCTCGCCGAACAGCCCTGCACCGTAGGCGCAGAACGCGAGCGACAGCAGCAGCGACTCGCCGATGTACCCGGTCAGGCTCATCCGGCCGGCCGGCCTGAACACGGCGAGCACCCGCGTCCCGCGGGCGTGCATCGCGGCGAGCACCGACACGTAGCCCCAGGTCAGCAACGGCGCTCCGGCGAAGCCGAGCGCGACGCCCGTCGTCTCGCGCACGCCCAAGCCACCGATCTGCGCCCCGGGGCCGACGACGAGCCACGCCGACAGGCAGCCGAGTACCCACCCCGTACCCAGGCCCCAGCGTCGGCCGGCCCGCCAGAGCGCGGGGTGCAGCTCCGGTCGCGCGAGCAGGCGTCGCCGTCCCGCGACCAGCCCGAGCGCGAACATCGCGAGCACGCCCGTGCCGTTGAGGAAGAAGACCGCAGACGCCGCCATCGGCCAGAAGGCCAGGCGCGCAGCGGTCGCTTCGAGGAAACCGCCCTCCCGCATCGCATGGTCGAACTCGCGGCCGGCCGCGAGCGCCTTCGGATCCATCAGCGATCCGCCA
>JBILTM010000296.1:0-4824 GCA_044371545.1 Burkholderiaceae bacterium
CTCGCGGTCGCGGTACTCGCGGTCGCGGTCGCGCTGCTCGCGTACCGGACCGTCGTGCGGGTCTCCGCGGCGATCGTGCTGACCATGTTCCCCGCCGTGCGGCACGTCGGCGCGAGCCTGCTCGCGTCGGCCGGGCTGGCCGGCATCGTCGCGGGTTTCGCCGCGCGGCCGGTGCCCGGCAACCTGATCGCGGGCCTGCAGATCGGCCTGCCCCAGCCGATCCGCCTCGACGACGTCGTCATCGTCGAAGGCGAGTGGGGCGTGATCGAGAAGAGCACCGGCGCGTTCGTCGTCGTGAGGATCCGGGACGAGCGTCGGTTGGTCGTGCCGCTGCAGTGGTGGATCGAGCACCCCTTCCGGAACCGGACGCGCAGCTCCACCCAGCTGATCGGCACGGCATTCCTGTGGGTCGACGACCGGATGCCGGTCGAGCCGCTGCGTGCCGAGTTCGCGCGTGTCTGCGCGGCCGCGCCCGAGTGGGACCGGCGGGTCGCCGTGCTGCAGTTGGCCGAGGCCGGCGAGCGCGCGATGCAGGTCCGCGCGCTGGTCAGCGCGGCCGACGCGGGCCGCGCGTGGGATCTGCGCTGCCGCGTGCGCGAGGCGCTGCTCGCCTACGTGCAGCGCGAGTGCCCGGCGTACCTGCCGCGGGTGCGGGCCGACAGTCGCGTCGAGCCTGGCGGCGGCGAGCGCGACGGACCGCCCGGCGACGCGGCCCAGGGCGGCGTGCTCGCGTGGGCGGCATCGGTGCCGCCCGGGCGCTGAGCGCCGCGGTTCAGACCGTCCAGAGCATCAGCCGGCTGGTCTTGCGCAGGCCGACCCGCTTCTCCGGCGCGTCGATCTCGATCGACTTCTGCGGCGGCCAGTCGCCCATGTCCCAGTCGTGCGAGACCAGCCGCGTGCCGGGCTTCAACGCCCGCAGCCGCGGCCGCAGCCGCAGGTTCACGTCGGGGAGCAGGTACATCGTGATCACCGTCGCCGAGGACAGGTCGGCGACGAAGATGTCGTCGACGACGAACCGCGCGAGCTCGCCGACGCCTTCGCGCCGCGCGTTGCGCGTCGCGATCGACGCGAGTCGCGGGTCGATCTCGTAGCCGAGGCCCCGCGTGCCCCAGCGTCTTGCCGCGGTGATGACGATCCGGCCGTCCCCGGAGCCCAGGTCGACCAGCCGGTCGGACGGCCCGACGCCGGCCAGATCGAGCATCGCGTCGACGACGTTCTGCGGCGTGGTGACGTAGGGCACGTCGAGGTCGCTGATCTCCTGCGCGGCGGCCTCGACGGTGCGGCAGGCGAGGGGGGCGCCGAGCAGCGCGCCCAGCATCGTGCGACGGTCCATCCGGCCATTCTAGCGAACGGCCGGCGCTCGCCGATCAGCTCGCGACCGGCTGCTCCGCCCAGCCCGCGCGCGTGGCGGCGAACGCGTCGCGAAGTACCGCGAGCGTCGCGGCCGCCTCGGCCTCGTCGCAGTGCTCGAGCGCCGCGCTCGCGGCGGTCACCGCCGCGAAGCCGAGGCTCGACGACGCGCCCTTCAGGCTGTGCGCGGCCGCCCGGCGCGCGGCCGTATCGCCCGCCGCGACCGCCGCCACGCAGGCATCGAGATCGGTCCCGGCCTTCGGCCAGTAGACCTGGACGACCGCCTGCCAGACGTCCTCGCCGAGGTCCTCCTGCATCACGGCGACCGCGGCCGCGTCGGGGCGCTCGAGCGCGTCGACCGACGGCACCCGGTCCCTCGGAGGCGGCGCCTGCGGCATCGTCGGCGCGGCGGACGGCGGCTCGGCCGCCGGTGCGTCGCTCGAGCGCGCGTAGCGCAGCAGCACCCGCTCCAGCGCCGGCCAGTCGATCGGCTTGGTCAGGTAGTCGTCGAGGCCGCTCGACATGTAGCGCTCGCGGAACTCCGACAGCGCGTCGGCCGTCAGCGCGACGATCGGCACGCGCCCGCGCGGCCCGGCGAGCGCGCGGATCGCCCGCGTCGCGCCGACGCCGTCGAGCTCGGGCATCTGTATGTCCATCAGCACCAGGTCGTAGTCGCGCTCGCGGACCGCCTCGACCGCCTGCAGTCCGTTCTCGACCAGGTCGACGCGGTGCGCCGCGCGGCCGAGCCGCGTGCCGACGAGCAGGCGATTGGTCGCGTTGTCCTCGGCGACGAGGATCCGCATGCCGCGCGCCTTCGGCGCTTCGCCCTGCATCGCGTCGCGCGGCGACTGCGGCTCGGCGCCCGCCGGTTCGAGCCGTACCGAGAAGCGGAAGGTCGAACCGAAACCGGGCTGGCTGTCGACGCCGATCGCGCCGCCCATCGCCTCGACCAGGTGGCGGCAGATCGCAAGGCCCAGGCCGGTGCCGCCGAAGCGGCGGGTCGTCGAGCTGTCGGCCTGCTGGAACGGGCGGAACAGTGTCGGCAGCACCTCGGGCGCGATGCCGACGCCGGTGTCGGACACCGCGAAGGCGAGCTCGACGCCGCCGTCGCCGAGCGTGCGCGTGCGCCCGACGATCGTGATGGTGCCGCGCTCGGTGAACTTGATCGCGTTGCCGACGAGGTTGAACAGCACCTGGCGCAGCCGGGTCGGGTCGCCGCGCAGCGCGGGGACCGGGCCCTCGGGCCAGCGCACCGACAGGCTGCTGCCGCGCTGCGAGGCCGAGGGCGCGAGCAACGCGGTGACCTCGCGGACCACCGCGTCGGGACGGAAGTCGATCGCCTCGAGCTGCAGCCGGCCCGCCTCGATCTTCGAGTAGTCGAGCACGTCGTTGAGCACGGTGAGCAGCGCGTGCGCCGAGCCCTGGAGCACGTCGGCGATCCGGCCCTGCTCGTCGGTCATCCGCGTGTCGCGCAGCAGGTCGATCATGCCGATGATGCCGGTCATCGGCGTACGCAGCTCGTGGCTCATCATCGCGAGGAACTGCGCCTTCGCGGAGGCGGCCGACTCGGCGGCGTCGCGGGCCTCGCGCAGCTGGCGCTCGTGGCGCTCGCGCTCGGCGATGTCGTGCCACGCGACGAGCATCGCGTCGTGGTCGCCGAGCCGGATCGGCGTGAGGGTCATCTCGACCGGGAATTCGATGCCGTCGAGCGCGCGCGCGGTCCAGACGAGGCGCTTCACCCCGTCGGCGCGCGCCTGCGCAATGGCCGTCTCGATCACCTCGGCCGACGTCGCGTCCGTCTGCGACGCCGGCGCGAGCTCGTCGAGCCGGCGTCCGAGCAGCGCGTCGCGCCCGCCCGCGCGCAGCAGCATCGCGGCCGCGTCGTTGCAGTCGACGAGGCCGTCGCGGTCGAACAGCAGGTGCGGCTCGCCGGAGCGCTGGAACAGCGTGCGGAAGCGCTCCTCGGCCTGCCGCATCTCGGTCACGTCGCGCACGATGCCGGTGTAAAGCAGCTCGCCCTGGTCGTGGACCGCGCTGACCGCGAACTGCAGCTCCACCGGATGGCCGTCGCGGCGGCGCGTGAGCAGCGTGCGGGCGCGACCGACGGCGTCGAACCCGGTCTGCGCGGCGCGCCAGCGCTCGAGCGCCGCGCCGGGGTCGGCGTCGTCGTCGCCGGTCTCCCGGTCGCGCTCCGGGTCGTCGTCGGGCAGCAGCGCGGCGAGCGGCCGCCCGACCGCCTCGGCGGCCGGCACCCCGAAGATCGTCTCGGCCGCCCGGTTGAAGTCGCGCACGATGCCCTGCGCGTCGACGGTCACGATGCCGTCGGCCGCGGTGTCGACGATGTTGCGCAGCCGGCGCTCCTGCGTCGCGGCCTGCAGCTCCGAGCGCGCGCGGCTGCGCAGCGCGCGGGCGGTCATCCAGGTGTACAGCACCAGCGCGATCAGCGTGACCAGCATCACCAGCAGCGGCGCGATCAGCTCGCGCTCCCAGCCCGCGACGACCACGCTCCGGTGCATGCGCGCCTCGACGACGACGGGGAAGTCCGCGGTGGTGTCGAAGTGCACCATCCAGCGCCGTGCGTCGCCGGGCAGGTCCTCGAAGGCGCCGGTCTCTCGGTCCGGCAGGAAGCCGGTGAAGATCGGGTGCGGGGTGCGCCGCTTCGCGATGGCCGGATCGCTGCCGGCGAGCAGCGTGCCGTCGTACCGGTACACGGTGAAGAGGAGGTCCTCGTCGCTCGAGACGAACTTCAGGTCGCCGATCCAGCTCGACGACCCGATCACCGCCACCACCCGCGGGCGGTCCGCGCGCCCGACGGTGACGCGCGACAGCGTGATCCACCCGTCGAACGCGTGCTCGGGGCCCTCCCGGGCGTCCTCGGCGAAGCCCCGGCCCGACTTCGGCACGCCGAGGTGCAGGCGGCCGTCGTCCGCCGCCGCGCGCATGAAGTCCAGTGCGGACAGGTCGAGCCCGACGTGGCGCCGGTCCGACGACGCGAGCACGCGCCCGTCGCGGCCGACGACCGCGATCGCGCGCAGCAGGGTCTGCTGCCTCGGGAGCGCCTCGAGCAGCGCCTCGAGTCCGGCGGCGGACGCGACGCCGCGCAGGCCGTCCTCGGCGCGCAGCACCTCGTCGACCTGGTCGATCAGCCCGCGCGTCTGCAGCAGCGTGCGGTTCGCCTCCTTCGCGAGGATCCGCGAGACCGTGAGCAGGCGGCCTTCCGCGGCCGTCTGCATCGCGCCTCGCAGCTGCAGCGCGTGCAGGATCGTCGCCGCGACGACCACCAGCGCGCACGCGATGCTCGCGACGCGCAGCAGCGTCTCGTGGCGCGCGCCAGGGTTCGGACGGTACGGCGAAGTCCCGGTCACTGGGACACGACGATCGGTTCCAGCTTGAACGCCTTCGCCGCTGACATCAGTCGGCCGTCGCGCTTGATGTCGGCGACGAACCGGTCGACCCGCGCGAGCCACGCGTCGT